>NZ_JBWZCM010000014.1:0-91044 GCF_059383655.1 Pseudarthrobacter sp. Hb11
GTCATAGCGTGGGGGAAACGCCCGGTCCCATTCCGAACCCGGAAGCTAAGACCCACAGCGCCGATGGTACTGCACCCGGGAGGGTGTGGGAGAGTAGGTCACCGCCGGACATAAATTAGAGTAGGGCCCTGACACCACGTCAGGGCCCTACCACTTTAACCACCACACCACGCAGCGCAGCTGCGGCAGAAGCCAGCAGGTGAGCGGGCGTTGCAGGGCGGGCTGCGCGGGTAGAGTGGAGCACCATGAACAGCCTCTTCAGCCATGGCAGCGAACCGTTCGGAAGCGATGAAAAGAGCTCATTCGAGCTCCTTGAGCCCGTCGTCAACACAGTGGTTGTGCCGGGAAGCGTGGCCCACGCCTTCGCCGGCTTCACCGACCACACGCACCTTTGGTGGCCGTTCGATACCCTCGGCGTGTACGGTACGGGATCCTATGTCGAGTTCGAGGAGAACCTCATCCTCGAAACCGCAGACAACGGCCGGACCAGCATCTGGGGGACGCTTGACGACTGGCAGCCGCCGCTGTCCTTTCACGCGACGTGGCACCCTGGCTCCAGTGCGATGTGGTCCACCGAGCTGCTCGTGGCCTTTCGCGCAGTGGAGGAGGGTACGGAAGTCCGCATCTTCCACGACGGCTGGGAAGGGGCCGAGAACCCGTCCGCAACCCGAGCCCAATACATTGCCGCCTGGCCACTGATCCTTGCCAGGTATAGCCGCTTTATGGGCGTCCCCGGGGCTGGCGAGGCCTAGGCCCAACGCACGGCCGCAGGAAGGAAGGTCAGGGCCGCTTACGGCCGGATTCGTCCGGCGGCACAGCCGTGCTGGTCCTGATCACGAACTCCGTCCGGAACTCCTGGTCAGCTTGCGGCGGTACCGGGCCGCCGTCGGATCCGCTCTTAGGCTCCAGTAACTGCAGCGCGGTCCTGGCAGCGAGGGCGCCCTGCCCGCGAGGGTCCTGATCGATGGTGGTCAGGCCGAAGGTCTCACCCAGTTCGTGCCCGTCCATGCCTACCACCGAGAGATCCCGGGGAACCTGCAGGCCGAAGTCCCGGGCTGCCAGTATGGTGCCTACCGCCATCTCGTCGGAGGCGGCGAAGACACCCGTGGGGCGCTCCGTTGAAGCGCCCAACAGCCGGCGGGCAGCGGTGTAGGCACCGTGGACAGTGAAGTCGGCGGCGATCTCCCATTCCGGCCGGATCTCCAAGCCAGCGGCATCCATGGCCTGTTGGTAGCCTGCTTGCCGGATGCCCGGCAGCTTGAAGTCCTGATTCATGGCTGCGTCGCCGGTGACATGGGCTATCCGGGCATGTCCCAGCGTGATGAGGTGGTCGGTCGCCATCCTGGCCAGACGCCCGTCGTCGATCCTGATCGTGGACGCTCCGGGCAGCGTGCCGCCAATGCCCACAATGGGGCGGTGGACAGCCAGCAGCTGCTGGATCTCGTCATCGCTGAGCACCAGCGCCACGGCGATCACAGCGTCGAGACGCTTCCGGAGCAGGAAGTCGTTCAGCACGCTTTGCCGGCGCTCCGGCTGGTCGCCCACGTTGTAGAGCGTCAGGTCGTAACCGGCATCCAAAAGGGTGGCAGACGCACCCTCCAGCACTGAAGAGAAATACCAGCGGTGGATGGAGGGCACCACCAGGCCAATATTGTGGTTCCGCCCGGAAGCCAGGCTGGAGGCGTGATAGGACGGGACAAACCCCAGTTCCCCCGCCGCCTCCAGCGCGAGTTTCCGGCTCTTGGCAGAGACGTTTGATTTTCCGCTCAGCGCCCGTGAGACGGTTGCGACGGATAAACCCGCCTTGTCTGCGACGTCCTTTATGCCGGCCATGCTCAATTGGCTGAGGTGTCCGGTCCAATCCGGATCCAGGCGGTTTCGCCCGAAGCCAGCGGGCCGTCCCACCCTGAAGACTCCAGACCCGAAGACGCGCTGCGGACGAGGACCTGGCCGGCGGGCATTTCCAGCGGCTCGTGATTGAGGTTCATAAGCACCAGCGTAGTGCCGTTGACGTACGCCAGGGACGACCCCGTGCACCAGTCCTCCGCCCATGCCAAGGATCCGCGGCCCAGGTCCAGTCCGCGGCGGATCTCCAGCATGTTCCGGTACAGGGACAGGTGCGACGACGGCAGGCTGGCCTGCAGGTCACGGGCCAATCCAGCGAAGGATGATGGCATCGGCAGCCAGGGATCGTTGCCGGAGCCGAAGCCGAAGTGCGGTTCATCGGCCCGCCACGGCAAGGGAACTCGGCAGCCGTCACGGCCCAGCCGTTGCCCGCCTGTCCGGGCGAATGTGGGGTCCTGGCGCTGGTGCTCAGGGATGTCGATGCCGTCAGGCAGCCCAAGCTCCTCGCCCTGGTATAGATAAGCAGCCCCGGGCAGCCCCAGCATAAACAGCGAAGCGGCAGCAGCCCGGTGCCGGCCCAGAGCCGTGTCAGGTTGCGGATCGGCCGGGCCGATGCCGTCACCATCGCGGGGCCCATGCCCGTTGTAGCCGAAGCGGCTGGCATGCCGGACGACGTCGTGATTGGAAAGCACCCAGGTGCTGGGAGCACCGACGGCGCCCAGGACGGTCAGGGAGTCCGTGATGACCGACCGCAACCGGTATACGTCCAGCCCGGCGTGCAGGTACGGGAAGTTGAAAGCCTGGTGCATCTCGTCGGACCTGACCCAGTGGGCGAGGCGGGGGAGGTCCACGCTGGCTTCCGCGCAGAGGATCCGGTCCGGGCCGTACTGGTCAAGGATCCTCCGCCAGGCACGGTAAATGTCGTGGATGGCCGGCTGTCCGAACATGGGTGCCTCATGACCCGGGAAGCCGTCCGAACTTCCGCCGTCGGCCCGCCCTCCCCAGGCAGGAAGCCCCGGTGCTTTAACCAGCGCGTGGGCCACGTCCACACGGAAACCTGAGACGCCCCGGTCCAGCCAGAACCGGAGTATCCGCTCAAACTCGGTGTGGACGGCGGGGTTGTCCCAGTTGAAGTCGGGCTGGGATGAATCAAAAAGGTGCAGGTACCACTGGTCGGGCTGCCCATCAGGTCCGGTTACCCGGGTCCATGCGGGACCGCCGAAGTGGGACTGCCAGTTGTTGGGCGGCTCGTGGCCTTCGGGCCCATTGCCGTCCCGGAAGATAAACATGTCCCGCTCGGGGCTTCCGGCAGGCGCCGCGAGGGCTGCCTGGAACAGCACGTGCTGGTCGGAGCAGTGGTTGGGCACGAGGTCCACGATCACGCGCAGTCCCAGCCGGTGGGATTCTGCCATCATGACGTCGAAGTCCCCGAGGGTGCCGAAGAGCGGGTCCACGTCGCAGTAATCGCTGACGTCATAGCCGGCATCGCGCTGGGGGGAACGGTAAAAGGGTGACAGCCAAACGGCGTCGACCCCAAGCTCGGCCAGGTGCGGCAGTTCCTCCGTGATGCCCGGAATGTCTCCCACGCCGTCGCCGTTGAGGTCGCGGAACGAGCGCGGGTACACCTGGTAGATCACGGCCGAGCGCCACCAGCCGGGCTGGCTGTCCTCCGAGTGGATCAGGGTCAGCGGCCCGGTGTGCGGTGCGGTGGTGGGCGTCACAGTTTCAACAGACATGGAAGCAAGCTTAGCTTGTTCAGCGCACCTCTTGGAAACGCTTCCATGCTTCTAGGGCAGGAAATGCCCCAGCGGAAATGCCTTTTGGCAGGTCAGGACTGGAAGCGCTTGCAAAAGATCGCTCATCCTCGCACCGCCCCTGGGAGCTGCCCGCCCTGAAGCCGCAGGGCGCCGTCCTACACTGGTGGGACATGTGCGACGAAGGATGGAGGCTTCGTGGGAAGCGTAGTTGAGGAACTGGAAACCACGCTGGCGGCCGGCCAGGTGGATCGGACGGAAGCAACCCTCAGCCGGTACGCGGTGGACCAGGCGCCCATCCTCGATTACCAGCTCCCGCTGGCAGTGGTGTTCCCGGAATCAGTGGCAGACGTGCAGGCAGTGGTGAAGATCTGCGCTGCCGGTGCCGTGCCGATTGTGCCGCGGGGCGCGGGAACGGGAGTGTCCGGCGGCGCCCACGCCACCAAAGACTGCATCATCCTGTCCCTTGAGCGCATGGACAGGATTCTGCAACTGAATCCTGACGACGAAACGGCAGCGGTGGAACCGGGAGTTATCAACGCCGTCCTCAACGAGGCAGCAGCGGCGCATGGCCTGATGTATGCGCCGGACCCGGCCAGCTTCCGCAGTTCCACGATTGGCGGCAACGTGGCCACCAACGCGGGCGGCCTGCGGTGCGCCAAGTACGGAGTCACCAGGGACTCGGTCCTTGCGCTGGACGTTGTGCTGGCGGACGGCTCGCTCATCCATACCGGCCACCAGACCTTCAAGGGCGTGGCCGGCTATGACCTGACCGGACTGTTCGTCGGCTCGGAGGGAACGCTTGGCATCGTGGTAGGAGTGACGGTGCGCCTGAAGTACCTTTCCCGGGAAGTGCACACTGTTGCAGCCTTTTACCCGGACTTCCGTCTCGCCGCCGCGGGCGTACTGGCCGTGGGCAGGGCGCGGGTCCAGCCCGCCATCATGGAATTGCTCGACGGCGGTACGCTGGCCCAGCTGGACGAGATCCACGGCTCGGACCTTACGGCGCGCGGCCGGTCGCTGCTCCTGATCCAGACGGACGGCTTCGGCGCTGCCGCCGAGGCGGAAGTGGTCCGGGAAGTCCTGAAGGCCGGCGGGGCGACTGTTACCACCGAGGCCAGCGCGGAGGCAGAACGGCTGGTGGAGCTTCGGCGCCACAGCCGGGGCGTGGAAGTCGATGACGAGTACCGGGTGGGAGAGGATGTCGCAGTGCCCCGCTCGAGCCTCGTTGACTATGTCACTGCCCTCGAGGGCATGGCCGCCGGCAACGGCGTGAACCTGAAGGTGGTGGCACACGCCGGCGACGGCAACCTGCACCCCACCTTCTGGATTAACCGGAAGGCGAACATGGCGGATCCGGATGCGATGGCGCGGCTGCAGCAAGTACTGGACGAATCCATCACGGCAGCACTGCGGATGGGTGGAACCATTACCGGGGAACACGGCGTAGGGCAGTACAAACTGCGGTGGCTGGGCCAGGAGCAGCCGGAACCGATCCGGGAGCTCCAGCGCAGGATCAAGGAACTGTTCGATCCTGCCGGCATCCTGAATCCCGGTAAGGCGATTTAGCCTTAGTCGTCCGAGTCCGGGTACTCGTCGATCGACTCGTCGTCGCCGTAGCGTGACTCTTCCGTCTCCACTTCGAGGATTTTCAGCATCCCGGTGTCAGGGTTGAGCATGATCGCGGCCTCGTCCCGGCGGTGCCGGAGGATGGAGTCGATGTAGGACTGCACTGCTTCCGCCAGGGGGATGTGCCGCTCCTGCTTTTCGGACATGTACCAGCGGTGCTCCAGGACCTCGTGCACAACCTCAGCGGGCTCGAGCTTGCCGGAGAGGTCCCGCGGAATGGAGCGAACGATCGGCTCGAAGATCTGGCTGACCCAAAGGTGCGCGCTGTACTCCTCATCCATGTCCGGATTGTTGTCGGCCCGGAAGGAGTCCATGTCGTTCAGGAGCCGGCGCGCCTGGTTCTCCTGCGCGTCGATACCCGTGAGCCGTAGCAGGCGGCGCTGGTGGTGCCCGGCGTCCACCACCTTGGGCTGCAGCTGGATGGTGGACCCGTTCTGGGTGGTCTTGATGGCGTATTCCTCGACGTCGAACCCGAGTTCGTTGAGCCGGCGGATGCGGGCACTCACGCGCCAGCGTTCGCCCAGTTCGAAGGATTCCTTTTCGGTGAGCTCGGCCCACAGGCGGCGGTAGCTGTCCATGATCAGCTCGCTGGTGGCCACGGGGTCCACTTTTTCCTCGATGAGTCCGCCGTCCAGCAGGTCCATCAGTTCGCCTGCGATGTTTACCCGGGCAATTTCCAGGTCGTACTCGCGCTGGCCGGTGGACAGGTCCGGGTAGAGCTCACCGGTTTCGGCGTCCACCAGATAGGCCGCGAATGCGCCCGCATCGCGGCGGAACAGGGTGTTGGACAGCGAAACGTCACCCCAGTAGAAACCGATCAGGTGCAGCCGCACCATCAGCAGCGCCTGCGCGTCAATGAGGCGGGTGAGCGTGTCCTTGCGGAGCATCTGCGAGAACAGGGCACGGTACGGCATGGAAAACTTCAGGTGCCGGGTCACCAGTACCGGGTTCAGCGGCCGCCCGTCCAGTGTGGTGCGGCCGGTGATAACGGCGACGGGCTCCACGCATGGAACGTCCAGCCGGGCCAGCTTGCGGAGCATGTGGTATTCATGCCGGGCGACGTGCTCGGAGGTTTCCTTGATGGCGATCACGGAGCCGCCGAGGTGGGCGAAGCGGACGATGTGCCGGGAGATGCCGCGGGGGAGTGCGGCCAGGTTCTCTGCGGGCCAGTCCTCCAGCGCGATGTGCCACGGCAGGTCGAGCAGTTCAGGGTCGGCCGCCGCCGCCGTGATGTTCAGGGAACTGGAGACCGAAGCGAGCTTGCCGTCGTCCGCGCTGGCAGCCACGAACCGGGGCAGTTTCCCCACCTGCGCATAGTCGGTGGGTTCATCGTGCCACTGGGCGCTGTATTCCTCGGTCATGAGTCAATTCTTCCGTACATAGGCGTGGCCAGCTAATTCTTCCGCCGGCGCAGTTAAAGGCCGACGGCGGCCGTCCAGTAAGGAGGGCCGCCGTCGGTAATGCTAAAGGTCAGTCGCCCAGGCGCAGGCCGGTCTTGGTGTCGAACAGGTGCACGTGGCCCGACTGCGGACGGACGTAGATGGACTCGCCCTTCATCGGGGGGCGGCGGCCGTCGACGCGTGCCACGATGTCGTGGTCCTTGCCGTCAAGCGTGGTGTGGCCGTAGACGTAAGCGTCGGCACCGAGCTCCTCGACGACGTCGACCTCTACCTTCAGGCCTTCACCGTGCGGAGCGGTCTCGAGGTCCTCCGGGCGGGAGCCCAGGGTCACGGTGGAGCCGTGTGCCTCTTCAAGAACGGAGCGGGGTACCGGGTAAACGGTGCCGCCGAACTGCACGCCACCGTCGACAACCGGCAGTTCGAGCAGGTTCATGGCGGGGGAGCCGATGAAGCCGGCAACGAAGACGTTCTTGGGCTTGTCGTAGAGGTTGCGCGGGGTGTCAACCTGCATCAGCAGGCCGTCCTTCAGCACAGCCACGCGGTCGCCCATGGTCATTGCCTCGACCTGGTCGTGCGTCACGTAAACGGTGGTGACGCCCAGGCGCCGGGTCAGGGACGCAATCTGGGTGCGGGTCTGCACGCGGAGCTTGGCGTCCAGGTTGGACAGCGGCTCATCCATGAGGAAGACCTGCGGGTTACGCACGATGGCGCGGCCCATGGCAACACGCTGGCGCTGACCGCCGGAGAGTGCCTTCGGCTTGCGGTCCAGGTAAGGCTCAAGGTCAAGGAGCTTGGCGGCTTCACGGACGCGCTCGGCGCGCTCTTCCTTGGAAACGCCGGCGATCTTCAGTGCGAAGCCCATGTTGTCAGCAACAGTCATGTGCGGGTACAGCGCGTAGTTCTGGAAAACCATTGCGATGTCGCGGTCCTTCGGCGGAACGTCGGTGACGTCGCGGTCGCCAATGAGGATGCGGCCGGCGTTGACGTCCTCAAGCCCGGCGAGCATGCGCAGGGAGGTGGACTTGCCGCAACCGGAGGGTCCAACAAGGACCAGGAATTCGCCATCGGCGATGTCGATGTTGAGCTTGTCGACGGCGGGCTTTTCTGTGCCCGGGTACAGACGCGTAGCGTTATCAAAAGTAACTGTAGCCACAGTTATCAATCCCTTCACCGGCAGGTACGTGCCGGACGATCCGTTGTGAATGGTTCATGTTTGTTCAGTTTTGTGCTGCAGACGATCTTCAGCCAAGGCTTGAAAGCGCCGAGTGACGCCGCACGGTGCTTGTGCGCCACATCACAAGCAAGAGTATGTCAGATGTTGTGCTTTTGGTCCCATATGTTACGGACGTCACATATGACCTTGCTCAACTTCTGCCCTGGAAACCCTGCTGGTCTTCCTCGGCGACGGCCAGGGTCCGCTCGTGAAGCAGCACCTCCAGCAGCTCCGCCACGTGCACGGGTGCCTCCACGCGGTACTGGGCCTGGGTGAAATCAAGGCCCACCTTCACGCCCACGTCCCTTGGCTCCAGGCGGGCCAGAGCATCCTCGTCGGTGGTGTCGTCCCCGGCAAACAGCACGGCGGTCGCCCCGGTGACCTGGCGCAGGAACGTAACCCCCTCTCCCTTGGAGGCGTTCACCACAGATGTTTCCAGGACCCGCTTTCCGTCCTTGAGGAAGACGCCCTTGCGGTCCTGCAGCAGCGAACGCGCGGCCGAAACCGCGTCCTGTGCGACGTCGTCCTCCGCCTGGCGGGTATGCAGGACCACCCCGGCCGGCTTGTCTTCAAGCATGGTGCCGGGCGCCTCGGCGACGATCTCCGCCAGGATGCTGCGGACCTCGGCCAGTAAAGCCTTTTGGTCATCATCGAGCGACAGGCCGGCAGACCCCGGCCCCAGCCAGGCCTCTGCCCCGTGGCTGCCGATCAGCAGGGTGTCCACCGGCGGCGATGCTACGGTACGCAGGCTGGCGAGGGCGCGTCCGGAGATGAGTGCCGTCGTCGTGCGGGGCAGCACGGCGAGCCCGGCGAAGGCCGTGGCTGCGCGCGGAAGGGGGCGGGCGTCGTCGGCGTGGCCCACAATGGGCGCCATGGTGCCGTCGAAGTCCATGGCCACCAGCAAATGGTCCGTCGCAGCGACCCGGCGGAGGGCCTCGCGAAGCTCCGGCGTCAGGGCCAACTTGCCGTTGCCGGTCCGGCCGTCAGGAGTCATCACGGACCGCTTTCTCATCGAGGGCACGCAGGAATTCCGCGGACCAGTAGTCCACATCGTGCTCAAGGATCTGCTTGCGCATGGCCCGCATGCGCCGGGAGGCGTCCCGGGGC
The DNA here is from genome assembly GCF_059383655.1 of Pseudarthrobacter sp. Hb11. Classification (NCBI taxonomy): domain Bacteria; kingdom Bacillati; phylum Actinomycetota; class Actinomycetes; order Micrococcales; family Micrococcaceae; genus Pseudarthrobacter; species Pseudarthrobacter sp. Hb11. The sequence goes on from NZ_JBWZCM010000014.1 coordinate 8,949, forward strand.
GACATCTCCACAGCCCGCATGATCGCGCCCTTCAGGCCATCGATGTCGTGCGGGTTCATCAGGAGGGCCTGCTTGAGCTGGTCGGCGGCACCGGCGAACTCGCTGAGCACAAGCGCGCCGTCGTTGTTGGTGCGGGCCGTGACGTACTCCTTTGCCACCAGGTTCATGCCGTCCCGCAGTGCGGTTACCAGCATGACGTCGGCGGCCAGGTACAGGGCCACCATCTCCTCCACGGGGTAGCTGTGGTGCAGGTACCGGACCGCGGTGTTCTCGAGGGTGTCGTAGGTGCCGTTGATGTGGCCCACAGTGCCCTCCACCTCCTCCCGCAGGAGCCGGTACTGCTCAACGCGCTCGCGGCTGGGGCTGGCAACCTGGATGAGGGTGGCGTCAGCCACGGACAGCTTGCCGTCGGCCAGGAGCTCCTCGAACGCCTTCAGCCGGTGCCGGATGCCCTTGGTGTAGTCCAGGCGGTCCACGCCCAGCAGGATGGTTTTCGGGTTGCCGAGGTCCTGGCGGATCTGGCGCGCCCGCTCAATGATCTCCGGCTTTTGGGCCAGCTCGCTGATTTGCTGGACGTCGATGGAGATGGGGAACGCTTGGGCCCGGGCGATGTGCGTGATTTCGCCGTCCTGGCCCTTGACGTGGACCTGCTGCTGCTTGACGCTGGCGCCGAGGAACCGGCGGGCCGAACGCATGAAGTTTCCGGCGTCGCTGGCGCGCTGGAAGCCCACCAGGTCCGCGCCGAGGAGGCCGTCGATGATGGCCTGCCGCCAGGGCAGCTGCGCGAAGATCTCGGGTGGGGGGAACGGAATGTGGTTGAAGAAACCGATGCGGAGGTCCGGCCGCGCTTCCCGCAGCATCCGGGGCACCAGCTGAAGCTGGTAGTCCTGGATCCACACCGTGGCGCCCTCGTCCGCATGGCGTATGACGGCGTCGGCGAACCTTCTGTTGACCTTACGGTAGGCGTCCCACCACGTCCGGTGGAACTCAGGCGGGGCGATGACGTCATGGTAGAGCGGCCACAGCGTGGCATTGGAGAAACCCTCGTAATAGAGCTCGACGTCGTCGGCGCTGAGCTGCACCGGGACCAGGTCCATGCCGCCGTGGCTGAAGGGCTGTACCGTCTCGTCCGGGGCGCCGTGCCAGCCCACCCATGCGCCGTCGGTTTTGGTCATCATCGGTGCCAGCGCGGTCACCAGGCCGCCGGGGGACCGGCGCCATCCGGAGCCGTCGTCGCCGCTTTCGCCGGGAGCGCAGCGGTCAACGGGCAGCCTGTTCGAGACCACCATGAAGTCATACTTTGTTTCCCCGCTGTGGCCGGAGCCGGCGGCGCCGGACCCGGCTGCGGTGGATGGTTTTTCCTGGACGGGTGTTTGCATTGCGGCCCCCTGGGGTTGCTTGTGCCTCTTAGTTCACCCTAACGGGACGGAATCTTCCGTGCTATTCGTCCGTTGGTCAACCGGCAGAATACTTGAACAGGCAAGCTCTCAGTTTTCTCCCCTAAAATGGAAGGGTTGCCACGAATTGGTCCCCCTCGTCGATCGACCCAAGGAACACATGAGCCCCGCAAACGAAGTACGTAAGTCCAAAGCTGAGCGCACCGCGGAGGCCCGCGAGAAAGCGCGGCTGATCCGTGACGCCCAGCTGAAAAAGGACAAGCGCAACAAGCTGCTGATCGGGTGGGGAATTGTGGCGGCTGTTGTGGCCATCCTGGCGATTATCGCCCTGGTGGTGACCACCGGCATCCGGCAGAACACCCCCATTGCAGACCAGGGGCCGGTACCGGCCAGCGCCAACGTCAACGGCGGTGTGACCCTGCTGGCGAACACCGACGTCAAAAAGGCGGACCCCGCGACGGTGGACATGGCCAACCTTCCGGCCAAGCCCGATGCGCAGCCAAGCCCTGTGGTGGCGCCCGGCGCCGGGGCCGAAGCGGGCCAGCCGGTGAAGGTGGTTGCCTACATCGACTTTATCTGCCCGGTCTGCCTGCGGTTCGAAAACACCTACAGCGAGGCGCTCACCACGCTCCGCAATGAAGGCAAGATCACCATGGAGTACCGCCCGCTGGGCTTCCTGGACCGCCAGTCCAGCACCAACTACTCCTCGCGTTCCGCCAACGCCGCGGCCTGCGTAGCCGACAAGGCACCCGACAAGTACGCCGAATACGTTGACGTTCTGTTTGCCAACCAGCCTGCCGAAGGCGGAGCAGGACTGTCTGACGACAAACTGAAGTCCCTGGCCAGTGACATCGGTGCGGACATCAACAGCTGCGTGGACGAGAAGACCTTCCGCCCCTACGTGAAGTACTCCACCCAGTTGGCAGAGAATACCGGCATCACCGGGACGCCCACCGTCTTCATCGACGGCAAGCAGTGGGACGGCACCGCCGACCTGAACGCCGAGATCCAGGCAGCGATCGACGCTAAGGCATAGAGCGTCTCCGGGTGATTTCAGGGCCCGCTTCCGGATAGGTTCCGGAGGCGGGCCCTTCCGTTTGCGCGGGCATGTTCCGCGGGAGCCAAAGCCGGCGTTTTTACCACCGGGAGGACTTGGGCTAACCTTATCTAGCGCCGTTCAGGTGCCCGCCCGCAAGGGCACGCCTCCTTAGCTCAGTTGGCCAGAGCACCGCTCTTGTAAAGCGGGGGTCGTCGGTTCGAATCCGACAGGGGGCTCTTTTTCTTTTCCCAGTCTGCCGGTTTCCCGCCAGAGGGACGACTAGCCGCGCGACGGCGGGATGTTGTGGTTCAGGCGCAGGACGTTCTGCGGATCATAACGGTCCTTAAGGGCAACGAGCCGCTGGTACTTGTCTTGGCCGTAGGCATCCCGCGCAGCGTCCGCCTCCCTGACCCCCAGCTCCGCCCCCAGGAAGTTGACGTATTCGCCCTGCTCGGCAAATGGACGCATCAGCGCATAGGCCTTGCGGGCGAAAGCGGTCAGCCGCTCGTCCTCAGCCGCGTCCCGCCAAAACCCGTAAACGTTGAGCCAGTAACGCGCGGAGCGGTTAGGGAACGCTGTTGCCTCTTCCGGGACCCGCCCAAAGACGCCCTCCAGGTGATGAATATCGATGCCGGTTCCCTCCCACGACAATTCGGAGGCGAAACCAACCACAACGTCCACTACCTCTTCATCCAGCCGTGAGAACGAAACGTTTTTCCAGTAGCCGCGTGAGCCCTTGGGGAACACTGCGTCCATGGCGCTTTGCCAATCCAGCCAGGAAGTGGGTCCCACTTCCTCTTCGTCAGGCGGGGCAACGGCTCGGAGCCGGTCTATGAGGTTGAGGCCGGCCTGGTGGTCGTCACCGGCCCAGGCGACTCCAAGGACCATCCAGGGCTCGTTGCCCATGCCGAACTCGGGCGGGAAGATCAGGAACGAGATGATCGGGTTCATCTCATCAGGCAGGTCCCGGGTCCAGGCATCGAAGGCAATAAGGGCGGACCTCCAGTGCTGTTGCCGGTAGAAGAGGTTGCCCCCCAGGGGTGCCGCCGGAAGGGGACGGGCACGGAAGGTGAAGGAGGATACGACGCCGAAGTTCCCGCCACCGCCACGCAGCCCCCAGAACAACTCGGGGTTCTCGTCGGCGCTGGCGTGTAGGTGCTCTCCGCCGGCGGTGACGATATCGGCGGCTTCCAGGTTGTCCAGGCTCAGTCCGCCCGTCCGGGTCAGCCAGCCCACCCCGCCGCCAAGGGTCAGTCCTGCTACCCCTGTGCCACTGATGACCCCCAAAGGAACGGCCAGCCCATGAGCGGCTGTGGCCCCGTCCACGTCAGCCAGGGTGGCTCCCGGCTCCACGGTGACGAGCCTGCTTTCGGCGTCGACTGCGACAGCCCGGAGCGGTCCCAGATCCAGGACCAGGCCGCCGTCAACGGTGCCATGGCCGGCGATGTTGTGCCCCCCGCCGCGCACGGCAAGCGCCAGCCCGCTGCGCCGCGCCGTATCCAGCACCAGGTCGATGTCCGAGACGGCTCCGGCCCTCGCGATGGCGCGGGGACGGAGATCCACCATCCCGTTCCATACTGCCCGGGCTTCCTCGTAAAGCGGATCCTGCGGCTCGATCAAGGATCCCTGCAGCCGTCCACGCAGGTCCTGCAGTGACTGCTGGACCTCAAGCTCCGGATTGTTGTGATGAACTGTGGCCATCGCTGTTACTTCCAGACTGAAGGCAAGGACAATTCGCCCGTAGTGCCGATGCCGGGAGTCTAGGAGCAGTTCCTTGGACGGGTCAACCGCCTATTTATTCCTCCCCTTAGGAAGCAGGCCGGGATTAATATCGCCGAGACCGGGACGAAACGCGCCCTCAACATTTGCTCCGTACGGTCGGAGGCATGACAGCTCAATTTCCAGCCCGAATCCGTGCCTGGTTCGCGGATACGTTCTCCTGCGAAACTCCTGGCCAGGCTGCAGATGTGATGGCAGACGCGACGCGGTGGGGCTGGCTGCCGGCACTCAGTGGAGTGGCCGTCGGAGCAGACCATGCCCGGAAGCAGCAGCCGGAATCCGCGGCGTCACCACGTGGAATGTCTGCTTGAACACACTTTTGCGCGTGTGAAGGCAGAATGACCTAAACTGCTTCACTGAGGTGCCTGAAATGGTGCTGTGCAGCAACGAAAGTGAACACGCTATGGCTACCGATTACGATGCTCCTCGCAAGCAAGAAGAAGAGTCTCCTGCCGACTCCCTGGAGGCCCTGCAGGCGTCACGCGGCGCCAATGCGCAGACCGCGGTGATCGACCTTGAAGAAAACGACACGGCCGAGGGCATCGACCTGCCCGGTGCCGATCTGTCCAACGAGGAACTGACCGTCATCGTGGTTCCAGAGCAGTCAGATGAGTTCACCTGCTCGTCCTGCTTCCTGGTCCGCCACCGGTCCCAGGTGGCCCGCGAGAAGAACGGCATGAAGTACTGCCGCGACTGCGAAGGCTGAAATCCATACCCAGAACGGCGCCGGCAACCCCTTCAGGGTGACCGGCGCTGTTTGGTCTTTCCGGCGTCGTTATCCGGCATAACGGCCGGGTCCAGAAACGGCACCGGAACGGTTAAGGACGGGGGCAAAAGAGCCCCCGATTTACAGGCGCGTGATGCGGATCCCGGCTTCCTTACGGTTCCGCGCCGAAGCGGCCACAACCCTCGTATTCCGTAGTGCAGCGCTCCTACGCTTGAGCTATCCAATCGCTCCACTCTCCTCTGGATGGCACCCACAATGAAAAAACTCCTCATCTGGCTTACGGCTCTCCTCGTGGCTGTCGGGCTGGGAATTCTGGTTCCGGGGCCCGCCTCGGCTGCCACATCGTATTGCGGTCTTCAATGGGGGTCCCTCGCAAAAGCCGGGCCCAAATTCAGCACCGCCTCCGTCACCAACGTCCGGACCGGGCAGCACTACTGCTTTGACCGGATGGTGGTTGACCTTAACGGCCCGGCTACGGGCTACACGGTCCGGTATGTCCCGAACATCGTCCAGGACGGCTCCGGTTTCACCATTCCGGTCAGGGGCGGCGCACGCCTGCAGGTTTCAGTGCATGCGCCTTCCTATGACCAGAAGGGCAACGTCACGTACAACCCGCGGGCAAAGACCGAACTGTCCAACGTCTCCGGCTACCAGACCTTCCGGCAGGTGGTTTACGCGGGAAGCTTCGAGGGCTACACCAGTGTTGGCCTGGGCGTCCGCGCCCGGCTGCCCTTCCGGGTCTTTACGGTGGCCGGTCCCGGAACAGGTTCACGGCTGATTGTGGACGTGGCCCACTTCTGGTGACACAACAAAGGTGACGCAACGAAAAGGTGCCGCACCCCGGAATCCGGGGTACGGCACCTTTTTGGGTGCTGCAAGGAAGCCGGACCTACTCCGGAACCACCAGGGCGGGAGTGTCCCGCTTGAGGGTTTCGCCGCGGAAGAAGCCGGGACGCATCCGGGACATCACCAGCATGAACACCGCGCCAAGGGCCAGGATGCCCACCCCCAGGACAAATACCAGCCCCACCCCCAACACTTCAGAACCGCTGCCGAACTCCGGAGCCCAGCTGTCCACGGCGGTCTGCAGGAACACGACGAACAATCCCACGCCGCCGAGCACCGGGCAAAGGAAACGCAGCACGATGTTGCGGAGGCCTCTGAAGGCACTGTTGCGGAAGTACCAGGCGCAGGCGAGGGCGGTCAGCCCGTAGTAGAAGCAGATCATCAGGCCAAGCGCCAGAATGGTGTCGTTCAGGACGTTTTCGCTGACCACGTGCATCACGGCGTAGAACCCCGCGGACACGATGCCCGCGGCAATCGTGGCGTAGCCCGGCGTCGCAAAGCGCTTGCTCACGCGGCTGAGCGGCTCAGGCAATGCCCCGTAGTGGGCCATTGCCAGCAGGCTGCGGGAGGGCGACATAAACGTGGACTGCAGCGAGGCAGCGGAGCTGGAGAGCACGGCCAGGGACATCAGGATGGCGAAGGGGCCCATGATGGGGGAGGCCAGGGCCGTGAAGATGTTCTCGTGGTTTTCGGTGTTGTTCAGCCCGTTGCCGGTGTCCCCAACGCCGGCGAACATCATGGTGGCGATGGTTACCAGCAGGTAGATCGCAAGGACAATCAGTGCGGTCAGGGTGCCGGCGAGGCCCGCCGTCTTTTTGCCGTTGGCGGTTTCCTCGTTCACGGTGAGGCAGACGTCCCAGCCCCAGTACACAAAAATGGACAGTGAAATGCCCGCGGCGATCTGCCCGAACGTCTCGATTTTGGTGACGTCGAACCAGTCCCAGCTGAAGGGGATTGCTGTTTCCGAGGTGGACCAGTTGGCGAAGGCCATGGCCACAAACAGGCCGAGCACCAGCAGCTGGAATCCCACCAGTCCGTACTGCACCAGTTTGGTGGTGTGCAGGCCGCGGTAACTCACCCACACGGCAAGGGCAACGAACACAAAGCAGGTCAGCACGTTCAACGGCTTGTTCGCGGCCAGCTCAGCCAGCTCCGGCGAGCCCGTGAGCTGGGAGAGGAAGAGGTAGAAGAAGTCGACAGCCACGCCGGCCAGGTTGGACAACACAATGATGTTGGCGGCGAGCAGCCCCCATCCGCCCATCCAGCCGACCCAGGGACCGAATGCCTTGGTAACCCAGGTGAAGGTGGTGCCGCTGTCCGGGGAGTCGGCGTTGAGCTCCCTGTAGGCCAGCGAGACCAGAATCATCGGGATGAACCCGATCAGGAAAATAACCGGCAGCTGCAGCCCGGCTTCGTTCACCGTTGGCCCCAGCGCGCTGGTGAGCGTGTACGCCGGGGCAATGGTTGAGATACCAAGGACGACGACGGCGAGGAGTCCCAGCTGCCCACCCTTCAGGCCCTTGGGGGTGATTCCGTGGGCGGTGCCGGGAGCATGCCCGCCGGCGGAGGCGTCCTTGCGGATGGTTTCTGTCATGACACCACTTTCTGGGAGGCAGCAGGCTGCTGTTGGGTGATGCAGTGGATCCCCCCGCCGCGGGCAAACAGCTCCCGTGCGTCGATGGCGACGATGCGCCGTCCGGGGTAGGCCTCCGCCAGGATCTGCAGGGCCTTGTCGTCCTGGGGATCATTGAAGCTGCAGGCGATGACGCCGCCGTTGACCACCACGTGGTTGATGTAGCTGTAGTCCACGAAGCCTTCATCGTCCCGGAGTGCTTCGGGAGCGGGGACTGGGATGATGTTCCACTGCCGGCCGGCGGCGTCCGTGGTGCCGCGCAGGAAGTCGATGATTTCCCGGCTGACCTCGAAGTCCGGATGCTCCGGGTTCTCCTGCGAGTGGACCAGCAGCGTGCCGGGGGAGGGGATGGCGGCCACAATGTCCACATGGCCGCGGGTGCCGAAGCGCTCGGAGTCCCGGGTCAGGCCCCGCGGCAGCCACACCACATGGGTGGCGCCGATGGTGCTGGCCAGTTCCTGCTCGACGTCCGCCCGGCTGAGGCCTGGATTGCGTCCGGGATCCAGCTGCACGGTTTCCGTAACGAGGACCGTTCCCTGGCCGTCCACCTGGATGCCGCCGCCCTCGTTCACCAGTGCTGAGACAACGTGCCGCGCACCTGAGCGCCCGGCCACCTCGGCGGCGATCAGGGCATCCTTGTCCCACTTCGCCCAGTCCTGCCCGCCCCAGCCGTTGAACACCCAGTCCACGGCGCCGAGCTGCCCCTCGCCGTCCACGACAAAGGTGGGGCCGATGTCGCGCATCCACGCGTCGTTCAACGGGGCCGCAAGCACCTCAACGTCAGGGTGCAGGTAGGCGGCGGCTGTTGTGACGTCGTCGGGGTCCACCACCATGGTGACAGGCTGGAATTCGACGGCGGCATTCGCCACCGCGGCCCAGGTGGACCGGGCCGCGTGGGCGGCTTCAGCCGACTCACCAAGGGTGTAGCCGCCGGCAGGAAAGGCCATCCAAAGCCGCTCCTGGCGGGCTGTTTCAGCAGGCATCCGCCACTGCTGGGCCTGCGAAGCCAGCAGCGGTACGCCGGCGTCCTGATGCACCGCGGCGGCGGTCACGAGCAGACCTCCGCGAACCCGCGCTCGCCGCCGATGGATTCATTCGGGCGGACGGGTTCGGTGAGGCGGCCGTAGGTGTCCGGGCGGCGCGTTGCGAGGAAGGGGAACAGCGTCAGCCAGTCCTTCCGCTGGTCCAGGTCCACATCAGCTACCAGGACAGCCGATGCATCGCGGGGTGCCTGGGCGAGGATGCGGCCGTAGGGATCGGAGATGAAGGACGATCCGTAAAAGTTCAGGGTGCCTTCACTTCCCCAGCGGTTCGGCGCGATCATAAAGAGCCCGTTGGCGATGCCGTTTCCTACAATCACCTGCTGCCAGAGCGGCTGGGTATCAAAATCGGGGTGGTCAGGCTCTGAACCGATAGCCGTGGGGTAGACCAGGATTTCCGCGCCTCCCAGGGAGTACAGCCGGGCTACTTCAGGGAACCATTCATCCCAGCAGGTGGGCATTCCCAGCCGGGCGCCGCCGAGTTCGGCGGGCGCATGGACCTCGTAGGCGTCAGCGGCGGCCGGGCCCTGGCGGAAGAACTTGTCCTCGTAGTAGCCGGCGGTAACCGGGATGTGGAGTTTGTGCGTCCGTGCCAGGAGCTCGCCCTCGGGTGAGACCAGGATGGCCGTGTTCAGGCCCAGCCCGTCATCCTGTCCGTCAGGGTCTTCGGCCCGCTGGTACAGGGACGCGTGGACGGACACCCCGTAGCGCCGGGCAGCGTCGGCGGTAAACCGGAAGGTGGGGCCAGTGAGCAGGTCCTCGGCGATATCCGAGGGCCGGGAACGGGTGGGGCCCTCGGCGGGATCGTTGTGCGGCAGCGTGTCTGCAGGGTACCGCGAAAGCGTCAGCTCAGGCAGGAAAACAACGGAGGCACCAAGGCGGGCGGCCCGGCCGATGCCCTCGTTCAGTTCGGCCTCGACGGCTGCACTGTCTGCTTGCCACCGGTGCTGGACCACGCCCACGCGCAGGGCTGGCCGGCCGGACGGCGATGTCCGGGCCAGGGAGGCGGGGGCGTCGAGGCAGGTAATTTCAATCATGTTTGCTACTCCATTGAGACGGCGGTCACTAAATGAATGACGTTCATTTAGTATGGGGGGTCCATCCGCCCGGATGCAAGGGGAAATATGAACCGCGTTCGTTTATGTCCAAAAAACAAATTAGTAAGCTCACTGAGAAATTTCCGAGGAGTGCCGTCCTTTGCCGTACGCGGGGCTGGTAGCGTCAGGATTACTGGACCAATCGAGGAGGACGCATGAAAGCTTCACCGACACTGACCAACAATCTGCAGGCTGTGCTCACGGACCTGATCGAGCTGCATATCCAGGGCAAACAGGCCCACTGGAACATCGTGGGAACCAACTTCCGGGACCTCCACCTGCAGTTGGACGAAATCGTTGACGCCGCCCGCCAGTTCGCTGATGATACGGCCGAGCGGATGCGCGCCCTGCACGCGCTCCCTGACGGGCGCAGTTCCACGGTGGCAGAGGCCACGAGTCTCGCTCCCTTCCCTGAGGGGCTGATCAGCACCAAGGATGCCATCGAGCGGATTGTTGCTGCCCTCGAGGCTGCCGTGGGCACCATGCGGAAAGTCCACGATGAAGTTGATGAGGAAGACCCCACGTCGGCTGACCTTCTGCACGAGTTCATCGCCAAGTTCGAGCAGTTCGCATGGATGGTCAACGCCGAAACCATGAAGCCCACCGCGAGCGTGACCGCGCCCGACGCGCAGTAGCTCTCCAGGAGCGCAACACAGCGCCCGGCGCCGGACTTGAAGTCCGGCCGCCGGGCGCTGTTTTCGTGCCTGCGGGCGGGGCTGCCTGTGGTGCGGCCCATGCCGCCTACTGTGCCTTGGGTACCTTCCGCAGCACGACGGCGGCCAGGACCGCCGCCGTCGCCATCAGTACCAGCCCGATTGCGGCGGTGACGTGGACGCCGGAGTCGAAGGCGGCGCCGGCTGCGTGCCGGACGGCGTCCGCGAGGGGAGCGGGCAGACTTGCTGCGAGCTCCATGGCTCCGGCCAGGGTTTCACCGGCATGTCCACTGCCGTGCCCGGAGGCGGGTGCTGGAAGGCCTTCCGGGAGCCGCAGGTTGTGCTGGTAGGAGGCCGTGAGGATGGAGCCCAGCACGGCAGTTCCCAGGAGGGCGCCCACCTCGTAACCCGTCTCCGAGATCGCTGAGGCCGCCCCCGATTTTTCCCGTGGCACGCTTCCGAGGATGAGGTCATTGGAGATTGTCTCGGCGGTTCCCACGCCCAGTGCCAAAACCAGCAGGGCAGCGAGCAGCAGTGCCGGGCCGTTGGTATGGCTGCCGAACGTCACCATGCTGTAGCCGGCGGCACTCATGGCCAGCCCGGCGCCCACCACGAAACCCGGCCGGATCCTGCGTACCACCGGAACCACCGCGAGGCCCGCCACCACGGTTGCCACCAGCGCTGGAATCATTGCCACTCCTGCGGCGGAAGGGGACATGCCCTCGAGGAGCTGAAGGTGCTGGGCCAGGAAGAGGATAAAACCGTTGAAGGAGAACAGGGCCAGGACATTGGCGGTGATGGCCATGCTGAACACCCGGTTGCGGAACAGGGACATGTCCAGCAGCGGGCTCGCCAGCCGCTGCTGCCGGCGGACAAAAGCAGTGCCCATTGCCAGGCCGAAGGCCATGCTCCCCAGGGCCAGCGGACCGGCACCCTCCGTGGCGAATTCCTTGATGCCGTAAACCACCGGAACCATGGTGAGCAGCGAGAGCACGATGCTGGGCGCATCCACCCGGCCAGGCGAAGGGTCCTTGGATTCCGGGATGAATGCCGGCCCGAAGGCCAGCAGGGGCAGCATGATGGGCACGGCCACCAGCAGGATTGCTCCCCACCAGAACTGCTCAACCAGCCACCCGCCGAAGATTGGACCGAGTGCGGCACCACCGGAGAACCCCGCGGCCCAGATGGCGATAGCCAGCCGCCGGCGGTTCGGATCCACAAAGATGTTGCGGATCAGGGACAGCGTGGAGGGCATCAGCATGGCGCCGAAGAGGCCCAGGGCGGCGCGGCCGGCAATCAGCCAGCCGGCACTGGGGGCAAAGGCCGTTACTGCGGAAACGGCTGCGAAGCCGATGCTCCCGGTGATAAGCAGCCGGCGGCGTCCGATTCGGTCGCCCAGGCTTCCCATCGCCACAAGCAGTCCGGCCAGCACCAGCGGGTACGCGTCCACAATCCACAGAAGCTCAACTCCGGACGTGCCCAGCGCGCTCGCGATGGTCGGCAGCGCAAAGGTCAGCGCCGTGTTGTCCACGGCAACCAGGAGGACCGGGAACATCAGGAGTCCCAGCGCGAGCCAGTCCCGCCATTTTTCGTTGGCGCAATGCGGTTCAGCCGGAGCAGCTGACGTGTGAGGGGTGATGTTCTGTGGGGGAGTGGCGGAAGACATCATCCTTTAACTATACCGTCCAGACGGTACAGTTAAAAAACCCCGCCCGACGATGGATGATGGGAACCATGCCCCGCAAACCCGTAGCCCGAGACGCAGTGCTCGATGCCTTTGAAGAACTCCTCATTGACGTGGGGGAAAGGGCTGCCACCCTGGATGCGGCGGCGAAGCGTGCCGGCGTCTCCAAAGGCGGCCTGTTGTACCACTTCCCTAACAAGGAAGCGCTGATCACCGCCACCCTGGACCGGTTGGATCGCCTGGCAGGGGAGGACCTCGCCGCCATGGCGGCTGCGCCGGAAGGGGCTGCTGCCTACTTCATCCGGTCATCGCTGTGGTCCGATACCCCCATGGACCGTTCCTTTGTGGCTGCGACGCGCCTCGCCGAAGTGGCACATGAGGATGCCCGCCGCCGTTTTGCTGCCATCCAGCAGCAATGGCTGGACCTGATCGGGAAGGACGTGGGTGCGGCCATGGCGAAGGCTGTGCTCTATATGGGGGACGGGCTCTACTTCAACGCAATGTGGGAGAGCGGGCCCTCCGGAAACCCCGGCGACAGGCAGGCAGAGGTGGACGAACTCCTTGCCGCCGTCGAGCGGTTGAGGGACTAGCCGGTATTTGCTCCTGCGCCCGCGGCATAGGAGAATTGGTCCACGTGCGGGCCTTCACCGCCGCCAGGAAAACCCAAATGAATAGCCTTTGATCTGCGGCGGGAGAGTTCTGCCAGAAGGTACAAGCAGGCGCCGTAGGAGCAATACCTCCCCAGGAATCTCACAGGCCCATGTACCGCCGCGGCGAGGCAACTCTGGAAAGTAGCAGGCTGTCCGCCTGGGGCATCCGGTCCCCGGATACCTGGACTGCCGTGCTCACCGACGGTGCAAGCGGGGCCAGCGGAAGCAGGCAACGCGGAAACTCTCAGGTCCAATTACAGAGCGGGGAGGAACCCGAATCGATGCGGCGTGCAATAACGCCGCCATAACCATGGAGTTCCCCGTGACTGTATCTTCGGCTTCCGCTTCTCCGGCCTCCACCGCCGCCGCCCCGGCTACCGCCACCTTTGTCGACCGGCACATCGGCGCCCGCCGGGAGGCCGACGTTGAAACCATGCTCAAGGCCGTGGGCTACGACACGGTGGACGCGCTGGTTGATACCGCCGTGCCCAAGGACATTCGGCAGGATAGCGCCCTGGAACTGGCGGGCGCACTGAGCGAGGTGGAGGCACTGGCTGAACTGCGCAGGCTGGCAGCGAAGAACAAGACCGCCGTGCAGATGATCGGCCAGGGCTACTACGACACCGTGACGCCGCCGGTGATCCGCCGCAACATCCTCGAGGGCCCGGCCTGGTACACCGCGTACACCCCCTACCAGCCCGAGATTTCCCAGGGCCGCCTCGAAGCCCTGCTCAACTTCCAGACCATGGTCCAGGACCTGGTGGGCCTGCCCATTGCCAACGCCTCCCTGTTGGACGAGGCCACCGCTGTGGCCGAGGCCGTGCTGATGATGCGGAGGGCGAATAAGTCCACCGGACAGAATGCCGCTGCGCGGGACGGCAAAACAGTGCTGGACGCCGACTGCCTGCCGCAGACCATCGCCATCGTGAAGGGCCGCGCCGAGGCGCTGGGCTTCGAGGTTGAGGTCGCGGACCTCTCCAAGGGCCTGCCCGACGGCGGCATCAACGGCGTGGTGCTTCAGCAGCCTGGTGCTTCCGGCAGGGTTTTCGACCACAGCGCCGTGATCGCCGACGCCAAGGAGCGCGGGGCCCTGGTGACCGTTGCCGCGGACCTGCTGGCCTTGACCCTGATCACGCCCCCGGGTGAGCAGGGCGCCGACATCGCCGTCGGCTCGGCGCAGCGCTTCGGTGTTCCGTTGTTCTATGGCGGCCCGCACGCCGCTTACATGGCTGTTCAAAAAGGCTTGGAACGCTCGATGCCAGGGCGCTTGGTGGGCGTTTCCAAGGACTCCGCCGGGGTTCCTGCCTACCGCCTTGCCCTGCAGACCCGCGAGCAGCACATCCGCCGCGAGAAAGCCACCTCCAACATCTGCACCGCGCAGGCCCTGCTGGCCATCGTGGCCTCGATGTACGCGGTTTACCACGGCCCCGAGGGGCTGAAGGCGATCGCCCAGTCCGCGCATCAACACGCCAGGACGCTCGCCGCTGCCCTCAAGGCCGCTGGCCTAAACGTGCTCCACACCAGCTTCTTCGACACCGTCACGGTCTCCGTCCCGGGCAAGGCGGCGGGCATCGTGGCCGCCGCCGAGGCAAACGGCATCAACCTGCGCAGCATCGACGCCGACATGGTGGGGTTCTCCACTGATGAAACAACCACATCAGAAATTGTCGACGGCGTCCTTGAAGCTTTTGGGCTGGAAGCCTTTGGGGCTTCCGCCAGCGACTCCGAAGGTGACGCCGGGTGCGGCCTCGATGCCGCCGTCGAACGATCCTCCGACTTCCTGCAGCACCCGGTGTTCAACACCTACCGTTCCGAGACGCAGCTCCTCCGCTACATCCGGAAGCTCAGCGACCGGGACCTGGCGCTGGACCGCACCATGATCCCGCTGGGCTCCTGCACCATGAAGCTGAACGCCACGGCCGAGATGGAAGCGATCTCCTGGCCGGAGTTCGCCTCCATCCATCCCTTCGCCCCGGACTCCCAGACCGAGGGCTGGCGAGAACTGATCGCTGACCTGGAAGCGCAGCTGACCGAAATCACAGGCTACGACCAGGTGTCCATCCAGCCCAACGCAGGTTCCCAGGGGGAGCTTGCCGGCCTGCTGGCGATCCGCGGCTACCACCACTCCCGCGGCGACCAGCAGCGCAACGTGTGCCTGATCCCGGCGTCCGCGCACGGCACCAACGCCGCCTCGGCGGTCCTCGCGGGCATGAAGGTGGTGGTGGTGGCCACCGCCGCCGACGGCACCATCGACCACGCCGACCTGTACGCCAAGATCGAGGCGAACAAGGACGCACTGTCCTGCATCATGATCACCTACCCGTCCACCCACGGTGTGTACGACGCCGACGTCCGCGAAGTCTGCGACGCCATCCATGCGGCAGGGGGCCAGGTGTACATCGACGGCGCCAACCTGAACGCCTTGGTTGGCCTCGCCCAGCCCGGCAAGTTCGGCGGCGACGTGTCCCACCTGAACCTGCACAAGACGTTCTGCATCCCGCACGGCGGCGGCGGACCGGGTGTCGGACCTGTCGCTGCCAAGGCACACCTGGCACCGTTTATGCCCGGTAACGCGGCCACCTGGACCGAAGGCGACGACGTCCCGATTTCTGCCTCAAAGTACGGTTCCGCCGGCGTCCTGCCCATCTCGTGGGCGTACGTCAAGCTCATGGGCGGCCAGGGGCTCACCGAGGCCACCAAGTCCGCGCTGCTGGCTGCGAACTACATCGCCGCGCGCCTGAACGACTTCTTCCCCGTCCTCTACACGGGGGAAGGCGGGCTGGTGGCACATGAGTGCATCCTGGACCTGCGCGAGCTCACCGCCAAGACCGGCGTCACCGCCGAGGACGTAGCCAAGCGCCTCATCGACTACGGCTTCCACGCCCCCACCTTGGCGTTCCCGGTTGCCGGTACCCTCATGGTGGAGCCCACGGAATCCGAGGACCTCGGCGAGATGGACCGTTTTATTGAGGCCATGATCTCCATCCGGGCAGAGATCGACCAAGTGGCGCACGGGGACTTCACTGTGACCGACAGCCCGCTGCGCAACGCCCCGCACACCGCCGCGGCCGCCATCAGCAGCGACTGGGACCGCGCCTACCCCCGCGAGCAGGCGGTGTTCCCGGTGAAGTCGCTGAAGCAGGACAAGTACTTCCCGCCGGTGGGCCGCATCGACGGCGCGGCCGGCGACCGGAACCTGATCTGCTCCTGCCCGCCGCTGTCCGAGTTCGAGAACTAAGGACCAGGGCCATGACTGAGAAGTACACCGCTCTTTACGACGAGCACAAGAAGCTGGGCGCGTCCTTCACGGACTTCGGCGGCTGGCAGATGCCCCTGAAATACAGCTCAGAACTCGCCGAGCACCACGCCGTCCGCAGGAGCGCCGGCCTGTTTGACCTCTCCCACATGGGCGAGGTCTGGGTCACGGGTCCGGACGCCGCCGCCTTCCTCGATTACGCACTGGTGGGGAAGATCTCCGCCATGGCAGTGGGCAAGGCCAAGTACTCGCTGATCTGCAACGAGGACGGCGGCATCATCGACGACCTCATCACCTACCGCCGCCCGGCCGCTGCTGACGGCAGCGACGTTTTCCTGGTGGTGCCCAACGCAGGCAACGCCGCGGTGGTGGCCGCTGCCCTCACCGAACGCACAGTGGGGTTCAACGTCGTCGTTGATGACGCTTCCGCCGGGACGTCGCTGGTCGCTGTCCAGGGCCCTACGGCGCAGGAGCTGCTGCTCCGACTCGTCCCGGCCGCGCAGCACAGCCTGGTGACAGAGCTGAAGTATTACGCCGCCGTCGAGGTTCCGTTCCTGGTGGCAGGCGCCGGGCTGAACCTCCTGCTTGCCCGCACCGGTTACACCGGTGAGGACGGGTTCGAAATATTTGTAGCGAACGACGACGCCGCGGGCCTTTGGCAGGCACTCGTCGCCATTGCGGACGAGGGGGAGTTGACGCCGGCGGGCCTCGCCTCCCGCGATTCCCTTCGCCTGGAAGCGGGGATGCCGCTGTACGGCAACGAACTGTCCCTGCAGGGCGACCCGTTTGCTGCAGGCCTGGGACCCGTCGTTGGGCTTTCCAAGGCAGGCGACTTCGTGGGCAAGGCAGCGCTGGCCGCCCAGAAGGCAGCCGGTGCCGGCACCACGTCCGGCCGCAGGCTCGTGGGCCTTAAAGGCCTGGGCCGCCGTGCAGGCCGGGCGCACTACCCGGTCCTCAAGGACGGCAACGTGGTCGGCGAAGTCACCTCCGGCCAGCCGTCACCCACGCTGGGATATCCGATAGCCATGGCGTACGTCGACGTCGGGTTCACCGAAGTGGGCACCGCCTTGGACGTTGATCTCCGAGGCAAGGCAGAGCCGTTCGAAGTGGTCAACCTCCCGTTCTATCGACGCGCCAAGTAGCTCTGGTGCTCCGTGGTTGGCTTCGTGACCGGCGGACCGGATTTTTCGCGCGTGCTGGCTCGTTCCTCGCGGAACCTCCGTGGCTGGCTTTGGGCCGGCGGACCGGACATTTTCACGCCTGCTGCTCCTTCGTCGCTTTGACGCAGGCTTTCGAAAAGTCCGGCTCCGCCGGCCCCTCCTGGTCCCCACAGATAGGCCAGTCGCACCCAACCCCGCCACGTAACCCACGCACATTCTTAGTTAGGACAAGTAATGGCTGTTGGTGTCTTTGACCTTTTCTCTATCGGGATTGGGCCGTCGAGTTCTCATACTGTGGGGCCGATGCGGGCTGCTGCCGTTTTTGCGGAGGAGCTGAAATCCTCCGGTGCCCTGGACCGTGTGGCGTCGCTGCGGGTGGACTTATATGGGTCGCTCGCGGCGACCGGACACGGGCATGGGACGATGACCGCGATCCTGCTGGGGCTGGAGGGTTACCATCCGGAGCTGATCCTGCCTGACGAGGTGGAGGAACGGTTGGCGGCCATCGACGGGACGGGCACCCTGCAGCTCGCCGGTGCGGTGCCGCTGCCGTATGGGGTGAAGGACATGGTGCTGAGGCCGCTGACCATCCTGCCGCGGCACACCAACGGCATGACCTTCGCCATCTTTGACGCAGAGGACGAGATCCTCCACACCGCCACGTTCTTCTCCGTGGGCGGTGGCTTCATCGTCCGCGAAGGTGAGGAGGACGCCGCGCAGCAGGAGCTCGAGGAATCCAAAAAGGAACTGCCGCTGCCCTTCCGCACTGCTGCCGAGCTGCTGGAACACTGCCGGTCCAAGGGGCTCTCGATTGGCGACATCATGCTGGTCAACGAGAAAGCCTCCCGCTCCGAGGAAGAGATCCGGGCGGGCCTGCTTCACATCTGGTCAGTGATGGAGGCCTGCGTGCAGACCAGCCTCAAGCGTGAAGGTTTGCTGCCCGGGGGACTGAAGGTCCGCCGTCGTGCCCCGGACTGGCATGACCGGCTCCTGAAGGAGGACAAGGACCGGGACCCGAAGTATTGGCAGGAGTGGGTTAACTTGATCGCCCTCGCGGTCAACGAGGAGAACGCCTCTGGCGGCCGCGTGGTCACCGCGCCCACGAACGGTGCGGCGGGGATCATTCCGGCGGTGCTGTACTACGCGCTGCACTTTGCTCCGGGCATGGAGAACGCCACCCAGGAGGACCGCGACGACGTCGTGGTCAGGTTCCTGCTCGCCGCCGGCGCCGTCGGGGTGCTGTACAAGGAGCAGGCCTCCATCTCGGGTGCTGAGGTTGGGTGCCAGGGCGAGGTGGGGTCGGCATCGTCGATGGCCGCCGCCGGACTGGCCGAAGTGATGGGCGGAACCCCGGCCCAGGTGGAAAACGCCGCCGAAATCGCGATGGAACACAACCTCGGCCTGACGTGCGATCCCATCGGCGGGCTGGTGCAGGTGCCCTGCATCGAACGGAACGCGATCGCCGCCGCCAAGGCGATCAACGCCACGAAGATGGCGCTCTGGGGAGACGGTTCCCACCGCGTCTCCCTGGACGAGGTGATTGTGACCATGCGCGAAACCGGCAGGGACATGAGCTCCAAATACAAGGAAACGGCGATGGGTGGCTTGGCCGTCAACGTGGCCGTGTGCTGACGGCGGCCGCGATCTTAGTGGACGCGCCGGTCCGTTGTGGCGTGCCCTGTCAGTTGTGGACGGCAGCCCACCAGTTGAGCGTGGCGGCGAACACCAGCCAACTGACGTAGGGCAGCAGGAGCAGCCCGGCGGTGCGGCTGATGGGGCCGAAGTAGAGGACTGTCACCGCGACCGCGACGATGAGTGCAAGGATGATGACCAGCGCCAACCACAGGGCAGTTGTCCCAATGGCGGGGTAAAGACCAAAAAATACCGGGGTCCACGCCAGGTTCAGTGCGAGCTGGACGCCGTAAGCTGTCAGAGCGCGCCTGGTACCGGATGCCCGCTTCCGCCACACCAGCCAGGCCGCCACCGCCATCGCCGTGTAGAGGAGAGTCCAGACCGGACCGAAGACGCTGTTGGGCGGCGACCAGGGTGCCTTATCGGCGGTGATGTACCACCCTTCCACGTTGCCCGCGGTGGCGAGGGCTCCGAGCCCGGCCACGAGGTAGGACGCTGCCACGAGGGCAACCAGGGCCGCTATTTGCCTGCCGGCGCCCGGCCGCTCAGCGCTTTTGTTTTGCGGGTGCGTCAACTGTCCGGGATGCGGCTGCATGCTTCAACCCTTGCCACCACGCTTTGCCAAGTCAAGGTGGCGTGGTCTGGTGGGAACAGCGCTGGCCCTTGCCCAATGAAGAGCCCCACCCCCATTAGGCTGGAATGCCCGAACGCCGCCAGGCTTTAGACTTGAGGCTGCATGTCCGCACGCAGCCACGAGAACAGAACCGCGCACAACCCTGATTGGACACGGCCCCCTTGCGAGAATTCACCGCACGTTTTGCCACCGCCGAGGAAATTGAAAACTGGGACAAGCACGTCACTGCCAACCCGAACGGCGGCAATATGCTGCAGTCGGCGGCCTATGCGTCGGTCAAGAACGGCACTGGCTGGAAGGTCCGCTTCCTGGTGCTGGAGAGCTCCGGCGGAGCCAGCTACAACCTGGTACTCGAGAAGCGGTTCCCGGTGCTGGGCCGCCTCTGGTACCTCATCAAAGGCCCCGACCTTGCTGCCTCCGGGGACCTGAAAGCAGCCCTTGAAGCCTGTGCCGATTTCACCAGGACCAGGAAACTCAACGTCTTTACCATCAAGATCGAACCTGACTTCGTTGACTCAGCCGACGTCCAGGCGCACCTGGCAGAAGCAGGATTGGTCAAGGCACCCAACATCCAGTCCAACGACTCCACCGCGCTGCTGGACATTTCCGGCACGGAAGAAGCCGTCTTCAAGGCCATCTCCTCCCGCGCCCGCAACGCCGTCCGCCGCGCCGAGCGGGAAGGCTGTGAAGTGCTCCGCAAGGAACCCGGCCCGGAAACCTATCGTGCGCTGTATGACCTGATGGCGGACACCGTCAACGCCAAGGGCTCAATGCCGCTGCGCAGCTACGAGTACTACGCCGCATTCTGGGACGAGTTCTGCAGCCGCGGCCAGGGCAACTTCTTCTTCGTCTATGAGGACGGCAAACCCAGCGTGGGCGCCTTCGTTATCAACTACGGAGCCAAAGCCACCTACAAGGACGGCGGCTCCACGCAGAACCGCAAACAGTACGGCGACTCGCACCTGGTGCAGTGGGCAGCCATCAAGCGGATGCAGGAATTGGGCTGCACCGAATACGACTTCTGCGGCACGCCGCCTGCCGCCCGGATCAAGGACAAGAGCCACAACCTGTACGGCATGGGCATGTTCAAGACCAGCTTCACCAAAACCGTTACCGATTTCGTGGGCTGCCACGACTACGTTCTTGCTCCCCTGAAGCACCGTCTCTGGGTCAAGGGCGCAGAAAAGGTCTTCCGCCGGATCGAAACCGCGCGGACCGGCCAGCAGTTCTACTGACCTGACACACCCGGTGGAACCCCTGCACCGCCGGCCCGCCCCCCCCTACCCGTCATTGCCCTGCGCCTGCCACTACCAAGGCCGCACAACCGCGAATGAGGAAATCCCTTGAATCCAGTCACCACCGGCACCGATCTTGAATTTGCCATTCTCAGCGACGCAGAATTCGAGGCATTTGCCCTCAAGCACCCGCATAACAGCTTTTTCCAGTCCGTTGACTTCGCGGCCTTCCAGCGTGCCCGCGGCCAGCAGGTGGAGCTCTTCGGCGTGCGCCGCAATGGTGAACTGGTCGCTGCCGGGAAACTGAACTACACCACCACGCGCCTGGGCTACACGGTGTGCGAATGCGCCAAGGGGCCTTTGATGGACTACACGGACGCAGACCTCGTGGGCGCCGTCGTCGGACTCCTCCGCAAACGCGCCGTGGAACGGAAAGCCGCTGAGCTGCGGATTTCCCCCAACGTCAAGTACATCGCCCGCGATGCCGACGGCGCGGAACACCCCGAGGTTGAGGACAACCGCCCGCTGGTGGCCCGGCTTGCCGGGCTGGGATTCCAGCACCAGGGACTGGACATGGACTTCGTCAACGTGAACTGGATGTTCATCAAAAGCCTCGCAGGCGTCAGCGACGCGGAAGAGCTCATCATGAGCACCAGCTACCGGACCCGCAAGGCCATCCGCAAAGCCGAGAAAAACGGCGTCTTCCTGGAACAGGCAACCCTGGAAACCCTCGACGACTTCTACGGCGCGCTGAGCAGGGCAGGGGACGAGAAGGGCTTCGTCTACCGCGAACGCGCCTACTACGAGCACCTTCTCCGGACCACCTCCACGGAGTTCACGAAGCTCATGATGGCCAAGATCGACATCCCGGCCTACCGGAAATCCATCACCGAGCGGCTGGAAGCGGAATCGGCGACGGCGGCCGAACTGCGCCGTGAGGTTGAAGAGACCGGCAGCAAGAAAAAGGCCAACCGGCTCAAAGTGGTCCAGGACCTCGTGGACAGCTACGAACGGAGCCTCAAGGACATTGAGCGGTTCCCCGACTCCGTGGGAGTCGCCACAGTGGCCGCTATCCACTTTGTCTGCTACGGCGATGAGGTGGTGTGTGTCATCGGCGGCACCGTGCAGGACTACATCTACTTCAACGGGGCCACCTCCCTGTACTGGGGCATGATGCTCCACGCACTGGAAAAGGGGTACCCGCGGTACAACTTCTATGGAACATTCGGCATCTCCGGCCAGGACGAGGAAGGCCACGGCGGGTACGAGTTCAAGAAGGGCTTCGGGGGCGAAGTGGTCCAGCTGGTGGGCGACTTCGTGACGCCGGTCCGTCCCGCCGTCTTTCACGCCAACAGGCTGGCCCGCGCGGCGGCCGCCGCTGCCCGCACCCTGCTGGGCAAGTTGCCCCTGAAACGCTCCGCCTGACATACCAATCACAGCACCACACCGGGAGGAGGCGACCATGACTGACCGGCCCGAACGTCCCGGGCGCAGGCCGCGCACGGACGGCCTGCCCAAAACAGAGCCGCTGACCCCTGCCCAGGTCCGGCAGAATGCCGCAGCCAAAAGAATGCTGCGGCGCTTGGTACAGGGTGAAAACCCGCCAACCGCGCCGATGAGCATCGTGGACCGGCTGACGGGGAGTCCCTACGCCAACCCCACTATCCAAGTGGGCGGCGTGGACACCTCCGCCCGCAAGACCCTCGACTTTGCGCTGCACCTGGCCGAAACCATGTTCCGGTACGGGGCTGGTGCGCTGGAGGTGGAGACGAGCATCATCGCCGTCACCGCAGCGCTGGGCCTGAAGAACATCGAAGTGGACATCACCAACCAGTCGGTCGGCATCAACTACGCTCCGAAGGACCAGACACCTATTTCGCTGCTGCGGGTGGTGCGTTCCTGGACCAACAACTACGCCGGCCTGGCGAAGGTGCATCAGCTGGTGACGGACATTGTGGCCGGGGGAGTAGGCCGGGACGAGGCAATCCGCCGGCTTGATGAGGCCATCACCAGCCCCAAGCCCTTTCCGCGCTGGATGGTCACGGTGGCCTTCGGTACGTTCGCAGCCGTCTTCGTGGGGGTCCTGGGGGGCGGACCGGTGTCCTCTGCCATCGCCTTTGCGGCCAATATCGGCATCAGCCTGCTGGCCCGCCAACTGGGGAGGTGGCGCGTTCCTGACTTCTTCATCACGGCCAGCTGCTCCTTTGTGGTGACGCAGCTGGCCCTGGTGCTGTGGCAGTTCGGGCTGACCACGTCGCCCGCGATCGTGGTGGTGGGCGGCATCCTCCTGCTCCTGCCAACAGGACGCCTCGTTTCGTCCGTCCAGGACGCCATCAACGGCTTCCCCGTGACGGCGGCGGGCCGGTTCCTGTCCACGCTGCTGACCTTCGGCGCCATCGTGGCGGGAATCGCCGTCGCCTTCGTGGTGGGTGAGCTGACCGGGATGCAGCGCATCGACGTAACCCAAACCTTCCCGCCAGCCTACGATCTGTGGGTCCTGGTCATTTTTGTGGCGGTCGCCGTGATGGCCATCGGCATCACCGAACAGACCAGCTGGCAGCTCCTGCTGCCCACAGCGGCGGTGGGCGTGGCCGGCTACCTGGTCCTGCTTGCTGCGAGCCAGCTCGGAGTGGGTGACCGGTTTTCCCCGGCCCTGGCCGCGGTGGTCATTGGCCTGCTGGGGCGTGTGGTCGCCCTGAGGATGGGGGCGCCGCAGCTGGTGGTTGCCGTGCCCGCAGCGCTGATCCTGCTGCCCGGCCTCACCATCTTCCGGTCCATGTATGTGCTCACCATCGAGGAAGCCGAGATCCTGCTCGGCGCCGGAGGGATGCTGAACGCCGGTGCCATCGTCCTGGGGACAGCCGGCGGCATCGTCCTCGGCGACACCCTCGCCCGGCCGCTGACGCGCAGCCTGGCGAGCAATGAACGGCGGCGCGCCCGCCGCCGCTGACCCGCTCCAGGCCCGCTGGATCTGGCTAGATTCTGGCTATATTTGCCCTACGGGCAGCTTTTTTTCCGCCTGGAATACATCCTCCACGCGGCCCTTGGCCCAGTAACCCGAAAGGGAGACCTGGCTGCGTTCGAGGCCGTGCTGATCGAAAAGGACCTTTCGGAGGGCCTTCATGTAGCCGCGCTCGCCGTGCGCGAACACGTCCACCCTGCCCGCGGGCCATTCGGCGTTTGCCACGGCCTGCACCAGGACGTCGCTCTCGCCCGCGGGGACACCGTTGCGGGCGATCCAGTGGATTGTCACTCCGGCGGGAGCGGCAATCGGCTGGATGTCGGCGTTCGAATCCACCTCCACAAAGGCGAGGCCCACTGCCTCCCTCGGCAGGGACTCCAGGCACGCAGCAATGGCCGGCAGCGCCGCCTCGTCGCCGGCGTAGAGGTACCAGTCGGCGTCGGGTGCCGGGTTGTAGGCGCCGCCGGGGCCGGTGAAGGTCAGGATGTCGCCTTGCTGCGCCTTGGCTGCCCACGGGCCGGCGAGGCCTTCGTCGCCGTGGACCACAAAATCGATGGCCAGCTCGCGCGCCACTGGGTCCACCCAGCGGATGGTGTACGTGCGGGTGAACGGCCATTGTTCCCTCGGCATGGTCTCACGGATGCTCCACAGATCCAGGGGAGAGGGATACTCCACCCCCGGCTGCGGAAAAACGATCTTGACGTACCGGTCCACAAAATCGTTGTTGACGAAGTCCGCGAAGCCGTCCCCGCCGGCGACGATCCGCACCATGTGCGGGGAAAGCTCTTCCCTGCGTACAACGGCGAGGTTGATCTGCGGACGGCTTTTCTTGTTGGCGCTGGTAGCGGCGGGAAGGGTGCTCATAAGGCAAGCCTAAGCTAGGGCGCCGGGGGGAGCTCCCAGGTTACGCCAAGGGCACCCTGCCCGCTCAGGAGTTCATTGACGCGGCTGAAAGGCCGGGACCCAAAAAAGCCGCGGGATGCGGACAGCGGACTGGGGTGGGCACTCGCCACCGCAGGAGCTCCTTCCAGGAGGGGCCGGACACTTTCGGCGTCCTTTCCCCACAGCACCGCAACCAGAGGCATTTTGGACCCGTCGTGGTTCCGCCGGTGGGCGACCGCCGTGACTGCCGCCGTCGTGATCTTCTCCCAGCCCTTGCCGCGGTGCGAGCCGGCCGATCCCGCGCGCACTGTCATGACGCGGTTCAGGAGCAGCACGCCCTGGTCAGCCCAGGCGGACAGGTCGCCGTGGACCCGCGCCGGCAGCCCGAGGTCCGCTTCCAGCTCCCTGTAGATGTTCGCCAGGCTCCGGGGGATGGGCCGTGTGCGGGGATCCACGGAGAAGGACAACCCCACCGCATGTCCCGGCGTCGGATAGGGATCCTGGCCCACGATCAGGACCTTTACCGTGGCGAGGGGCTGCCGGAAGGCCCGCAGGACGTTCGACGGCGCCGGCAGCACCTGGTGTCCGGCCGCCACTTCGTCCGCGAGGAAGGTAAGCACCTCCCGAAGCTCCGTTTCCACGCCCGCCAGGGCGGCGGCCCAGTCGGGCGCCATGAGCTCCTCCAGCGGGAGCTGCGCCAGCTCGGCGAAACCGGTTCCGCGCGCTGGTTCCTGCTCAAGTTCGAACAAGGCATCTGATGCAAACACCGTCCCATTCTTGCAGGGCATCCGGAAGCGGGGCCCGGGCATGTTGTCACCGGCGCAAATGACAACGCTGTTATTCGTCCGTAGCATGGGGGTCAGACATTTTACGTAACCAGCTAAGGAGTTCGCCGTGGCGGAACCAGCTCGGGAGCACCTGCCGGAGCCGGAATCCCGGCACTCCCTCCTGGCCGACTTCAAGCTTCGTGACTCGCCGTTGAGCGAGCGTGACCAGCAGATGCTTGCCCTGGAGCGGCAGTGGTGGAAGTACGCCGGCGCCAAGGAGCAGGCCATCCGGGAGCTTTTCGACCTTTCCGCCACACACTACTACCAGCTGCTCAACGCCTTGATTGACACCGAGGATGCGCTTGCCCACGATCCCATGCTGGTCAAGCGATTGCGTAGACTACGTACGTCGCGTCACCGTGCACGTACCGCACGGCGCCTGGGGTCCGACGCCTAAGACGCTCGAGCTGAGCCGCCAGCAGCAATCAACAAGGATATCTCCATGCCCAAATACGCCCGCGATGAATTCGACAAGGTCCCGGAAACTGCTTCGCGACAAGGAGTCCACCGCACGGCTTCCGCCCCGTCACGGGTGCGGCTCTGGCCCATTCTCGCAGTGGGCATTGCCGCCCTGGCGATTGGACTGGTGTCCTTCCTGATCCTTCCCAAGCTTAGCGTCAGCACCCCGGACCAGGCATCAGTAAGCCAGGCGGCTTCCCCGCTGGCCGGCACCGGTTCCACTCCTTCGGCCACCCCCAAGGCCTCTCCGGAACCTTCTGCGGTGGCAACGCCATCCCCGTTCACCGAGCCCGAAGCCAGCGCGGTCGCCGAACCGGAACCGGACGAGCCAACCTCCGCTCCCGCGGTCATCGACAAGACACAAAGCGTTGCCATTTACAACGCCGCAGGGACGGCAGGACTTGCCGGCCGGGTGGGTGGAACGGTCCAGGCCGACGGCTGGACGCTCGGCCAGGTGGGCAACTGGGCCGGTTCCCCGCAGCAGGCGTCCGTCGTCTTCTACCAGGGGGCCGACCAACTGCCCGGCGCCCAGGCCTTGGCGGCGCTTCTCGGCATTCCCGCGGTGGTGGAAAGCACAGAATTCCAGGTGCCGCTGGTTGTGGTGCTGGGGCCCGGCTACCAGTAAGCCTCCAGGAGCCGCGTGAGGCTTAGCGGTTACGCCTGGATAACTTTTGCGGGCGGTCACGCGGCAGCCGGCTACCCCTGGCCGGGCATTGGCTAGAGTGATTTTAGGTGCGGTTGGAGCCTGTCGGCGCACAGCGGTGTGCGGACATAACGGAAAGAGTGGTCAGCATGGCACAGGGAACCGTCAAATGGTTCAACGCTGAAAAAGGCTACGGCTTTATTACCGTTGACGGCTCCGGCGATGACATCTTTGTCCATTGGTCCGCCATTCAGGGTGATGGTTACCGGGCCCTGGACGAGGGCCAGCGGGTGGAGCTCGAAGTGGGCGAAGGCGAGAAGGGCCCGCAAGCTGAAAGCGTCCGGCCGGCAGAGTGACTGATCTGAACCTCCGCCCTGCAAACCTCCGCCGGGCGCTTTCCACGGCTGCCCTGTGTTCTGCCCTGGTATTGACAGCCTGTTCCGGGGCCACCGGCAATGCCCGGGTGGAAGCCGCAGAGGCTTCCGGTGACGGCACCCTGCGCGTGGGACTGATCCTGGACAACGCCGGCCAAAACGGCTTCCTCAATGCCCCGCAACTTGCCGCCGCCAGGCTCGCAGTGCAGGAAATCAATGCTGCAGGCGGCCACAAGGGCAAGCCGGTGGAACTCCTTCCAGCCGGTACGGGACAGGGTGCGGCGGAACAGGCCGAGGCGCTCGTCGCCGCGAAGGCGGACGTTGTCATCGGCCCCACCGATTCAAGCCGTGCCGCAGCGGCAATTGACGTCCTCTCCCGTGCCCGCACTCCGCTCATCTCGCCAGCCAACACTGCCGCCGGGCTCAGCAGCATCACCAGCGGCGGCTATTACTTCAGGACCGCAGCGTCCGACGTCGCGCAGGGTCCCGTCCTGGTGAAGTTGGCCAAGGACGCCGGTGCCACGTCGGTCGCAGTGCTGTACCAGGAGGGTTCCTACGGCAAGGCCCTTTCGGACGCCGTTGCCGCCTCTGCCGAACAGGCGGGAATGGAAGTGCTGGCAACTGCCGGCTTCAAGCCGGGCGACGCGGGCAGCGCAGCCGATGCTGCCGGGAAGGCTGAGGCAGGCGCCGTTATTGTCATAGCCCGTGACGGTGCGCAGGGCGCCCTGGCGGAACTGGCCAACTTGGGTGTTGACGGGAAGCAGATCATCCTCAGTGACGGCGCCTTCGGCCGCTACGGGTCAGGTCTGGCAGGGCGGTACCTGGAGGGCGCCCGCGCCGTGGTTCCCGGGCAGCTTCCCAAAGCCGGCTTCCAGGCAAGGCTCCTGGCGGTGGACCCGGCCCTGAAGGACGTGTCTTTCGCAGCCGAAGCCTATGACGCAGTGACCGTTGCTGCCTTGGCTGCTGCGAGGGCCCAGAATGACGCCGGCCGATCTATTGCCGCCAATCTGATAGCTGTTTCGGGAGGATCAGCAGAGGGGCCGGCAGGGGAAGGGCAGGGCGGGCCGTGCCCTTCCTATAAGGACTGCCTGGAACGCCTGAAGTCCGGGCCGGATGCCAATTACGACGGCGAGTCAGGGCCGATCGCCTTTGACGCCAACGGCGACATCACCACGGCCGCGTTCAGCATCTTCACTTACGGGGCCGACAACGACCCCGCCCTGAGCGGCCTCGAGACGGCGGGACGGGCTTCCGGCTGAACCTCGCCGCGGCTGCCCGCGGCACTGTTTTTCGCGTCCTTTCGCTTGCACTCTCACGTGGGGAGTGCTAATTATTGAGTTAGCACTCTGACGCACCGACTGCTAAGCAAAGCTGGTTCCGGCCGGCGGCGCCTTGCACCGGTCGAGGAGCGAGAAACACCTCACTGGAGTGAGATCCGCAGCCGAAGGCATACAGAGGCCAACGGTGAAGGATCGTCCGTCGCGGGCACTGCAGCGAAGGTTCATTCTTAACGACTGTCCCGAAAGGACTACTGCCGTTATGGCCAAGATCATTGCATTTGATGAAGAGGCACGCCGCGGCCTTGAGCGGGGCCTGAACACCCTCGCCGACGCCGTTAAGGTCACCCTCGGCCCGCGTGGACGCAACGTCGTCCTCGAAAAGAAGTGGGGCGCCCCCACGATCACCAACGATGGTGTTTCCATCGCCAAGGAGATCGAGCTGGACGATCCCTACGAGAAGATCGGCGCCGAGCTGGTCAAGGAAGTTGCCAAAAAGACCGATGACGTCGCAGGCGACGGCACCACCACGGCTACCGTGCTGGCACAGGCTCTGGTCAAGGAAGGCCTGCGCAACGTTGCTGCCGGCGCCGACCCGCTGTCCCTCAAGCGCGGCATCGAAAAGGCTGTTGAGGCCGTTACGGCCGAGCTGCTGAACTCCGCCAAGGAAATCGAAACCAAGGAAGAGATCGCCGCCACGGCCTCGATCTCGGCCGGTGACGACGAAATCGGTGCCCTCATCGCCGAAGCCCTCGACAAGGTGGGCAAGGAAGGCGTCATCACGGTCGAGGAGTCCAACACCTTCGGCCTGGAACTTGAGCTCACCGAAGGCATGCGCTTCGACAAGGGCTACATTTCCGCCTACTTCGTCACCGACACGGAGCGCCAGGAAACGGTCCTCGAGGATCCGTACATCCTGATCGTCAACTCCAAGATCTCCAACGTCAAGGAACTGGTTGCTGTCCTCGAAAAGGTCATGCAGTCCAACAAGCCGCTGCTGATCATCGCCGAGGACATCGAGGGCGAGGCCCTGGCCACCCTGATCGTCAACAAGATCCGCGGCACTTTCAAGTCCGTTGCCGTCAAGGCTCCGGGCTTCGGCGACCGCCGCAAGGCGCAGCTTGCCGACATCGCCGTCCTCACCGGCGGCCAGGTCATCGCCGAGGAAGTTGGCCTCAAGCTGGAAACAGCAGGCCTGGAACTCCTGGGCAAGGCACGCAAGGTTGTTGTCACCAAGGACGAGACCACCATCGTCGAAGGTGCCGGCGACGCCGACCAGATCGCCGGCCGCGTGTCCCAGATCCGCGCCGAGATCGAGAACTCCGATTCAGACTACGACCGCGAGAAGCTGCAGGAACGCCTGGCCAAGCTGGCCGGCGGCGTTGCAGTCATCAAGGCCGGCGCCGCCACCGAGGTTGAGCTCAAGGAGCGCAAGCACCGCATCGAAGACGCAGTGCGCAACGCCAAGGCTGCTGTTGAAGAAGGCATCGTCGCCGGTGGCGGCGTGGCCCTCATCCAGGCCGGCGCCAAGGCATTCGCCAACCTTCAGCTCTCCGGCGACGAAGCAACCGGTGCCAACATCGTCCGCGTTGCCATCGACGCTCCGCTGAAGCAGATCGCCTTCAACGCCGGCATGGAGCCGGGCGTTGTGGTGGACAAGGTCCGCGGCCTGCCCGCCGGCCACGGCCTGAACGCCGCAACAGGCGAATACGTCGACTTGCTGGCCGCCGGTGTGAACGACCCCGTCAAGGTAACCCGCTCTGCCCTGCAGAACGCGGCCTCCATTGCCGGTCTCTTCCTCACCACCGAGGCTGTTGTGGCCGACAAGCCGGAGAAGAACGCTGCTCCGGTTGGCGGCGGCGACGACATGGGCGGCATGGGCGGCTTCTAGGCTGCCACTGCCGGGCCTGTCCCGCAAATACACATAAATGCGGCCCCCTCGCGAGAGGGGGCCGCATTTTTTGTGCCGCATACTTGCCTGGTCCGGCAGTCGCGGGGCTGTTACCTGGCGCCGGCCACCATTCCTTCAACTTCCTTTTTGAATGTTTCGGCGGCTGCCTGCGGCGTGAGACGGTCGTAGAGGACCTCATCGGTGTAGCGCTTGATCACGTTCTGCACGCTGCCGGCGCCTACCGGGGGAACGGGCGGTGCTTCCTTCACGTCCGGGGCAATGTCCTTCAGGAAGCTGACCACAGTGGTATCCGCGGGCTTCAGCGAGGGCGTGATGCTCTCAACAATCTCCGCATTGGTGGGCACGCCGCGGTCCGTCATCAGGATGGCTCCGGCTTCAGGGCTGTTGGCCAGGTAGTTGATGAAGGTGGCGGCGGCTTCAGGGTGCTTGGACCGTGACGAAGCGGACCAGAACATGGTGGGCTTGTAGTACATGCCGTTCTTGGCCGCGGAACCCTCGCCGCTGGGAGCACGGAGCATCTTAATACTGCTGCCGGTAGTGGCCTCGAGGGAACCGAGCTGGTTCGTCCACCACCACGCCATGCCCACCCTGTTGGTGCCAAAGAGGCTCTCTTCGAGACCTGCCCCGGCGTCCTCGGTGGCCACGGTTGCCGGGGGACTTGCCTTCGAATCGCGCTGCTCCTTCAGGCGTTCCCAGAAGGAGGCGGCGGTTGCGGTATCGAAGTCCAGCTTGCCGTCCTTGGAGTAGAGGTTCTCACCGTGCTGGCGTAGCCAGATGATCAGGTCCGCCTCGTTGCTGCCGTAGGCGGCGCCGTAGTTTTTTCCGTCTCCTGCGGCGCTGATTTTAGCCGCCGTCTCCATAAACTCGTCCCAGGTCCATTTGGTGTCATCCGGGAGGGGCACCTTGGCCGCCTCAAAAACCTTCGTGTTGGCCATGATGACGTAGGCGTTCTGGCCGGTGCTCAGCCCGTACTGGGCGCCGTCATACTGGCCTGAAGCCAGCCCTTCCTTGTCCAGTTTCGACGTGTCGATACCCTCCTGCTTGGACAGGTCCAGCAGGGCGCCGCGTCCGCCGTATTCGGCGATGTACTTCTGATCCATCTGGATGATGTCAGGGGCGTCATTGGCCGCTGTCTTAGTGGCCAGCTTGTCCCAGTAGCTGGCCCACTCACCGGGTTCCGATTCGATCTTGATGTTTGGATGCTCTGCTTCGAAGGCGTCGATGACCTTTTCAGTCTGGGCATTGAGGTACTCGTTGCCCCACCAAGCAAAGCGCAGGGTCACTTCCTCGTTGCTGTTGGAACTGCTGGACGTGCCACATCCGGTTGCGAGGAGGGAGAGGGCAATGGCTGCAGCGCCAAACTGGAATCGCCTCCGGCTAACGGTTGGAATCGACATTGATGTGCCTTCCTTTTTCTGATGAGTCCGCCTCCTTGGTGCTTCCGGCTGGCATGGTAGCCGACGGATAGGAGTCAGAAAGCGTTTTCTCGTTATGACCTCCGATTGTGCCGGGGCTCCGACGCCTACGTCAAGAGGTTTAGGTAAACGCTTTCCTGTTTCCTCTCGTAACGCTTCTGAGTTCATTGGATCAGGAGGGCATGGGGGTGTTGGTGCCGTGCACGGTGTTGCGGTCCTGCCCGGGTGCTGTGTCTCTGCACCCGCAATCCTGCATTGTCGTTGGCTTCTGGCAGGATGGACCGGTGACGATTACTGCAGCGGCCGATGGTTCGGCTTTGGGAAACCCGGGCCCGGCCGGCTGGGCCTGGTACGTGAATGACGATTGCTGGCGCGCCGGCGGATGGCCCCACGGCACCAACAACCAGGGTGAACTGATGGCTGTCCTGGATCTGCTGCGGGCCACCGCGCACCTTCGCCACGAGGACCTCCACATCCTCTGCGACAGCCAGTATGTCATCAACTCCATCACCAAGTGGATGCCAGGATGGAAGCGCAAAGGCTGGCGGAAGGCGGACGGCAAGCCGGTGCTGAACGTCGATCTGCTCAAGGAGTTGGACCGGGAACTCGCCGGGCGGAAGTACAGGTTCGAGTGGGTCAAGGGCCACGCCGGGCATGACCTGAACGAAGCCGCCGATGAGCGGGCCCGGGCCGCCGCAACCGCCTATCAGCAGGGGGTAGCGGCCCGGTCAGGACCTGGGTTTCCCGGCGCCCACCATCCGTCGGCGCCCGGAACCCCGGCTTTGGGGGGCCCGGCAGCCGGTGAAGCCTTTGCCGGTGGTGCAACTCCAGCAGCCGCAACCGACGAACTCGATCTTTTTAGCCAGCAGGATGCCACGCGGCAGGAAATGACGCAGCAGAAGGTTGGCCGGCAGAACGGTGGTCAGAAGGAGTCCTCTCAGAAGGAACTCACCCCAGATGACTTCCCTCAAGAGGAGTTCGCCCAGCTGGATTTCACCCAGGTGGACGGCGCCTTTGACCTGGCCGGCGCAGGCCGGGCGGGGACAGCCTCGCCCGAAGCACTGGTCGAGAAGTTGGAGCGGGAACTGCTGGGTCCCCTGGTGCGCGGCGACATCGGCAGGACGGCCGTCCTGCTGCACCCGGACTTCCTGGAGATCGGCAGCTCGGGCAGGGTCTGGACGCGGGACGCCATGATGATGGCACTCGAAGAAGACCCGGGTGAGCGGACCGACATCGAGATCCTGGGTGCGGACCGCATCGGCACCAGCGCAGTCCTGCTGACCTACAGAAGTTACGCGCGCTCCGGCACGACCCTCAGGAGCTCCCTCTGGGTACTGGACGGTGGACGGTGGCGGCTCCGCTTCCACCAGGGAACGCCCGAAGCCTAGGCCTTCACGAACAGCGGGTCAGCTGAACCTTTGGGTGTTTCCCTGCTCAGCCTGCGCGTAGGTGGCCGCCGCCGACGAGAGCGCCATGTTGATCGAGGCCAAGGAAGCCTCCACCCTGCCTTGGGTGATGGTCCACTCCGTGATGAGTGCTTGGAAGTTCGTGGCAGCAGAGCCCCGCCAGGTGCCCTGGAGCTCGTCAAGCCCCCGCTTCATGGCCTGGACGTCGGCGCTGATGCGGTCCACTGTTGCCTGCACATTGGCGGATTTGAGCTGGAGCAGTTCGGTGTCGACGGAAATGATGCTCATGGCAGTGCCTTTCGCTGGAACGGGCAGCGTCTGCTCCCGCGCCCGGACTGTCCGGGCCACAATGACGAGCCTACGAAAGCGGGTGCGGCGCTGCCCTGCCGGGGAGGCTGTATGTGGATAACCCCGCCCCTCGCTGCCCACTGCGTCGTTGCGCCACGCTATGGGTATGAACCCAGGTCCTCCGCTCCGGCACGGTCCGAAAATTCGTTATCCGGTGCGTCATCGCGGTTCGGAAGGGTGACCACAAGTGTGGCGCCCCCGCCGTCGGTGTTCGCCACCCGGACGAAACCGCCGTGGGAGCCGACGATGGCGGCCACAATAGCCAGTCCCAGCCCACTGCCGCCCGTCTCCCGCGTACGGGAGGTATCGGCGCGATAGAAGCGCTCGAAAACCTTGGATGCGTCCTCCTCAGAAATACCGGGGCCGTGGTCGCGGACTTCGATGACTGAGCGGAGCTCCCCGCCCTCCATGACGCGGACGCCGACAGCCAACTCAATCGGGCTGTCCTCCGGGGTGTAGCGCAGAGCGTTGCCTACCAGGTTGCCTACCACCTGGCGGAGTTTCGCTTCATCACCCAGCACGGGCGCGGGAGCTGCCGGGCCGCCGTCGAGCCCCACGAGCGATATCACCCGGGACCGGGCGCTGGCCTGCGTGTCCACCACCGCGTCATGGGCGATCAGCTGCAGGTCCACGGGCTTTTGCTGCAACGGGCGCTGTTCATCCAGGCGGGCCAGCAGCAGCAGGTCCTCCACCATGGAGCCCATGCGCTTGGCTTCGCTTTCGATCCTGCCCATGGCCATGGCCACGTCCTCGTTGGTGGCCAGCGCCCCGTGCCGGTACAGCTCCGAGAAGCCCCGGATTGTCACCAGCGGGGTACGCAGTTCATGGGAGGCGTCGGCCGCGAACCGGCGCATCCTCGCCTCTGACGCCATGCGGGCGGAGAAGGCTGTTTCGATGTGGGCCAGCATGGCATTCAGCGAGCTGCTGAGCCGGCCGAGCTCGGTGCTGGGATTTTCCACGTCCACGCGGCGGGACAAATCTCCGGCGGCAATGGCCGCTGCGGTCTTTTCCACCCGTGCAAGCGGGCGGAAGGCACGCGATACTGTCCAGCTGGCGATCAGGGACGCCAGCAGCAGGGTCAGCAGGCCCACTCCTGTGACAACAAGGGTGGCGTGCTTCAGGACGTCGTCAACGCTCTCCAGCGGCAACCCGATGACCACTACCGCCGTGGTCTGGTTGTTCTGCACCGTCACCGCCAAAACCCGCCAGTTTTGGCCGTCCGTTCCCCGCACCTGGAAAGGATCGTTGCCTCGGGCCTGGGCCTCTTCCACGCTCATGGTGCTGATGTCCGGCCCGTTGTCGGGTTCAGCGCCGAACGGATAAGGCTCTTCCCCCGGCACAAACAGAATCAGCGAATAGTCGGTGGGTACCTCGGGGTTGCTCCGTGCCTGCAGTTGCGAGAAGGACCGTTGCCTGCTCGCCAGGTCGACGGCTGCGTTGAGTTTGCCGTCCACCTGGGTCTGCAGGTAGTTGTGAAGCAGGGCCAGGGTGCCTGCCCCCGTCACAGTGAGGGCGACGATGAGCAGCGCCATAATCATGGCCACCAGTTGCGTCCTGAGCGAGGCCGACTTCCACCGCGGCAGCAAGGTCAGCGCTTTTCTGCCGTCCGGAGCACGTACCCCACGCCGCGCTTAGTCTGGATCAGGGCCGGAGCTTCGGGGTCGATGTCCACTTTCCGGCGCAGGTAGGAAATGTACGACTCCACGATGGAGGCATCTCCGTTGAAGTTGTACTCCCACACGTGGTCCAGGATCTGCGACTTGGACAGCACCCGGTTTGGGTTGAGCATGAGGTAGCGGAGCAGCTTGAACTCCGTGGGGGACAGTTCGATGACGGTGCCGCCTCGCCGCACTTCGTGGGCGTCGTCGTCGAGCTCCAGGTCATCAACGCGGATCACTGCGTCGTCATCGAGCATGGGCTGCGTCCGGCGCAGGACGGCCCGGATCCGGGCGACTACCTCATCGAGGCTGAAAGGCTTGGTGACGTAATCGTCCCCGCCGACGGTGAGGCCGGTGACCTTGTCCTCGGTATCGTCCTTGGCGGTCAGGAACAGAACGGGGAAGTGCTTGCCGGAAGCTCTGAGCCGGCGGGTAACGGTGAACCCGTCCATGTCCGGGAGCATAACGTCCAGGACGGCGAGGTCCGGGGCATGCAGATCGGCGGCGGCAAGGGCGTCGCGTCCATTTGCCGCGGAGACGACGTCGAATCCGGCGAACCGCAGGGACGTGGAGAGCAACTCCCGGATGTTGGGTTCGTCATCCACTACCAGGAGCTTCGCTTCAGGGCCGTTCTTGTTCATATTCCCATCATGCTCCCAGACACTGGGAGTTGTCTGGATACTTGTTGTGAGCAAGGTGAAGAGCCGCCGCCCCGTATCAAGCTGGAAGACGGGGCGGCTATCCGGCCGTTTCCACGTCCTTGGCGTCCATAATGCGGATAATGCGGTAGGCGTAACCCTGCTCGGCAAGGAACCGCTGGCGCTTGGCGGCGAACTCCTGGTCCAGGGTGTCCCGTGCCACGAGTGAGTAGAACCGGGCTGCCCGGCCGTCCTTCTTGGGCCGCAGCAACCGGCCGAGCCGCTGCGCCTCCTCCTGCCTCGACCCGAAGGAGCCCGATACCTGGATCGCAACTGAGGCCTCTGGAAGGTCGATGGAAAAGTTGGCCACCTTAGAGACCACGAGCGTCTGGATCTCGCCCGCCCGGAAAGCATCAAAAAGCTTCTGGCGCACCTTTACGGAGGTGTCACCCTTGATGACGGGCGCCTTCAGGCGCCCGCCGAGGTCGTCCAGCTGGTCGATGTACTGACCGATGACCAGCAGTTGCTCCCCGGCGTGCCGGGCAACGAGCTGTTCCACCACCAGCGTTTTGGATTCGGACGTGGCGCACAGCCGGTACTTGTCAGCGTCCTCGGCCATGGCATAAGCCACACGCTCGTCCCGTGGCAGGTCCACGCGCACCTCAACGCAGTCCGCGGGGGCGATGTAACCCTGGGACTCAATGTCCTTCCAGGGCGCGTCGTAGCGCTTGGGTCCAATCAGGCTGAACACCTCGCCCTCGCGGCCGTCTTCCCGCACCAAGGTCGCTGTCAGCCCCAAACGGCGCCTCGCCTGCAGATCCGCCGTCATCCGGAAGATCGGGGCCGGCAGCAGATGGACCTCGTCGTAAATGATCAGACCCCAGTCATGTCCGTCCACCAGTTCAAGGTGCGGATACAGGCCGCCGCGTTTCATGGTGAGGACCTGGTAGGTGGCTATGGTCACCGGCCGGACTTCCTTCACGGCCCCCGAGTACTCGCCGATCTCGTCCTCGGTGAGGGATGTTCGCTTGAGCAGTTCGTCTTTCCATTGCCGGGCAGCCACGGTGTTGGTGACCAGGATCAGGGTAGTTGTGGAGCCGGTGGCCATGGCCGCCGCTCCCACCACCGTTTTGCCCGCGCCGCAGGGCAGTACCACAACGCCGCTGCCTCCGGCCCAGAAGTTGTCGCTGGCCATCTGCTGGTATGGCCGCAGTTTCCAGCCATCCTCATTCAGCGCAATCAGGTGCGGGGTGCCGTCCACGTAGCCGGCCAGGTCTTCCGCCGGCCACCCGATCTTGAGCAGGAGCTGCTTGAGCTGCCCGCGCTGGGACGCGTGCACCACCACGGTCTCACCGTCGATGCGTGGTCCCAGCAGCGGTTGAATTTTCTTGGCCCGGATGACTTCCTCAAGCACGGGGTAATCGTCAGTCCGCATGACCAGGCCGTGCTGCGGGTCTTTTTCCAGGCGCAGCCGGCCGTACCTGGACATGGTTTCCTCGACGTCGATCAGCAGTGAGTGCGGCACCGGGAACCGGGAGTATTTCAGGAGGGTGTCCAGGACCTTCTCGGCGTCCAGTCCGGCTGCGCGGGCGTTCCACAGCCCCAAGGGAGTCAACCGGTAACTGTGGACGTGCTCGGGGGCACGCTCCAGTTCAGCGAACGGCGCGATGGCATGCCGGGCTTCTGTGGCGAGCTCGTGGTCCACCTCGAGGAGGATGGTCTTATCGCTCTGGACTATCAGGGGTCCGTCGTTCACTCGGGGGAGTCCTTCACTGGCGCAGTTCCTCTGCGGCCTCAATATCGATAATGCGGTGGATGGACAGCACCCGTTCGGTGTCCTTCGCGGGGTCGAAGACCCGCACCCGTCCGCCGCTTACTGAGAGGGGAACAACAATTTCCAGGTTGGCATTCCCCATGCCGTCCACCACGTTCATGCTGATGCGCTGCTTGAGCCGGATGGCACGCTGCAAGGCTTCCAGGCCGAGCTGCGTGGCTGCCTCACCTGTCTGGTCACCTTCCGGGGTGTGATGATTCCCGACGGCGGCAGGACGGTGCCGCAACACATCCAGTTGCGCCTGGACTTCTTCCGCCGGCGGAGCTGTCCGCGGCGCGGTGTAGATGGGCCGGGACGGGGTGTGCGGTACAGGAGCGCGCCGGAGCCGGAGCACCGGCTGCTCCGAATCGTCAAAGGAGGGGGAGAGGCCCAGGCTCCGGAGAGCCTGTGCTGTTTCACGCGGCGGCGCCGAAGAGATGAGGACGGTGGGCGCAATCCGCACCAGGCCCAGCCCCTCCGTTTTCGGTCCGGACAGCAGCTCCAGCAGCGCACCTTCATCCTCGCTCTGGACGAAACTCGCCGCTGCGCCAACCCGCAGCCGGCCGTGCCGGGCGGCAGTATCCTCCACCAGGTACTGCAGTGGCTGGGGTACTGCGGTGGCCGAGTGCTCCCGCAGGAACTCCAGCACGGTGGAGGCACTATGGCCGGCGTCCAGCGCCCGGCGGATGGAACCGGGCGAGAACCGGTAGATGGTGGCCGGCCCCTGGCCTTCAGCGTCGGCCATCAGCAGCAGTTTTTCGGTCAGCGCGGGGGCAAGGTATCCGGGTGCTACGGCGGTGAGGTCTGCCTGGAGCAGTACGTGGTTCAGCTCCGCGGGCAGGTGCTCACCCAGGATGGAGAGAGCGGCGTCGGGTTCATCGTCCGCGATGGCGCTTCCGAGCTGGCTCAGGGCCCCCGAGCCGAGCAGGCCGAGTATTTCGGCTTCGGCCAGGACTCCGCGGATCAGGGAGCTGAAGCGCCGGGCCATCCGGGGCTGGGCCCACTCGGCGCGCTGGAGCACAGCTGCAGCGTCCAGGACCGGCGCTGTTCCGTCAGGGGCCGATGCCTCACACGTTAGTTCATTCAGGATCTCCAGGATCCGTTTGCGCACCACGGGGGCGTCCGGACGCTGCGCCTCCGCCGACAACGCGATAATGGTGCTCCCGGAAGCCGCGCGGTGCGCAGATGCTCCCGGGGTTCCGTTGATCGGCTGTCCCACCAGGGACGGCACGCGCTGGCTGGCCAGCCAGGCATTCACCAGCCAGAGCCATTGTTCCTGCCGGGGCAGGACAAGCCACTCCAGCTCCGGCGGCTGAACCCACGACGACGAATCGACGTCCAGGCGGATCAGCCCTGCAAGCCCACAGAGCTCAAGGAGAAGCCCGGTACGGGGCTGGTCGATCCGCAGCAACTCAGCCAGCCGCCTCATCTCCCGCACGCCCACGCCTCCGCTGCGGAGGGTGGCCAAAGGCTGGTCCCGCACGGCATGGAGTACTTCACCCACCAGCCGCAGGGTTTCACTGATGGCCCCCAGCGCCGCATTCCGCCGTAAGGCGGCGCTGGTCCGGCCAAGCTCCGGGACCGGCGGCGCAAGGCTGAAGTCGTTGATGATGGCGCCACCGCGCAGCGAGAGCCCCACGCTGTGCGGCAGCTCCACATGGGCAGCGTCCAAGGGCACCAGCAGGCCGCGCGCCAGTAGCCAGTCGATGGGCCCGACGTCGGATCCCTCAGTGGCGATGGACGCCTTGCGTTGCGCTTGGGGGACGGCACCCATGGCCCAGTTCCGGAACCGGGCGAGCAACGCGGTGGTCCGTTCCGGAGCCGTGGCCAGAATGTCCTGGAGGGCCTCGGGCGAGGACGTCCAGTGCTGCAGGGCGAGCGCTGCCTCCATGGGTGTTGTGGCTCCATGGATGGCTGCGCCGCTGCGGTGAAGTTCGGACACGAGCTGCACCGCGCGCTGCGCGAACGCCGGCTGGAGGCGCACCAGCTCTGTATAGCTGCGGCCAAGGCCGGCCGGATAAATTCCCACCACGTCCTTGAGGCTGCCAACGGGGAGGTAGTACCGCTGCTTGTTGCCGGTGGCGGGTGCGCCATGCGGGGGTTCCGCACGGTGGACCAGGGCAAGTTCCTGGAGAGCGGCCAGGATCCGCTCCACAGCGGCAACGGTGGAACCCGAAATCAGTTTGCGCAATCCAGCCGCGGAGGCACTGTGCTCCGTATCAGTGTTTGTGGACAGATGGAGCGTTTCCAGGACCTGCATCTGTGGCCGGTTGAGGCGCTCCAGCGCACGCTGGACGCTGACGCGCCCGCTCGCCCGTGCAGCGAGGGCAGCGAAGTCCGGCACAGCGGGGGAGATGAGGTCCGGCCGCGCGTCGAACAGCGCCCGCAGCGAGTCGTCGCTGCGTGCCTCCAGGTCCTTGCTGAGCGCGCGAATGAGGGACATCAGTCCAACGTTACCGCCCGCCCGGTTTTCCTGCCCGCCGGCGTCCGGCAACGCTGTCCAGAACAAGGAACAGCATCAGGAGGAACGCCAGCGGCAGGCCGTAGAGTGCCGTGTAGGTGACCCAGGCCGGAGCCACGGAACCGGCAAAGGCGAATGCCATAACGGCAGCCACCGCGGCCAGTGAAAGCACGGCAATAACTGCGGCGAGGATCGTCAGTGGACGCCGGTAACGCGAGGGTGTCATAAACGTAACGCTAACAGCCCGGTCTGACAGCGCAGCCACGGTTCAGTGTGCCGTTGCGGAGAGCCGTCGAAAGCAGGATTACGGCACGGGGCAGGATAACCTTGAGGGATACAGACCAACACGGTCTCCAGCCGTCATACCCTGAACCCGCACAACACTGCGGATGCGGTGATGGCCGGCCGTGTCTCAAGACGTCAGAACGAAGAAGGTTGATTACGTGCCTACCGGCAAGGTCAAGTGGTATGACAAGGAAAAGGGCTTCGGATTCCTCGCGGGAGAAGACGGCCAGGAAGTTTTCCTGCCCAAATCGTCGCTGCCCGAGGGCGTAACAGAGCTGAAGGCCGGCACCCGCGTTGAATTCGGTGTAGCCGACGGCCGCAAGGGAGCCCAGGCCCTGGGCCTGCGCGTGCTGGACAAAACACCGTCCATCGCTAAGGCAAAGCGGCCCAGCGCAAAGGACCTCGCACCGCTGGTCCAGGACCTCGTGACTGTTCTGGACAACCTGTCCGGAACCCTTTCCAAAGGCAAATACCCGGAAGGCAATAAGGGCAAGGCCATCGCCGCCGCCCTGCGTAAGGTTGCCGACGAGCTGGACGTTTAGGCCCTCATGAACCCGGAAGCTGATCAGCAGGACCCGGAGTACACAACCGCCGAGCCCGGCGGCTTGGAGATAACGGCCCCGGAGTCACTGGATCCGGTGTCGTTGGTCTCGGAGACGCTGGACGTCGAGTTGGTGGACCCGGTGTCGGTGGACCCGGCATCGGTGGACCTGGTGGCGCTGCAGGCAGGTGCCGCAACGGGCGGGGACGCCGGTATTGCTCCCGCTGCTGCGGGCCTTTCGCCTGTAGGCCCGGCGCCGGCGACGGCCAAAACGGCCAAGCCCCGCGCCGGGGTGCCTGTTTGGCGGACCGGCAAGCCGGACGCCTTCCTCGCCGCTGCCGCGGACACGGCACGGACCGCCATTGCCGGCATCACTGCGGCGTCGGACATTGGGCGGCACCTTGCAGTCAAGAGCGAAGGCGACCGGCTGGTGACACACCTCTTCGAGTGCAGGCTGCCCGGCTACGCAGGCTGGCAGTGGTTCGCCGTGCTGACACGGAACTCGCGGTCCAAGGTGGTCACGGTCAACGAGCTCGGTCTCCTGCCGTCCGAGGACTCCATATTGGCCCCGGAATGGGTTCCGTGGGCAGAACGCGTCCGGCCGGAGGATGAGCAGGAACAGGAATCCGGCGAAGCCGACGCCGGTCAGCCGGAAGCCGACGCGCTCGAAGACGACGCCCACCAGGCTGACACGCCGGAAGCTGCCGCCGCCGAGCCCGCTGACGGCGTTGCTGCGTCTCTGGACGCAGTAGGCAGCCTGGACGGTGAAGGGCTGGAAAATGAAGCGCCGGAAAGTGAAGCCCGGGAGGCTGAAGCCGAAGATGCGCAGGAACAGCGCGCAGGGCGCGACGCCGATACAAATTAGCGCCCGGAATCGCGCCCAGGCGCGGAAACTGAGCTACGACGCACAAACGGCGCCGGTCGGGCAGAACCCGGGCGGCGCCGTCGTACGTTAAAGCCGGTGCGTTGCGGTCAGCCGGGGTGGCCCCGCAGTTGCGATTACTTGCGCAGTTCGCCCACTACGTAGTCGATGCTGGCCAGAAGGGCGGAAACGTCGGCTGGCTCAATTGCAACAAACGTTGCGATGCGCAGCTGGTTGCGGCCGAGCTTGCGGTAAGGCTCGGTGTCCACAATCCCGTTGGCGCGCAGGACCTTGGCCACCACTGCGGCATCCACTGTCTCGTCGAAGTCGATGGTGGCGATGACATTGGAGCGCTCGTCCGGGTTGATGACGAACGGAGTGGCGAACTCCGATGCCTCAGCCCAGCTGTAGATACGGCCGGCAGAATCTGCCGTGCGCGCGGAAGCGAAGTCCAGGCCGCCGTTAGCGTTCAACCACTGCACCTGCGCGTCCAGCGTGACCAGAGTGGACAACGACGGGGTGTTGTAGGTCTGGTTCAGGCGTGAGTTGTCAATGGCCGTCTGCAGGTCCAGGAAATCCGGGATCCAGCGGTCGCTGGCCTTGACCCGTGCTGCGCGTTCCAGGGCGGCAGGGGAGAACAGGCCAAGCCAGAGCCCGCCGTCGGAGGCAAAGTTTTTCTGCGGGGCGAAGTAATAAACATCGCTCTGCGCAACATCAACATCCAGCCCGCCGGCAGCAGAGGTGGCGTCGACGAGCACCAGTGCGCCCTCGTCTGCACCGGCAACACGCTTCACGGGGGCTGCGACGCCGGTGCTGGTCTCGTTCTGCGGCCAGGCGTAGACGTCTACGCCCGCTTCGGCCTGGGCCGAGGGGCGGGTGCCGGGCTCAGACTTGATGATGGAAGAGGCACCCAGGAAGGGCGCCTTGTTGGTGGCCGCGGCGAATTTTGACCCGAACTCACCGAAGGAAAGGTGCTGGGCCTTGTTTTCCACCAGGCCGAAGCTTGCAATGTCCCAGAACGCCGTGGAACCGCCGACGCCGAGTACCACTTCGTAGCCTTCGGGGGCGCGGAAGAACTGGCTGAGGCCCTCGCGGACGGAACCGACGAGGTTCTTGACCGGGGCCTGCCGGTGGGACGTACCCAGGATGTTCTTCGACGCCGCGGACAGCGCATCAATCTGCTCCGGCCTGACCTTGGACGGCCCGGCGCCGAACCGCCCGTCCTTGGGCAGGAGGTCGGCGGGAATAGTGATGCTGGTTTCGCTCACAGGTGCTCCAGTTTCGGCATGGACACGGCTTTGGTCCGGACGGGGGTTGATGGCCGGCAGTCACTGATGGCTGCTGCCAGGGCCTCCCTCATTCTGCCTTGTTGGGCTGTATCGGCGGGAACCGGAAGCGTCATAGTCCAGCCAATGAGACGGTCCTGCGGCCATCGGCAACTATTCGGACAAAGTCAAAATAGGCTAAGCTTTTCCACGGACTACGTCGCAGTGACGGCGATACGGTGGGACAACGCAAGGTACTGCGCTCGAGGAGCTGAGCTGGATGACGGATCTGATCGATACTACGGAGATGTACCTTCGGACCATTCTGGAGCTCGAGGAAGAGAACATTGTTGCCCTGCGTGCGCGTATCGCCGAAAGGCTGCGCCACTCCGGACCTACCGTCTCCCAGACCATCGGCCGGATGGAGCGGGACGGCCTGGTGGTTGTCTCGGGCGACCGCCATCTGGAGCTCACCGAGACGGGTCGGAAGCGCGCCACGGAAGTGATGCGCAAGCACCGTCTGGCTGAGCGGCTCCTCGCCGACGTGATTGGGCTGGACTGGGCATACGTCCATGACGAGGCCTGCCGCTGGGAGCATGTGATGAGCGAGCGGGTGGAACGCCGTATCTACGAGATGCTTAACCACCCCACCGAGTCTCCGTACGGGAACCCGATTCCCGGGCTGGCCGCCTTGGGCGGGGTGCCGTCCCCGGGCTTTGCCGATGGAGCCATCAGCCTCCTGGAAGCGATGAAGTCCTACGGGCCCGCCTCAGCCGTGACTATCAGCCGGCTTGCCGAGCCCATCCAGGTGGAGCCGGAACTGCTCTCGCAGCTGGATGAGGGCGGCATAAGGCCGGGGGCTGCTGTGTCGCTGGAGCGGGTGGGGGACTACATCTCCGTCCGGGTTCCCGGCATTGAAGGGGCACTTGAGTTGCCTCCGGAGGTGGCCGCGCACGTGTTCGTGGCCGTCCGCTAGCGGGCTGGCCGGCGCGCCTCGTTACCTCATGTGAGGTGGGTTACGCAAAGATAACGGAATTGTTACTTTGGGCGTTAACCCTCTATAGTTGAACCGAAGCGTTGATATTAAAGCGTTACCTGATCTGGAGCCGAGCTCTGCCAGCGGATCAGGAGCATGAGTCGTAACTGGCAGAGGCGGGGGAACCACAAGCGGCAGCCGGGGGACTGCCTTGGGGTGAAGTCCGTCAGCAGCAAGCCTCTTCCAGCGAAGGATCCCTCCGGGGATATCTCTGTGCCGAAGCTTGCTTACGGCGGACCGGGTCTTTGAACTCTCTGACCCGAATCCGACAGCTAACTTCGCAGGCTTTCCAGAGAGGAACCCTTCTTGACCATGCACAATTCCAGGGGACGCCGCCGCGCGGCGGTCCCTGCTTCGACACCGCGCGTTGTCGAAGTCATCACCTCGGAACGCCCCCGCGATCCGCACCGTGATGCGCGCCGGCGTCGGGGTCCATTCCGTCAAATTACCGAGTTCGCTGCTGCCAGCGGCATCGGCCAGAAGGCCGGCGTCGCCCTGGCCGCCACCGGACTGGTGCTCACCGTGACCGTACCGGCCACCAGTCCCGTGATGGCTACGGATGCCTCAGGGAGCTCTCCTGTTGCCGCGTCCGCTGTAGCCCCACAGCCCAAAATTTCCGCGGAAGCGGAGGCCGAAATAGACTTCAGCCGATCCGCCGTGGTCACCGAAGCGGACCCCGACGGGAAGCTGAAACAGCTGCTCAGTGCCCAGTCTGCGGGCGCCATCACCCGCGCCGCTTCCACCGGAAGCCTCGGTGCCCCGCTCGCTGCATTGAGCACTGCCTCGCCC
This sequence comes from Pseudarthrobacter sp. Hb11, assembly GCF_059383655.1. Classification (NCBI taxonomy): domain Bacteria; kingdom Bacillati; phylum Actinomycetota; class Actinomycetes; order Micrococcales; family Micrococcaceae; genus Pseudarthrobacter; species Pseudarthrobacter sp. Hb11. The sequence continues at coordinate 53,264 of NZ_JBWZCM010000014.1, forward strand.
TTTGGTTACCGCGTCAGCCCCATCACGGGAGGCTCCGGTGACTTCCACCGCGGACAGGATTACGTAGCCCAGTGCGGCACCTCTGTTCTGGCTGCGGCCACCGGAACCGTTACCTTTGTGGGCTGGCACGAGTACGGTGGCGGCAACCGCGTTGTAGTGGACCACGGCAACGGCCTGGAAACCACGTACAACCACCTCTCCTCTTTCAGCGTGAAGGAGGGGCAGACAGTATCCCGCGGGGATGTTGTGGCCCTCAGCGGGACCACGGGAGCCTCCACAGGCTGCCACCTGCACTTCGAGGTCCAGGTCAACGGCGAAGTTGTTGACCCCACGGGCTGGCTTTAGTCAAGTGACGGTGAACTATCAAATGATGTTGACCTGCCGTGACCTGAATGTGACATTCAAGCAAAACTGCTGTACCGTCTAACTCGCGTCAACTTTTCCGAAGTTGACGCTCTTGTGCGGATTGCCTAACTCTGCCACCGCTCAAGGTCCGTTCGCATTTCATCGTCTGGCAGGGGCGGGGGAACCAATTATGGCCTTCAGTTTGAAGGCCTTGGGGTTAAGTCGCAAAAGCTTCCCAGGAAGCCGCGCGGCCGGGTGACTCCCATCCGAATCCGACAGCTCACCTCGCAGGCATTGGGAGAGGCTACCTTCGTGTCTTCACGCCATAATTCTGCGCGCCACCGTGCGCAATCGGTTCGTACCAACCCCCTGGACACCATGTCCAAGGCTGTTAGTGCCAATGCCGGGACAGTAGGTCGCCAGGCTGCAGTTATCGCTGCTGCGTCCGGCCTCGTCCTGACCTTGGGCCTGCCGGCCAACGCGGCGGACACCACCGCTGGTGTCTCTGCTTCCACCGAGTCCGGGTCCGCGCAGTCGGCCCTCGCGGTCACTGCGGCACCCACGGCTACCGTGTCCTTCGAGCGTCCGGTGGTCAAGACCATCGCCGCTCCCGTGCTGGAGCCGGTGACTGTCCAGTCAACTTCTGATGACGATGACACGGCCGCGGCCACCGACACGGACACCGTTTCCACAGAGTCCACCGCATCGGTTTCCACAGAGACCACCGCATCGGCAGCAGCAGAGAAGGTCGTGGCCACCGCGTCCTCCGCTGCCACCTCCGGCATTGCGGCCATCGCGTACACCGGCATCGGCAGCCCGTATGTGTGGGGCGGCACCACCCCCAGCGGCTGGGACTGCTCCGGCTTCACCCAGTGGGTTTACGCCCAGGCCGGCATCAGCATCCCCCGCGTCAACGCCTGGACTGCGATGAAGCCCACGTCCACGCCGCAGCCGGGCGACCTGGTTATGCAGAACGGCGGTGCGCACGTCGGCATCTACGTTGGCAACGGCATGATGATCAGCGCCTTGAACCCCTCGCAGGGAACGCTCCTGCACTCGGTAGCTGCTACCGGTTCCTCCGCGTTCTACACCATGAACTAGTTCTTCGACCTTACGGTCCAAGGGCTTTTTCTTTGCCCAAACGCTTTTCGCTAAATCACACATCCCCCGTTCGGGGCGTGCCGGCGTACCCCCAAGATGCCGGCACGTCCAGTCACCTTTGGCTGCCTACATGCGGTTTGAAGGAAAACGAAAGAGAGAACTGATGACTACTCGTGCAACCGCACGGCACCGCGCCGAGGTCACCAAAACCAACTCGCTCGCCATCATTGCCAAGGCTGTCGGCGACAACGCCGGCGGCGTAGGACGCCAGGCAGCTGTCATCGCAGCTGCTTCCGGTCTGGTCCTGACCAGCGGCCTGGCTGCCAACGCTGCTGACGCCAACGTTCAGCGCGACTCCGCTCCGGCTTCCACCCTGGAAGTTGAAGCAACGGTTGAGGCTCCCATCTCGGCTGCTTCCACCATTGCCATCACCTTCGAGAAGCCTGCCGTGACCACCACGCCGGCTCCCGTTGTGGAAGCTCCGGAGCCCGAGGTTGAGGTTGAGGTTCAGGAAGCAGCTCCGGCTCCGGCTCCGGCTCCGGCTCCCGCGCCCGCTCCCGCCGCAGAGACGGCCGCTGTTGCCAAGGTGACCGCCACGGCTCCGGCCGCTGCAGCCCCCGCCGCTCCTGCCTCGGCAAGCGGCAAGGGCGCAGCCATTCTGTCCGCCGCCTACGCCCAGCTCGGCGTTTCGCAGGACTGCACCATGCTGGTGACCAACTCCCTGGCTGCCGTGGGCATCAACTTCCATGACTGGCCTGCCGGTTACCTCTCCCTGGGGCGCACCGTGAGCGCCGCCGAGGCTCAGCCGGGCGACCTCATCTACTACGCCGACGGTGGTTCCGGCATGGCCCACATCGCCGTCTACGCCGGCAACGGCCAAGCGGTGCACGGCGGCTACAACGGCAACCAGACCGTTGTCTTCAGCGCCAACGTGGGCTCCGGCCCGGTGTTCATCCGCGTCAACTGACATCCTTGCAGCCCGCGCTTAGCGGTTGATCAAGACACATCAGGACCCCTGCCCTTGCGGCGGGGGTCCTGTCTGTTTAAACCCCGGGTCCATCTGCCCGGGGCACTAATTGCCAGCCGGACGCGGCGGCCCGGGTCAGGAATTAGCTGATAGTGCACTTCTTTGTTTACTCTTGTGGTGTCGATCCATAGCCCGGACCATGCCGAGGGCAGCCGGCCCTCGTGCCCCTGACCGGGTGCGGCCGTGAAGAGGTACGTGCATGCGCACTCTCGTTCTGAATGCTGGATATGAACCGCTGGCGGTTATTACTTTCCGCCGGGCGCTGGTGCTTGTGCTCACGGGCAAGGCGAGCGTTGTGGCTGAAGGGGACGAGCCCGTAGTGGGTCCCCAGGAGATTTTGGGCCGCCCGTCCGTGATTCTCCTGAACCGCTACATCCGCCCCAGATATAACCAGTCCACAGCTGTGAGCCGGCGCGGGGTGCTGAGACGTGACGGGCACAAGTGCGCCTACTGTGGAAAAGCTGCCCACACCATTGACCATGTCCACCCCAAGTCGCGCGGGGGTGCGGAGTCCTGGGAGAACCTGGTGGCCGCCTGCCTGCGGTGCAACAACGTCAAAGGTGACCACACCCCGGCAGAAATGGGCTGGAAACTGCGGTTTGTCCCTGAGCCTCCGCATGGCACCATCTGGCAAATCAAGGAACTCGAGAAACCCACGCCCGCTTGGGATCCGTTCCTGCTGCCTGAGCGCGCTGCCTGATCGGGGTAGGTCGCCTTCGCCGTCCCCGGACTAGGCTGGGGGAGTGGAGCAAAACCGGTTGGACTTCGACGCCGTGATCCTGGCCGGCGGCCGGTCATCCAGGCTGGGCGGGGTGCCCAAGCAAGGGCTCGTCTTTGAAGGTGCCACTCTCCTGCAGCAGTCGCTTGCCGCCGCCTCCGGTGCGTTCCGCACAGTAGTGGTGGGCCCGGACGCCGGCGCTCTCCCCGCAGGTGTGCTCTCCTGCCGGGAGCAGCCGGAATTTGCAGGACCCGCCGCGGCTGTGGCTGCGGGCCTGGCGGTTCTGGCCCAGGCCGGAAACGAAAGTGCGTACACCCTGGTAATGGCATGTGACATGCCCCGTATCTCGGCTGCCGTGGAGGTGCTGACGGAGGCACTGGAATCGCGGGAGTTCCAAGTTGACGGACTCATGGCCTGTGGCGAAGACCGCAGGCCCCAACGGCTGGCCGGGTTTTACCGCACAGACAAGTTAAAAAGGGCGGCCGAGGAACTGGCGTCGCAGGACACCTTAATCAACGGCTCCATGCGTGCACTCCTTGCTAGTCTGGACCTGCAGCTTGTCACCGTCCCCACCGGTTCCACGGACGATGTGGATACCTGGGATGATGCCGCCGCACTAGGAGTTGACGCCGGGATCCGGGACGAGTTCCAGGACCGGCGCGGCAGCAGTTGAATTGGGAGGCAGTTCGTGAAAAGCCAGGATGAGACGCTGGAAGAATGGTGCAGGTCCCTGCTCCAGGCCTATGAGCTTGAGGACGTCCAGGTGGACGTTAATGCCATCCTGGCCCTCGCCGGTGTAGCGGCCCACTCCGTTGTACGGCCGGCGGCGCCACTGACAACTTTCATCGCCGGGTACGCCGCAGGCCTTGCCTCAGCGGCCGGACGCAGCACCGATGCGGCGTCGATGGAAGGCGCCCTGGCCGTGGCACGTTCCCTGGCTGCCGACTACGATGCTGAAGCCGCCGGGACTCCCGGCGAATGACCGAGGAGCCCGGGGAAGAACGGAGTTCAACCGACCTGCCGGAGGCGCCGCGGCACCTGGCCCACACCTGGAAGGAAGCCCGGCTGGCCGCTTTCGAGGCGGCCACGCCAATTCCTGCCGGTCCCGTTCCCCTGCATCTGGCGCTCGGGCGCAGGCTGGACCAGGACATTGTTGCACTGCAGGACATGCCCCACTACGCCTCCTCTGCCATGGACGGCTGGGCGGTCAACGGGACTGGGCCATGGATCCTGGCGGAACCCGGGACCAGGCTGGCGCCGCACCAGGCGAGCCCCATCGTTACCGGCGGGTTGATTCCGCCCGGCGGAAAAGCGGTGCTGCGCAGCGAGAGCGCAGTGTTGGACAAGGACGAGGACGGCTTGCCTGTCCTGGTCACCGGAGGGAGCGCCCGGCCCGGCGAGCCGCGCAACGGCCAGCACATCCGTAAAGCCGGGGAGGAAGCCCTGGCAGGTGACGTGCTGGTCAAGGCAGGAGCGAAGCTCAACCCTGCCCATCTCGCATTGGCTGCCCTGGCCGGCTACGACGAGTTGCAGGTCCAGGGCAAACCCCTGGTCCGGCTGCTGCTCACCGGCTCCGAAGTTATCGAACAGGGCGTGCCCGTCCCCGGCCAGGTGCGGGACACTTTCGGTCCACAACTGCCGGCAGTCGTGGACATGCTGGGAGGAATAGCAGGGGAACAGCAGAGGATCGGGGACTCCTATGACGAGTGGCTGACCGGCCTGGAAGACGTTGTGCCTGAGGCGCCCGGGGCTCCGGACCTGCCGGCCGACGTCGTCATCACCACGGGCGGGACCGGTCGCTCAGGTACAGATCATCTCCGCCAGGCAGTGGCAGAACTGGGCGGGCGGCTCGTCATCGATGGGATCGCCATGCGACCGGGACACCCGGCTGTCCTGGCGGAACTGCCGGACGGCCGTTTTGTACTCGGCCTGCCAGGAAACCCGCTCGCCGCGATGATGGCGCTGGTCACCGTAGGCGCACCGCTGCTTTCCGCGTTGGGCCACGGCAGCCTGCCTGAGGTCCAGGAAGTGCCCTGCGGAAGCATGATCGAACCAGACCCCGGGCGCACGCGACTGATGCCGTTCCGGCTCCTCTACGGGATGGCATCTCCGTCCCAGCACACCGGCCCGGGCATGATGCGCGGGCTGGCGTCGGCCGACGGTGTTATGGTTGTGCCGCCGCACGGCGTTCAGCTCGGCGAGCTGGTGCCGGCCGTTGCCTTGCCCTGGGGGCCACGCATCCCGTCCGCTGCTGAATCTGCCGGCAACGCAAAGCCGAGGAGCGCCGCGCGGCCGGGCAGGACAGCTCCCAAGGCGGCCGCCAGCGGCCCCGTGGACTGGAGCGCGCTTCTTGGCTGATGATGGACTAATGAATAGGCAGGTGTGGGAATGGGCCGCGTGACCCAGCGCCGGAAGGTGCACAAGTATGTCCTCGACGGTTCTCCGAAGGCCCTCGAGTTTCCGGTCCGGCACCGTGAGGATGTCCTCGCCGTCGAGGAGCCGTTGGAGATCCGGCTGGGCCAGCTCTCCTTCTCTGTCACCATGCGGACCCCCGGTGACGACTTTGACCTGGTGGCCGGCTTCCTGGTGTCCGAGGGCATCATCTGGAGCTCCGAGCAGCTCGTGTCACTGCGTTTCTGCGCAGGTGAAGATGAAAATGGCGTCCAGACGTTCAACGTGGTGGAAGTCCAGCTGCGGCCTGACGTGACAGTCCCGTCCATCGGCCGCCACATCTACACGTCCAGCTCCTGCGGCATCTGCGGTACTGATTCCGTGGAGTCCGTCCGGAAGTCCTCGCGCTACAGCCTGGCGGACGATCCTCTCAATATCGACGCCGAGGTCCTGGCCTCGCTGCCGGGGCTCCTGCGCAAATCGCAACGGCTCTTCGAGGACACCGGGGGAGTGCACGCTGCCGGCCTGTTCAAGATCAAGGACGACGGCGGCGTGGAACTTTTGTGCCTCCGCGAGGACGTAGGGCGCCACAACGCCGTGGACAAGGTAGTGGGCTGGGCGCTGCGTGAAGGACTGCTCCCGCTCCGCGGCACCGTCCTCCAGGTATCAGGGCGGGCGTCCTTTGAGCTGGTACAGAAAGCGGCGCTGGCGGGAATTCCCGTGCTCGCTGCCGTCAGCGCCCCGTCAAGCCTCGCTGTGGAACTTGCGGAAGCCAGCGGCCTGACGCTGGCCGGTTTCAGCCGGGGAACCAGCCTCAATATCTATGCCGGCGACCACCGGATTGTCAGGCCCGTGGCCCAGGTCCCTGCCAGCGCACGTCCCTGACCCGCCGCGTCCCTGACCCCGCCCGTACTGCCTTCCGTATACGCGGCAGGTCACCTTTTCAGGAAAACGCTTTATTGGGGATGTTATCCGCAGGCATTGGCGAGTAAGCTACCAGCGGGTAGTTTTATCCACCGAATGGACACGATGGTCCATATTTCCAGCGCTGAAGAGGGCCAACATTGCATGACGATCGCCGGATCACGGAAGTCCGCCTCGAAAGATTCGTCCGCGAACGCATCAACCCAGGCGTGTACACCCGGAGCCTCCCCCTCACCCTGAGCAGCTGGGACGTGCCGGACGAACCGGTCCCGGCACTCGAGGCTATGCGGCAGAACTTCCAGCCGCAGGAACACTGCGCTCCCTGGGGAAAGCCGTGGGGTACCAAGTGGCTCCGCCTCCAAGGCGAAGTTCCCGAGTCATGGGGCACGGAGCCGGATACCACCGTCGAAGTCGTGGTTGACCTCGGCTTCACCATCGAAGTGCCCGGTTTCCAGTGTGAGGGCATTGCGTGGCGCGCCGACGGCACCATCATCAAGGCCGTGTCGCCCCGGAACCAGTACATTCCGCTGAAGCTGCTGGGAGGCGGCATGGCAGTGGACTTCTATGTCGAGGCCGCCGCCAACCCTGATGTCGCCCAGGGCTGGACGTTCGCGCCCACCCCGTACGGCGACAAGTCGACGGCCGGAACAGCGCCCCAGTACAGGCTGGGAAACATAGCCATCGCAGAGTTGCACCAGACGGTCTGGGAACTCCAGCAGGACATCTGGACCCTGTCCGGCCTGATGGCGGAGCTGCCTTTGGAGCTGCCGCGGCGGCATGAGATTCTCCGGGCACTTGAGCGCATGATGGACGTGATGGATCCCGACGACGTCGCCGGAACCGCAACAGCCGGCCGCGCCGCCCTCGCCGAAGTGCTGGCACGGCCGGCGTACGCGTCGGCGCACCAGCTGGTTGCCACCGGCCATGCCCACATCGACTCGGCTTGGCTTTGGCCCGTCAGGGAAACCATCCGCAAATGCGCCAGGACGTTCTCGAACGTGGTGGCGCTAATGGATGAATACCCGAACTTCGTTTTTTCCTGCTCCTCCGCCCAGCAGCTGGCCTGGATCAAGGAGTACTACCCTGAACTTTTCGGCCGGATCCGGGAAAAGGTGCGGGCCGGACAGTTCGTACCCGTGGGCGGCATGTGGGTGGAGTCCGATACCAACATGCCCGGCGGCGAGGCGATGGCGCGTCAGTTTGTGGAGGGTAAGAGCTTCTTCCTGGCCGAGTTCGGCGTGGACTGCCAGGAAGCGTGGCTGCCGGACTCCTTTGGGTACTCCGCGGCACTGCCACAGATCGTCAAGTCCGCCGGTAGCCGGTGGTTCCTCACCCAGAAGATCTCCTGGAACCAGACCAACAGGATGCCGCACCACACCTTCAACTGGGAGGGAATCGACGGCACCCGGCTCTTCACCCACTTCCCGCCGGTAGACACCTACAATTCCCAGCTCAGCGGACGCGAACTCGCCCATGCAGAGCGGAACTACCGCGACCACGGCCGCGGCACCGTGTCCCTGGTGCCCTTCGGCTATGGCGACGGCGGCGGCGGCCCCACCCGGGAAATGCTTGCGGCTGCCGCCAGGACAGCGGACCTGGAAGGCTCGCCGAAGGTGCGGATCGGATCGGCGGAGAGCTTCTTCCAGCAGGCCGAGGAGGAGTACCCGTCACTGCCCGTGTGGGTGGGCGAGATGTACCTCGAACTGCACCGCGGCACCTACACCAGCCAGGCCCGGACCAAAAAGGGGAACCGTCGCAGCGAACACCTGCTGCGCGAAGCGGAACTGTGGTGCGCAACGGCGGCCGTCCGCACGGCGGGTTCGTTTGCCTATCCCGCCGCCGAGCTCAAGAGGCTGTGGCGGCTGGTGCTGCTGCAGCAGTTCCACGACATCCTTCCGGGCAGTTCCATCGCCTGGGTGCACCAGGACGCTGAACGCAATTACGGGGCCGTTGAAGCTGACCTCGAAACGCTGATCGGCCAGGCCGCCAAGGCAGTGCTCGGCAGCGGGGACCGGAAATTCCTGCTGAATGCAGCACCGCACGCCCGGGAGGGCGTGCCGGCGCTGGCAGCCGGGGAGCCGGTGGCGTCGCCAGTACCGGCCCGGGGTGCAGCCCGGGACGCCGGCTTTGTGCTGGACAACGGCATCATCCGGGCAGTCCTGGACGCGGACGGTTTGCTCACCTCCCTTCGGGACTACGCCAGCGGCCGTGAGGCAATTGCCCCGGGGCAGCGCGGCAACCTGCTGGAACTGCACCGCGACACCCCCAACGAGTGGGACGCGTGGGACATTGACGAGTTTTATCGCCGCAATGTCACGCCGTTGACATGTGCGGAGTCGGTGCGGCTCACGGACGATGAGGGCGAGGCTGCCGTGGTGGTCGAGCGGATGGCCGGGTCCTCTGCCATCACCCAGCGCATCAGCCTTGCCGCCGGAAGCCCTTCCCTTTCCATCACCACGTCCGTGGACTGGCAGGAACAGGAAAAGCTGTTGAAGCTTGGCTTCGCTCTGGATGTTCGTGCGGACCGGTCTGCGGCGGAGACGCAGTTCGGGCACGTCTTCCGCGCCACGCACACCAACACGTCCTGGGAAGCGGCCAAGTTCGAAATCTGTGCGCACCGCTGGATCCACATGGCGGAGCCGGGGTACGGCGTTGCCGTTGCAAACTCGTCCACCTACGGCCACGACGTCACCAGGAGCATCAGGGAGGCCGACGGCGGCACCACCACCACGGTGCGCCTGTCGCTGTTGCGTGCCCCGAAGTTCCCCGATCCGGACGCAGACCGCGGACGTCACGAGCTGACGGTCACGGTCCGGCCGGGGGCTGGCATTGCCGATGCTGTCCAGGAGGGCTACCGGACAAATCTCGCTCCGCGGATGGTCACCGGCGCCTCGCCGGTGGAGCCGCTGTTTTCACTGTCCAACCCCGCTGTGGTCATCGAAGCAGTCAAGCTGGCTGAGGACGGCTCCGGGGATGTGATCGTCCGGTTGTACGAATCGCTGGGGCAGCAGTCGGCCGCAAGGCTCACCGCAAACTTCCCGGTACGGCGGGTCAGTGCCGTCGACCTGCTGGAACGCAGGGTCGAGGCTGCCGGCGTGGAAGCCGGCCCGGACGGGGCGGAGCTGCTCCTGCGGCCGTTCCAGTTGGTGACCCTGAGGTTTGCCTGCGGGCAGGAATAGATCCCGGCCAGCCGTAGGAAGTCGCGGAGGAATACTAAAGGGGCCTTAAATGGCTGAGTGGGGGCGGTCCCCAACGGCCGCCACCACTCATCCCCCCAAAGCGTGCAAAGGCCCCCGGAGGCCGCATTCGTTCAAGAAAGTATCCCCGTTCGTAAACGCCCCAGCCCCCACCTTCACACATTCATGATTGTTTCACATTCTAATGTTTTTGTGAAAGCCCGGAAGGTTACGTTTCGGTAGATGTCCTTTTCAGCCCGGGGCTCCTGCTGTTTTTCACCCTGGCTGCCCAAATGAGGGCGAGGCCGAGGACGAAGCAGAGCACTGCCGTGTAGTTGACGACGAATTCCAGTGCGCCCCACTCCGGCGGCACCACGGGGAACAGCAGGGTGAGGGCAATGGCCATTCCGCCCAGGGCCAAAAGCCCGGCCGCAAGCCGTACCAGCACGGGAAGCCTGCTGCCAACTGCGCGGACCATGGCTGGAATCAGGACCACAGAGGCGTATGAAGGGTAGGCGCGTCCGGCTGCCCCGTAGTACTCCACCAGGATGAAGTTGAGCTCGCTTTTGCCTGAGGTCGCCGACAGCCCTGCCGAGGAACCCACCGTGTCCATCAGGAAGAACAGGATGGTCATCACCAGGGAAATGACCAAAAGTACCATCATGCCCAGCCTGCCTGTGATGAGCCGGTAGGCGTGGTCTGCTCCAAACCCCCGGGTCACCCGTATCCCGACGAAGTAGATCGCCGCGAAGATGATGAAGCGCAGCAACAGGTTGGCGAGGTTGATGCCCCCCAACGCTGCATCCACCGCGATGTAGGGCGCCTCAATGCTCAAAAAAATAGCCGCGGTCATCAGCGCGAAGATATAAAAAAGGGACCTGTTCTCTCCCCGAAGCGCGCTGGGTATCCGGGCCGCTGCGATGAGGCCGCAGGTGGCCAGCGTTGACCACTGAAGGATTTCGATCATCCCAGGTTCTCCCAAATCTTTTCTGTCTGCGCCTGGTCCTGTTCCTGGCGGCGTAAAACTTTGCCCAAGGCCTGCAGCCGGTCACCGGCCAGGACGGCGAGGTCGCCGTCGGACAGGCCGTCCAATGCTGCCTGGCGGGCGTCGGGAGGCCAGCCCGCCTCTTCCTCCGTGATCAAGCCGGTGGCCACCAGGCCGCCGGCGGCTCCAACACCTGCCGCCCGCGCGGTGGCCACCGCCAGCTCCGCTGAAAGCCGGTTGGCAGTCAGTTGCGCGGAGTAGTTTTGCGGGGCAATGCCGGTAGCGGCGGAAACGCGGTGCCGCACTTCGCCGTCGTCAATGGCATCAACCCAGTTCTTGACGGACGTGGCGTGCGGCGCCGGCGACAATGCCGGCGGCTTGTGCCCCGGACCCCCGGCAGGGTCCATCCCGGGGCGGGCCAGCATGGCACGCAGGAGGTCGGCGGTGGAAATTTGGCTGATCAGCTCGCAGCGGGCAGGCGGCTGCTGGGGGCCGGCCAGCTCCCGGTACGGTTCGAAGTCGGCCAGGGCAGCCACCGGGTTGATGTTGTAAGCGCGGCTGATGCTGACCACCGTGCTTACAGAGACTTTCCCCCGCACCAGCTGCTGGGCCAGGGTGGTCCGCTTGATGCCGGAGATCCTGCATACGTCCGCCGTACTGGCGTCCGGCGCTATGCCTTGCAGCCAGCGCTGGAACGCCTTGGCGGGGAGGGTCATGGACGGCTTTCTGCAGAACGGATGGTTTGTCGATTTTAGCCTGCCGCTTTCACGCCGATTTTACCCGCACCCCTGATTCGACTATGCTTGATGGTCGAGCCCGTTGGTCCGTACACCCCCCAAGTCCGGACCGGCGGGTTCTTTTATGTCCGGGCTCCGGGCGCCGTCCTCCTGACGGAATGCAGAGGCTTTGCGGGCCGAAAGGCGCCAGACCTGCTGCGCGCTCCGGTGAAAGGATGGATCCATGACTGCGACCCTCGTTGCGAAGGATGTTTCAGGCGGTCACGACCACCGGCTGCTCTTCTCCGAACTTTCCCTCACCGTCGCGCCCGGTGACGTTGTGGGTGTTGTGGGGTCCAACGGTGCCGGGAAGTCCACCCTGCTGCGCCTGCTTGCCGGCGTCGACCAGCCGCAGGGCGGGACCGTAAGCCTTGCTCCCGCTGACGCCTTTGTGGGCTGGCTTCCCCAGGAGCACGAGCGTGTTCCCGGCGAAACGGTGGCTGCCTACATTGCCCGGCGGACCGGCTGCGCCCAGGCCACAGCAGAGATGGAGTCCACCGCAGAGGCGCTGGGATCCGGCGCGCCTGGAGCCGATGACGCCTACGCACTGGCTTTTGACCGCTGGATGGCTTCCGGCGCCGCGGACCTGGACGACCGCATTCCCGCCGTCCTTGCCGATCTGGGCCTCGGAACGGGTGCCGACGCCGAGATGACGGGTTTGTCCGGCGGCCAGGCGGCACGAGTGGCGCTCGCAGCCCTGCTGCTCAGCCGGTTCGACGTCGTCCTTTTGGACGAGCCCACCAACGATCTTGACCTGGCCGGACTTGCGAAACTCGAGGACTTTGTCCGCGGACTGCGCGGCGGGGCTGTGCTGGTAAGCCACGACCGGGAGTTCCTGGCCCGCTGCGTCACCACAGTGGTGGAACTGGACCTGGCGCAGAACTCCGTAGCCGTTTACGACGGCGGCTATGACGCCTTCCTGGAAGAACGTGCAGTGGCGCGCCGGCACGCGCGCGAGAAGTTTGAGGAGTTCGCGGCCACCAAGGCGGACCTGGTGTCCAGGGCGCGCACGCAGCGCGAATGGAGCTCCCAGGGCGTTCGGAACGCTATGAAGAAAAGCCCGGATAACGACAAGATCCGCCGCGCCGCCAGCACCGAGTCATCCGAAAAGCAGGCGCAGAAGGTACGGCAGATGGAATCACGTATCGCCCGGCTGGACGTGGTGGAGGAGCCCCGGAAGGAATGGCAGCTCCAGTTCTCCATTGGCAAGGCGCCGCGCTCAAGCGCCGTGGTGGCCACCCTCCGCGACGCTGTGGTGCGGCAGGGCAGTTTCACCCTCGGTCCGGTCAACCTTCAGCTCAATGCGGGGGAGCGGATCGGCATTACGGGTCCCAACGGCGCCGGCAAGTCCACCCTGCTGCGCCTGCTTTTGGGTGACCTGGCACCGGAGTCCGGCAACGCAGCCAGGGGCGCTTCGGTGGCCGTCGGCGAAATCGACCAGGCCCGCGGGCTCCTGGCGGGCCACCTTGCCCTGGCTGACGCCGTCGAGGCCGTCCTGGTGGACCTGAACCCGGCCGAGGTCCGAACCCTGCTCGCCAAGTTCGGCCTCAAGGCGGACCACACGGCACGGACCGTTGATTCACTGTCCCCGGGCGAGCGGACCAGGGCTGCTTTGGCCCTGCTGCAGGCGCGCGGGGTGAACCTGCTGGTTCTGGACGAGCCAACCAACCATCTTGACCTTCCGGCCATCGAACAGCTTGAAGAGGCGCTGGAAAGCTACGACGGCGCCCTGCTGCTGGTGACGCACGACCGGAGGCTGCTCGAAAACGTGCGGCTGGACGTACGTTGGAATGTGGACAACGGAACCGTAACGGAGCAACAGCAATGAGTATGGAACGGGTCGCCTGGGGCTCCCTCTACAACATCACCCGGGCCAAGAGCGGCTCCAAGCCGTTCTCCAAGGCCACCCTGAAGCGTGTCCTGGGATTTGCCCGGCCGCACCGGGGCAAGCTGCTGGCCTTTGTGGCACTGTCCATTGTGATGGCATTCCTCGCCGTGGCCACCCCCGTCCTGGCAGGTCAAGTGGTGGACGCCATCGTGGCCAAGGCCGCCGCCGAGGAGGTGGTCCGCCTTGCCGTGCTCATCGCCGTGGTGGCCGTGGCGGAAGCGGGCCTGGGCCTGGTGAGCCGCTGGCTCTCCTCCACCATCGGCGAGGGCGTGATCGTGGACCTGCGCACCAGGGTCTTCGACCACGTGCAGAAGATGCCCATCGCGTTCTTCACCCGGACCCGCACCGGAGCCCTCGTCAGCAGGCTGAACAACGATGTTATCGGTGCCCAGTCCGCGTTCGCCGGCACCCTGTCCGGTGTGGTCAGCAATGTGGTGGCCCTGATCCTCACGCTCATCGTGATGCTGGGCACCTCCTGGCAGGTGACGGTCCTGGCCATGATCCTGTTGCCGATCTTCCTTCTCCCTGCGCGGAGGATGGGTTCCAAACTTGCGGACCTGCGCCGCGAGGCGGCAGAGCACAACGCCGAAATGGGCACCCAGATGACCGAGCGCTTCTCGGCCCCCGGCGCCACCCTGGTTAAGCTTTTCGGCCGCCCGGACGAGGAATCCCGGGAATTCGCCGTCCGCGCCGGACGCGTCCGCGACATCGGCGTCCGGACCGCCATGCTGCAGTTCACCTTCGTGACGGCCCTGACGCTGGTCTCCGCGCTTGCGCTCGCCCTCGTGTACGGGCTGGGTGGCTGGTTCGCCATCACCGGGCAACTCGCGGCGGGCGACGTTGTGGTGCTGGCCCTGCTGCTCACCCGGCTCTACGCTCCGCTGACGGCACTTTCAAACGCCCGCGTGGAAATCATGAGCGCCCTCGTCAGCTTCGAGCGCGTTTTCGAAATCCTGGACCTCAAACCCCTCATCCAGCAGAAACCGGACGCCGTGCCGGTTCCGGCCGGCCCGGTTTCCGTGGAGTTCGACGACGTCCGCTTCGCCTACCCCTCCGCGGACAAGGTTTCACTGGCGTCCCTGGAGGAGGTGTCCACCCTGGACACCCGGGGCGGAGAAGAAGTGCTGCACGGCATCAGCTTCCGGGTGGAGCCCGGACAGACGGTGGCGCTGGTGGGATCCTCTGGCGCCGGCAAATCGACCGTCGCCCAGCTGCTGGCACGGCTTTACGACGTGGACTCCGGCGCGGTGCGCCTGGGCGGTACCGCGCCCGGCACCGGGCTGGACCTGCGCGACACCACCTTCGACTCCCTCCGGGACACGCTGGGCATGGTGACGCAGGATGGCCACCTCTTCCACGAAACCATCGCCTCCAACCTGCGGCTCGCCAGGCCGGACGCCACGGACGAGGACATGTGGGAAGCGATCCGGCAAGCCCGGCTCGAAGCCATGATCCGCTCCCTGCCTGACGGGTTGGACACGGTGGTGGGTGAACGGGGCTACCGGCTGTCCGGCGGTGAGCGCCAGCGGCTCACCATTGCCCGGCTGCTCATCGCCCAGCCCCGCGTGGTCATCCTGGATGAGGCGACAGCGGCGCTCGACTCCACTAACGAAGCTGCCGTGCAGGCTGCCCTGGGTGCCGCGCTCGAGGGGCGTACCGCCGTCGTGATTGCACACCGTTTGTCCACCGTTCGTGCCGCTGATGCGATCCTGGTGGTGGAGGACGGCCGGATTGTGGAACGCGGGACCCACAACGAACTGCTGGCTGCCGAAGGCCGCTACGCGGAGCTGTACCGAACGCAGTTTGCCGAGGCAACAGCAGTGGCCCAGGAAGCAGTGCCGGAGTTCTAGGCTTCGCTCCGGGCGCCTGCAGGCCTGGCAGCCAGTTCCGGAAGGATATGGTCCGTCAGCAGCGGGGCGAGGTCCGCGGGCAGTTCGCCATCCAGGTCCAGCCACCGGATTTCCGCAATTTCGGCGGACGGATGGGCCTCCCAGGTGCCCGGCGCCAGGAAGACGGTGGCCTCGATATCGGTGGCGGCCTCGTTGGCGGCATCCGCGATCCAGACCCCCATCAGCTGCAGCTCCCGCGGATCGACGACGATGCCCACCTCTTCGGCCAGTTCCCGGGCCGCCGTTTGTCCCGCGGTTTCCCCCGCTTCCGGTTTGCCGCCGGGATGCATAAACATGGAGGTTCCGCGCTTCCGCACTGTCAGGAGCCGGCCGGTGTTGTCGAAGACGCAGACGGCGGACACCACGATGCGGGCCTTCATGTGTCCTGCCTTGGATACCGGACCAGGCGCGAAGTCAGCAGGAGGTCCTTCTGCGGCCCCGTCACATCCCAACTGTAATCGAAGCGGTTTTCGTCCTCGTAGGCGTACGCGACGCGGTAGGTGTCGGGATCGCACCAGTGTTGATCCAGGTTTGCCTCGGGCGTGAAACTCATGGTGTGGAAGGGGCGGCCGTCCGGAAAAAACACGTCCAGGGCGTCAGGGCGGTCTGCGGTCTTCAGCAGGTATTCCCGGGAGGCGGGGCCGGTGAAGGTGGGCCAGCGCATGATGCCTTCCTCGCGCAAGGCCAGGCCGCCGTCGTGCGCCGGGACAAAGTGCACGACGCCGGAAAAGGTTCCGCGGGTGCCGTTTGCCCGGTCCAGAAGGTCCCGCTTGACGGTCCACTGCCCGGACTCCGCAGGAGCGGCCGGGCCGAGCAGGTAGGCGCGGAGTGCGAACCCCGGGGGAGGAAAGTTCAAGTGCCCTCGATTGGAATCGAACCAACGACACCGGCTTTAGGAGAGCCGTGCTCTATCCACTGAGCTACGAGGGCGGGCGTCCGATGGATCGGCAGGGCCGGTCCGGCCGGACACGGATACAAGCATACAAGGTGCGGAGCCGTACTACGCTCAAGGCATGAGTTCAGCGCCGTCCACAGCCAGATCAATGGCGTTCATTCCGGACACCACTTCCACCCGGCAGTACATCGGGGCCTGGTCTGTGTTGAGCGTACTGCAGTATTTCGCGGCGGAGGCGGCAGTTATTGCCGCGTGGGCCGGACCACGCCCGTATGACCTGCGAACCGGCTACATCAGCGACCTGGGCGCCCTGAACTGCGGCATCTTTGATGGCCGGGAGGTCTGTTCCCCGCTGAACTGGCTGATGAACGCCTCGTTTGTGGTCCAGGGGCTGGGGATGTTGCTCGGCGCGCTGCTCCTGAGTTCCGGGCTGCTGCGGGTGGCTGCCATTGCCGGTGCCACTGTGCAGCCAGGCCGGCGGATGCCTTGGCTGGCCGCCGCCGCTGTGCGGGTGCTGACCGGGACGGCGGGAGCCGGAACTGTCATCGTTGGACTGGTACCCGAAGACGCCGGCTCCGGCTGGCACTATGCCGGCGCCGTCATGTACTTCATCGCCGGGGCAGCAGCCCTGCTGGTCCTGGGGATCCTCTGGCTGCGGAAAACCGCCATGGCCTGGCTCATCCTTGCCTGCGGCACCGTATCCACTGCCGCCCTGGTAACCGGCGGGCTGACCCGCATGGCCATACCGGAGCCGGGAACTTTGGAGCGGCTTATGGGCTACCCCATTACGGTGGGAATGGCCACCGCCGGGCTGGTCATCGCACAGCGGGTGCACCGGCACCGGAGGCAGGTCCGCGCCGCTGCAGCTGCCGGGCAGACGCTTTAGGCTTCACCGTCCCTAACCTTCCCCGTCTTTAGGCCTGAGCGTCTTTAGGCTTCCGCGCCCGCAGGAACACCGCAGCAGCCCCTGCCAGCAGGCTGAGGATCAGCAGTATCCAGCCGGCCACCGTGAGGCCTGAGGCCAAGGCGACCTGGCCGGCGTCGGGCGTTCCCGCTGCCAACATGCCGTCGATGGCCGCATTGCCCCAGAGCCGGACCACCACAAACAGCAGGGGGAACGCCCAGAGCGCCCAGCGCAGAGTCTTCCGTGCCACATTGGTCCCAATCAGCAGCAGCCACGTAAACCCGAAGATCAGCGGGAACAGGGTGCCGGCCGTTTTGTGGACGTAGTTGAGCTGGCCGCGCGCGTCGCCGTCCATGGCGGAGTGCAACTGGCTGACGTAGGCAGGATCAAACCCGCCGATCAGTGAATCCGGCATGGCAAACCCGCCGGAGAGCTGCCGCAGCTGGTCCAGGGTCAGCAGGTGCAGGTACCAGAACAGGAACAGGCTGGCCACCACGCCGGCGATCAGGATGAGATTGCCGTTGCTTTCGGCTTTCTGCGGCGTGCGCGCGGTGGTGGGATTGACCACCGGCGGGAGGTGGTGCTGCGGTACAACCGCCTTGGAGCCGTGCTTCTTGATCCGCTGGGCAGGGGTTTTGGCCATGCCACCATTATCCCGCCCCATAAACTGAAGCCATGACCATTGGCCGACACAGCGCTGTTGAACTTGACCCCTCCCTGGATGACTACCAGCTGGCGGCAGCCCTGGTCCGCGAAGCCGGGCAACTGGCGCTGCTGATGCGGATGGCTGGCCTGCAGTCCGAGCAGAAAACCTCAGTTTCCGACGTTGTGACCGCAGCTGACCACGCTGCAGAGGCATACGTCCTGGAGCAGCTGCAGCGCTGCCGGCCTGAAGACGGCATCGTGGGGGAGGAGGGCGCCTCGGTGCAGGGGACCAGCGGCCGCACCTGGGTCATCGATCCCGTGGACGGCACCTACAACTTCCTGCACGGCTCCACGTACTGGTGCTCGGCCATCGCTTTGAAGGACTCCTCAGATGTGATACTCGGTGCCATCTTCCAGCCGGAGGAGGACAAGCTCTGGCTCGGGGGCAGTGCGCATCCCGCCACCTTGAACGGTGAGCCGCTAACGGTGTTCCGCGACCACAGGGGTGCGCGGAACAGTACCGCCGTGGCCGAGCTTGGCGCGGCCACGTACATCCACCCCAGCTGGCTGATGGACCCACTCTGTGCAATGCCCTGGCACGCCGCTGCCACCTCAGCCGCCGCCCTGCGCATGCTTGGCTCGGGCTCCTGCGACCTCGCCCGGGTAGCCGACGGGCAGCTCGGATGCTGGTTCCAGCACAGCTGCCCGGAGTGGGACTGGCTGCCGGGCAAAGCAATTGTCCGTGCGGCCGGCGGGGCCGTGGACACCGTCCGCGTCAACGGCCTGGAGTGGTTCATGGCAGGAGGCACCACGGCGGTACGGGAGCTGCGTGCGGCACTGGAGTCCGGCTCAGTGGCCTAGAAAGTCCGGGTAATCCTAGCCACGTAATCCACAGGCGAAGTGGGTGTCGGCCCCAACGCCTAGACTTGTAGGCATCATGGATATGTTGTTTGACCCGTACTCTGACGGACCTTTCAAAGCCGCTCCCGCCGCCGCTGCCCGCACCAAATCGCCTTCGGAAGGCGTAGCTGCGGCTCCGGGAACGGGCGGCAGTGTCCGTGTGGACCGGGCTCCGGAAGGGCAGGGCCACCGAGGCCACCGCCTGGATGCCGCACAGCTCCTGGAGGGGTTGAACCCCCAGCAGGAGGAAGCAGTTAAGCACACTGGCCCCGCGCTGCTGATCGTGGCCGGCGCCGGGTCGGGTAAGACCCGGGTGCTCAGTAACAGGATTGCCTACCTCATTGCCACCGGTCGTGCCCACCACGGCGAAATCCTCGCCATCACCTTCACCAACAAGGCCGCCGCGGAAATGCGGGAACGTATTGAAGTGCTGGTGGGCGGCCGCGCGAAGATCATGTGGATTTCCACTTTCCACTCGTCCTGCGTCCGCATCCTGCGGCAGGAAGCCGCCAACGTAGGGCTGAAATCGAACTTCTCCATCTACGACTCCGCGGACTCCCTCCGGCTGGTCACGCAGGTGTCCAAGGCACTGGACCTGGATCCCAAGAAGTTTGCGCCCAAGGCCATCCAGCACAAGATCTCCGCATTGAAGAATGAACTCATCGATGCTGACTCGTACGCTTCCTCTGCGAACTACAACGACCCTTTCGACCAGGCGGTAGCCGAGGTTTTCAAGGGCTACACCCAGCGGCTGCGCCAGGCCAACGCCATGGACTTCGACGATCTCATCGCGGAGACCGTCTACATGTTCCGGGCCTTCCCGGCGCTCGCCGAGTCCTACCGCCGCCGGTTCCGGCATGTCCTGGTGGACGAATACCAGGACACCAACCACGCCCAGTACGCTTTGGTCCGCGAACTCGTGGGGGAAGGTCCCGGAGCATCCGAGCTCACAGTTGTGGGCGACTCGGACCAGTCCATTTACGCTTTCCGCGGCGCGGACATCCGGAACATCGTGGAGTTCGAAAAGGACTACCCCGAGGCGCGGACCATCAAACTGGAGCAAAACTACCGCTCCACGCAGAACATCCTGAGTGCGGCCAACTCCGTTATTTCGCGCAACCCCAACCGTCCCGAGAAACGGCTGTGGACGGCGGAAGGTGACGGCCACAAGATCGTCGGCTACGTCGGCGAGAACGAGCATGACGAGGCCCAGTTCATTGCCAAGGAAATTGACCGCCTCCAGGATGAGGACAACCTCCGTCCAGGGGATGTCGCCATCTTCTACCGCACCAACGCCCAGTCCCGCTCCATCGAAGACGTGCTGGTCCGGGTTGGCCTGCCGTACAAGGTGGTGGGCGGCACGCGCTTCTACGAACGCAAGGAGATCAAGGACGCCCTCGCCTACCTTCGTGTCCTGGTTAACCCGGACGACGACGTCAACCTCCGCCGGGTGCTCAACGAACCAAAGCGCGGCATCGGAGACCGGGCCGAAGGTGCCGTCGCAGCGCTGGCCCAGCGCGAACGGATTTCCTTTATGGCGGCCGCACGCCGCGCCGAGCAGGCCCCAGCCATGGCCACCCGCTCCGTCAACGCGGTCCTCGGTTTCGTAAAGCTTTTGGACGACCTCGCCGAGGTTGCGGCGGGTTCCGGTGCGGCGGCGGCCCTGGAAGCTGTCCTTGAACAGACCGGTTACTTGGCTACGCTCCGCTCCAGCACCGATCCGCAGGACGAGTCCCGGGTGGAGAACCTGGCTGAACTCGTGGCAGTGGTGCGCGAGTACGAACAAGAGAACCCCGAAGGAACGCTGGAGGCTTTCCTGGAACAGGTGTCCTTGGTGGCCGACGCCGACCAGATTCCCGATGCCCCGGGGGCGGACATTGATGCGGCCGTTGCAGAGGCGAAGCGGCTGGGCGTTGTCACGCTGATGACCCTGCACACGGCCAAGGGACTAGAATTCCCGGTGGTGTTCCTGACCGGCATGGAGCATGGACTGTTCCCGCACCAGCGGTCAGCCACCGACCCCAAGGAACTGGCCGAAGAACGCCGCCTCGCCTACGTGGGCCTCACCCGCGCACGCAAGCGGCTCTATGTCACCCGCTCGGAGGTCCGGAGCATGTGGGGGCAGAGCCAGTACAACCCTGCCAGCCAGTTCCTGGAGGAGATCCCCGCTGAGCTCCTGGAATGGAAACGCGAAGGAACCAGCCGGCAGTCAGGCGGCTGGGGCAGCGGATCCATCGGTTCCGGCCGTTACAGCGGGTCCTTCTGGGGCGCCGGAACAGCCCGCGGTGCCGCCGCTGACTCTTCGGCCGGCTTCAACGCAGACGTTCCCGCGATCGTCGCCCGGACCCGGGTGCAGCCGCAGAAGGAAATCGTCGCGGTCAGCGTGGGGGACAAGGTCAACCACACGAGTTTCGGCAACGGAACTGTCCTGGCGCTCGAGGGAGCCGGGGACAAGACCGTTGCCAAGGTGAAGTTCGACATCGGCGAAAAGCGGCTGTTGCTGCGATACGCCCCGCTGACCAAACTCGACGCGTAACCCGCGAATGCGGAGAAGGCTGTGTGGGCGTCACACAGTGGAAGCAAGATACGGCACCGGGGGGCAGACCCTGGAGGGGAACGGGCTGTGCTGGCCTCAAAAACCGCGGAATTCCGCGGTTTTTCTACGCTTCATAGAATAGTGTCCTTAATCACATAAGCGGTAGTCTTGGACGGGCCGGTCCCTCCAAAGGACTAGAGTTCCCAGTGGAGCATCACGCCGCGTGGCTCGTTTCCAACAGGCCGCCGGTGCGAGCAATTCCGCAGCCCGGTCATCGTCTTGGATGGTGTCCGACTGTACAGAAACTACTTCGACGTAGAAGGACACTAAACCGTGGACCTGTTTGAATACCAGGCGCGCGATATGTTCGAGGCGCACGGTGTACCCGTGCTTGCCGGCATCGTAGCGCACACCCCAGAAGAAGCTAAGGCAGCTGCCGAGAAGATCGGCGGCGTAACTGTTGTTAAAGCACAGGTCAAGGTTGGCGGCCGCGGCAAGGCCGGCGGCGTCAAGGTCGCAAAGTCCGCCGACGAGGCACTTGAGCACTCCACCAACATCCTGGGCATGGACATCAAGGGCCACACCGTCAACAAGGTGATGATCGCTCAGGGCGCCGATATTGCCGAGGAATACTACTTCTCCGTCCTCCTGGACCGGGCCAACCGCAACTACCTGGCCATGTGCTCGGTTGAAGGCGGCATGGAAATCGAACAGCTCGCCGTCGAACGCCCCGAGGCGCTCGCCAAGATCGCCATCGACCCCGCCGTGGGCATCGACCAGGCAAAGGCAGACGAAATCGTCGCTGCCGCAGGCTTCGCTGAGGAACTCCGTAGCAAGGTGGCCGCAGTGATCCTTAAGCTCTGGGACGTCTTCAAGAAGGAAGACGCCACCCTCGTTGAGGTCAACCCGCTCGTCAAGACTGGCGCCGGCGAAATCGTGGCACTGGACGGCAAGGTCACGCTGGACGAGAACGCCGAGTTCCGCCACGCCAAGCACGCCCTGCTCGAGGACAAGGACGCCGCAGATCCGCTCGAGGCCAAGGCCAAGGCGCAGGACCTGAACTACGTCAAGCTGGACGGCGAAGTGGGCATCATCGGCAACGGTGCAGGCCTGGTTATGTCCACCCTGGATGTTGTTGCCTACGCCGGCGAGAACCACGGCAACGTCAAGCCCGCCAACTTCCTGGACATCGGCGGTGGAGCATCCGCCGAGGTTATGGCCGCCGGCCTGGACGTCATCCTCGGCGACGAGCAGGTCAAGTCCGTCTTCGTGAACGTCTTCGGCGGCATCACCGCCTGTGACGCCGTCGCCAAGGGCATCGTTGGTGCACTGGCCGAGCTGGGCCACTCCGCGAACAAGCCGCTGGTAGTCCGCCTCGACGGCAACAACGTTGAGGAAGGCCGCCGCATCCTGGCCGAGGCGAACCACCCGCTGGTTACCCTGGCCGCAACCATGGACGAGGGCGCCGACAAGGCCGCCGAGCTCGCCAACGCAGCTAAGTAAGGGACGCACCATGTCTATCTATCTGAACAAGGACTCCAAGGTCATCGTCCAGGGCATCACCGGCGGCGAAGGCACCAAGCACACCGCCCTGATGCTGAAGGCCGGCACCAACATCGTCGGCGGCGTTAACGCCCGCAAGGCCGGCACCACGGTCCTGCACGGCGACAACGAAATCACCGTCTTCGGCACCGTCAAGGAAGCCATGGCCGAAACCGGCGCTGACGTCTCCATCGTCTTCGTGCCGCCGGCATTCACCAAGACCGCCGTGGTCGAAGCCATCGAAGCCGGGATCGGCTTGGTCGTTGTGATCACCGAAGGCGTCCCGGTCCAGGACTCCGCCGAGTTCTGGGCACTTGCCCAGGCCACGGTGGACGCGGACGGCAACCAGGTCACCCGGATCATAGGACCAAACTGCCCCGGCATCATCACCCCGGGCGAGGCACTGGTCGGCATTACGCCGAACAACATCACGGGCAAGGGCCCCATCGGACTGGTTTCCAAGTCCGGAACCCTGACCTACCAGATGATGTACGAGCTGCGCGATCTCGGCTTCTCCACCGCCATCGGCATCGGCGGCGACCCCGTCATCGGCACCACCCACATCGACGCCCTGGCCGCGTTCGAGGCTGACCCCGAGACCAAGGCGATCGTGATGATCGGCGAAATCGGTGGCGACGCCGAAGAGCGTGCAGCCGACTTCATCAAGGCCAACGTCACCAAGCCGGTTGTTGGCTACGTGGCCGGCTTCACCGCTCCCGAAGGCAAGACCATGGGCCACGCCGGCGCCATCGTCTCCGGCTCTGCGGGCACCGCCCAGGCCAAGAAGGAAGCCCTCGAAGCTGCAGGTGTAAAGGTCGGCAAGACGCCGTCTGAAACGGCCAAGCTGCTGCGCGAAGTTTTCGCGACGCTCTAGCACCAAAAGCGTAGACGCGGGGTCGCCTGCCGCCCTTCGGGACGGGAGGGCGGCCCCGCGTTTTCTGCTTAAGTACGACGCCGGTCCGGTCACCTTCCACAGGGAGGTGACCGGACCGGCGTCGGCTTCTGCGTTTTAGACCTTCGCGCCGCTAAGCAGCTCGTCCAGCCTTTCGTAGCCTTCGGTCATGCCGCCCTCCATGCCGGATTGCGCCATGCCGTCGCGGGCCTCCTGGCTGGGGTAGACAGAGTGGCCCTTGAGGCGGGTCCGGCCGTTGCCGAGGTCCTCGAACGTCATGAACTCCAGGCTGACCACATCCGGGTAGCCGCCGAACTCAAAGGTCTGGATAGCGAACTCGTTTTCGCGGACGGTATGGAAGACCCCGCTGAACTTATAGGCGACGCCGTCCGGCCCAGTGTGCAGGTAACTGTAGGTGCCCCCGGTGCGGAAGTCGTAGTGGTCGATGTCCATTTTCAGTCCCCGCGGGCCAAGCCACTGGACGATCAGGTCCGGTTCCTTGTGGGCACGGAACACGTCCGCGACCGGGAAGTCGAACTCGCGCTCGTAATCGATGAAGGGAAGGCCTTCCGGGACGCTGAGTTTCAGGGAATTGCTCACGATAACTCCTTGGAGGTTAGTCGCTGCCTGTGGCGTTTGATTGAAGCACGGCATCGAGGCGGCGGAACTGGCCTTCATGGACCAACCGGTACTGGTCGATCCATGCGGTCAGTGCCTCCAGCCGTGCGGGGTTCAGGTGCACGGGCCGGCGCTGGGCGTCCCTGGTCCGCGTGACCAGTTCCGCCTGCTCGAGTACCTGGATGTGTTTCGAGACCGCCTGCTTGGTGATCTCAAAGGGGTCAGCCAATTCATTGACAGTGGCCGGGCCCCGGCTGAGCCGGGCGATGATGAGGCGGCGCACAGGATCTGCCAAGGCCATGAAGGCCGAGTCCAGAGATGCGTCGTCAGAGGTTTTCATCGTTCCGCGCAGCCTTCCTGCTTAAAATCAACCGAATCATTGATCAACGATTTGGTTGATTACCAATCTATGCCTGGTGCTGCCTAGGGTCAAGAAGTCTTGTCCAAAGTATTGCCGCGTATGAGGTGTCGAGGAAAAATTCCTGGAAAACCCACGACGACGGCGCGCGGGGAAGCGCGGTGGTTAGACGCTCGCGCGCAACCCGGGGAGTGCCTCCACCAGCGCGGCCAGCTCGGGAACCGCCTGGGCCTCCGCCAGGGCGCGCTCCAGCGTGGCGTCGTGGACCGGCCGGACGTCGTCCAGGAGCGCCACGCCGCTGGTGGTGAGCTCGGTGTAGATCCCGCGGCGGTCATCCGCGCAGAGGATCCTCGTGAGCAGGCCGCGGTCCTCGAGCCGGTTGACCAGGCGGGTTGTAGCGCTGGCGCTGAGGGCAGTAGCGCGGGCCAGCTGCTGCATCCGCATGTGCCAGCCGTCCTGCCGGCTGAGCGCGTCCAGCACCGTGTACTCCACCACTGACAGCTGTGATTCGGCCTGGAGTGCGCGCTCCAGCTCGCCCTCGATCAACCCATGCAGCGCCGCGAGTGTGCGCCAACCCTGCGCACGGACCTCCACAGCGTCGTCCTTGATGCCCATTTCCCTACCCTCTTCCGGCGATGTCCCACGGCCCAGGAGGGCGCACATGGGACAGCGCCAATAATAGTTGCTTGCGCGGGATACTTGCGTATGCAACAATGAATAACGCGTCTGCAACTATTAGCCTACGCGTCCTATCTTCTCCCGTACAGTTTTCGAAGGAGCATTCCCATGCCCATTGGACTGATAGCCCTCGCCCTCGGCGGGTTCGGCATCGGACTCACCGAGTTTGTGATCATGGGCCTGCTGCCCGAGGTTGCCGCCGATTTCCAGGTCAGCGAGGCCACGGCGGGCTGGCTGATCTCCGGCTACGCCCTCGCCGTGGTTGTTGGCGCCCTGGGGCTGACCGCCGCCGTGACCCGCTTTGAGCGCAAGCCCGTCCTTGCGGTGCTGCTGGTGCTCTTCATCGCCGGCAACCTGATCTCGGCGATCGCCCCCGGCTACGGGATGATGATGGCCGGCCGCATCATTGCCGCCTTGGCCCATGGCGCGTTCTTCGGGATCGGCGCCGTGGTGGCTGCGGACATGGTGGCCCCCACCAAGAAAGCCGGTGCAATCGCCATCATGTTCACCGGGCTCACCGCAGCCAACGTTCTGGGCGTGCCCTTCGGCACCATGCTGGGACAGGCGGCAGGCTGGCGCTCCACGTTCTGGGCCATCACCGTCATCGGCGTCATTGCCCTGGCTGGAATCCTCGCCCTGGTGCCAAAAACCGGCCATGGGGACACCACCCCCGGCACCCTGCGCAGCGAACTGCAGGCCTTCCGCTCCGGCCAGGTATGGCTCTCCATCCTCGTCACCATCCTCGGCTACGGCGGCATGTTTGGTGCCTTCACTTACATCGCCTTCACACTCACCGAGGTCTCCGGGTTTGCAGCCTCCACCGTGCCGTGGCTGCTGATCGTCTTCGGTGTTGGCCTCTTCATCGGCAACACCATCGGCGGCAAGGCCGCGGACCGAAATGTGGACCGCACCCTTATTGTGGTGCTCGCCGTCCTGGTGGTTGTCCTCGTGGCCTTCGCCCTGACCGCTGGCAGCCAGGTGCTGACGATCGCCTCCATCGTCCTGATGGGCGGCTTCGGCTTCGCCACCGTCCCCGGCCTGCAGATGCGCGTGATGACATACGCGGCCGGCGCCCCCACCCTCGCCTCCGGCGCCAACATCGGCGCCTTCAACGTCGGCAACGCCCTCGGCGCCTGGCTCGGCGGCGTGACCATCACC
The DNA here is from genome assembly GCF_059383655.1 of Pseudarthrobacter sp. Hb11. Classification (NCBI taxonomy): domain Bacteria; kingdom Bacillati; phylum Actinomycetota; class Actinomycetes; order Micrococcales; family Micrococcaceae; genus Pseudarthrobacter; species Pseudarthrobacter sp. Hb11. Next base: position 79,610 of record NZ_JBWZCM010000014.1, read on the forward strand.
GCCGGGCTCGGCTACACCTCACCCATCTGGGCCGGCGCCGGGATCACCCTGCTGGGACTGGCCGTGATGATCGTCGCCGCGGCCAACGCCAAGCGGACAGCCGCCCGGCAGGCAGCCGCCGGCGTGCACGCTGCCCCTGAGCCCGTGGCCGTCCACAACTAGACCCTCCGCCCCTAGACCGTTCGTCCTTGGACCACCACCCGAAACTGGAGAACCCCATGACTTCACCCTCGCTCGCCACGTCCACTCCCGCCCTCGCCCTTAACAACGGTGTGCAAATGCCGCAGCTCGGCTTCGGCGTCTTCCAGGTGTCCGACGACGACACCACTACCGCGGTCAGCCACGCCCTTGCAGCCGGTTACCGCAGTATCGACACCGCCGCCATCTACGGCAATGAGGCAGGGGCCGGCCGTGCCATTGCGGCGTCGGGGATCAATCGCGAGGATCTGTTCATCACCTCGAAGCTCTGGGTGGCAGACCTCGGCTTTGACGCCACGCTGGCCGCCTTCGACGCCAGCCTGGCCAAGCTGGGGCTGGACTACCTGGACCTGTACCTCATCCACTGGCCCGCGCCGGCCACCAGCAGCTACCTCGATTCCTGGCGTGCGCTGGAGCAGTTGCTGGCGGACGGCAAGGTCAGGGCCATCGGCGTCTCCAACTTCCTCCCCGAGCACCTGCAGGCAATTATCGGCCTGGGCGGCACCGTGCCGGCCGTCAACCAGATCGAGCTGCACCCCGCACTCCAGCAGCGGGACATTGCGGAATTCAACGCCGCCCACGGGATTGTCACGGAGGCCTGGAGCCCGCTCGCGCAGGGCGCCGGTCTGGCCGATCCGGCCGTGGCGGCCATTGCGGACGGGCACGGCGTCACACCCGCCCAGGCCATCCTGCGCTGGCACCTGCAGCAGGGGCGGGTTGTCATCCCCAAATCCGTGACCCCGCAGCGGATCCGCGAAAACCTGGACGTCTTTGGCTTTGAACTGACGACGGATGAGCTGGCCGTGATCGACGGCCTCGAGCGCGACGGGCGCACCGGCCCGCACCCGGCGCAGTTCAACGGCTGAGCATCTCCGGGTCCCCACGCCCGCCCGCGTTCCCGCATAACTGCATGACGGCTAAGTACGACGACGGACGGCCACCATCCCAGCGACGGTGGCCGTCCGTCGTCGTACTGTTTCCAGCTGTTCTCTGGCCCCTGCGCCAAGGTGCCGCCGCCGGGGCCTCGGGTGCCGCTGCGGCGACCATTGCGCGCCGTCCGGACACTTTGTTAGTATGTCAGGACAAAGCTTCTAGGAGATGGAAATGCCACTAGTGCGCATCGATGTTAATCAGGGACGCAGCGCAGAAGACCTGCGCCGCCTCAGCCGAGGGATCCACGACGCGATCCTCGCCGAATACAGAATCCCGGAGCGGGACTATTTCCATGTGCTCACGGAGCACCCTCCGGGGCAAATTGTTGCCCAGGATGCCGGGCTCGGATTCCAGCGCACGCCGGATGTGGTGATGATCCAGATCTTTACGCAGGGCGGGCGAAGCCGGGAGTCAAAGCAATCCCTCTTTGCGGCAATCGCGGGCCGCCTGGCGGAGTTGGATATCGCCGGTGAGGATGTTTTTATCGGCTACGTGGAGAACTCTGCTGATGACTGGTCCTTCGGCTTTGGGCGGGCCCAATATGTCACGGGTGAACTGGCCGTTCCCCGGAAGTAGGGCCTGCCGGGTTCCCGGTTGAGCCGCCTGGCGGGCGCAGATTGGCGGCCGTAAACCTTGTTGTAAGTATGTCAGTACAAACCTTTGACAGGACATGTTTTCTAGGGCAAAGTAGGGGTTGTGGCCCCGCTCACGGAGGTCCGAGCCGGAGCTCTAACTGCTCAAAGGTAAAGAGTTCTAACAAGAAAGGTCCGCGATTACCGTGACCCACGAACTGCTCACGATCGGGCGCATCAGCGTTGATATTTACCCGAACGACATTGGGGTGGACCTGGAGGACGTGACGTCCTTCGGCAAGTACCTTGGCGGATCGCCGTCGAACGTTGCCGTGGCCGCTGCCCGGCACGGCCGTCGGACCGGTGTGATCACCCGGACTGGCGATGATGCCTTCGGGACCTACCTGCACCGGGAATTGAAGAAGTTCAACGTGGACGATTCCTTTGTTACGCCGGTGAAGGAGTGGCCCACCGCCGTCACTTTCTGTGCGATCAAGCCGCCGGAGGACTTCCCGCTGTACTTCTACGGCCGGTTCCCCACGGCCCCGGACCTGCAGATCCAAGCGGATGAACTGGACCTGGATGCCATCCGGGACGCGCGGATCTTCTGGTCCACCGTGACCGGCCTGTGCCAGGAGCCCAGCCGCGAAGCCCACATCAAGGCCCACGAAGCACGCCCGCACTCGGGCCTGCAAGAGGGCCAGTACACCATCCTTGACCTGGACTACCGGCCCATGTTTTGGGCCTCGGAGGAAGAGGCCCGGGCCCAGGTGGCTAAGATTCTGCCGCATGTGACCGTGGCCATCGGCAACGACAAGGAATGCGCCGTGGCCGTGGGCGAGGGGACCCCGGACGAGCAGGCGGACCGCCTGCTGGCGGCGGGCGTGGAGATCGCCGTCGTGAAGCTCGGCCCGGAGGGCGTGATGGCCAAGACCCGCACGGAGCGTGTGGTGTCCGCCCCGGTTCCGGTCGAGACCGTCAACGGCCTTGGCGCCGGGGACTCCTTCGGCGGAGCGTTCTGCCACGGACTGCTGTCCGGCTGGCCGCTGGCCCAGGTCCTGGACTACGCCAACGCCGCCGGCGCGATCGTCGCCTCCCGCCTGTCCTGCGCCGATGCGATGCCGACGCCGGACGAGGTCACCTCTCTGCTCGCGGAACGCGGCCGCCTGGTTCCGGGCCAGTTCGCCATCGAAGGAGCAGCACTGTGAGTATCAACCTCGGCACTGCCACCGTCGACGTGGATAATGATCCGCGCCGATACGCGCACCTGAGCACCATCCGCCTGGAGGATCCGGATGCTGTTGCCCGTGCCGCCAAGGCGCGGCGCCGCCATCCCGGCCTGAAGTACGGCCGGCAGAACTTCATCGTCGCGGCGGACCATCCTGCCCGCGGTGCCCTCGCGGTTGGTTCGGATCCGGTGGCGATGGCGGACCGCCGCCAGTTGCTGGACCGGCTGCAGATCGCGCTTGCCAACCCGGATGTGGACGGTGTGCTCGCCTCGCCGGACATCATGGATGACCTGCTGCTGCTCGGTGCGCTGGAGGGCAAACTGATTTTTGGGTCGATGAACCGTGGCGGGTTGTCCGGCCTGGTCAACGAATTCGATGACCGGTTCACCGGCCACACCGCCGCGGCGCTGGAAGCGCTCGGGGCCGACGGAGGAAAAATGCTGACCCGCATCTGCCTCGGTGACCCGGACACGGTGTCCCTGCTGGAAGCCACGGCCAAGGCCATCGACTCCCTGGCTGAGCGCAAGCTGATCGCCATGGTTGAGCCCTTCTTATCGGTGCGGACCAACGGCAAGGTCCGGAATGACCTCTCCACCGACGCGGTGATCAAGTCAATCGCCATCGCCGAGGGCCTGGGCTCCACCAGTGCCTACACCTGGATGAAGCTGCCCGTCGTCGCTGAGATGGAACGGGTCATGGCCGCCACCACGATGCCCACCGTGCTGCTGGGCGGGGACCCCGACGGCACCCAGGACGAAGTCTTCGCCAGCTGGGAAGCCGCCCTGGCGCTGCCCGGCGTGCAGGGCCTCACGGTGGGGCGCACCCTGTTGTATCCGGCGGACGGTGATGTTGCCGGCGCGGTGGCCACCGCCGCCTCCCTCCTTAACCACACCGCATCAGCAGAAGTATCGGAGTAACTTTCCATGGGGACGAGAACAGCAACCGGAACCCGCCGGATGACCGTGGCCCAGGCCGTGGTCGAGTACCTTTCCAAGCAGTACACGGTGGATTTTGTCGGCGGGGTGGACTTTCGTGAACGCCTCATTCCGGGCACCTTCGGTATCTTCGGGCACGGCAACGTGGCCGGCGTCGGGCAGGCCCTCAAGCAGTACCAGCAGCTTGACCCGGCGATCATGCCGTACTACCAAGGCCGGAACGAGCAGGCCCAGGCGCACCAGGCAGTGGGGTATGCCCGGCACACCCGGCGGCGCCAGACCTTCGCGATCAGCACCTCGATCGGGCCGGGTTCCTCCAACTTACTCACCGGTGCGGCGCTGGCCACAACTAACCGTTTGCCCGTACTGCTGCTACCGAGTGACACGTTCGCCACCCGCGCCGCGGACCCGGTCCTGCAGCAGCTTGAGCAGCCCTACGCGTACGACATCACTGTCAATGACGCGTTCCGGCCGCTGTCGAAGTTCTTTGACCGGGTCTCCCGGCCGGAGCAGCTGTTCTCCGCGTTCCACCACGGCCTGCGGGTTCTCACGGACCCGGCCGAGACCGGAGCCGTCACGATTTCACTGCCGCAGGATGTCCAAGCCGAGGCCTTCGACGTGCCCGAGGAGTTCCTGGCCGAGCGTGAGTGGCGGATCCGCCGCCCGGATGCCGACGATGAGGACATCGCACGCGCCGCCGCGGCCATACGTGCCGCGAAACGTCCGATGATCATCGCCGGCGGCGGCGTGCTGTACGCCTACGCCAACGACGAACTGGCTGCCTTCGCCGAGTTGACGGGGATCCCGGTGGGCAACACCCAGGCGGGCGTCGGTGTCCTGCCCTGGGACCACCCGTTCTCCCTCGGCGCGATCGGGTCCACGGGCACGACGGCGGCGAACGCCATCGCTGCGGAGGCGGACCTGATCATCGGGATCGGCACCCGGTACGAGGACTTCACCACCGCGTCGCGGACCGCGTTCCAGAACCCGGACGTAAAGTTCATCAACATCAACGTCGCGGCGATCGATGCGTACAAGCACGGCACCACGCTGCCGATCGTGGCCGATGCCCGCAAGGCCCTGGCGAAGCTCAACCATGCGCTCGGCGGTTACCGTGTCGGCGCGGACCTCGAAGCGAGCATTGAGGAAGAGAAGGCACGTTGGGACGCCACGGTCGATCAGGCGTTCGATACCCGGCACACGCCGCTGCCGGCGCAGAACGAGATCATCGGCGCCACCTCCCGTGCCATGGACGCGCCCGACGTGGTCATCTGCGCCGCGGGATCGCTGCCCGGAGACCTGCACAAGATGTGGCGGGTCCGGGACCCGTTCGGTTACCACGTGGAATACGCGTACTCCTGTATGGGCTACGAGATTCCCGGCGGCCTTGGCGTCAAACGCGCAGCCCTGGCCGAAGCCGCCCGCGGCGGCACCCAGCGGGACGTCGTTGTGATGGTGGGGGACGGCTCCTACCTGATGATGCACACGGAACTGGTCACCGCCGTCGCCGAACGCATCAAGCTGATCGTGGTCCTGATTCAGAACCACGGCTACGCCTCCATCGGCTCGCTCTCCGAGTCCCTCGGCTCCCAGCGGTTCGGCACCCAGTACCGTGCCCTGGACGAGGCCCGGCACAGCTTCGACGAAGGCGAAACCCTCCCCGTGGACCTGGCCCTGAACGCCGAGTCCCTCGGTGTCAAAGTGGTCCGGATCGAACCGGGGGAGAAGGTCATCGCCGAACTCGAACAGGCCATCCGGGACGCGAAGGCAGCGCCCGAACGCAGTGGGCCCATCCTGATCCACGTCGAATCCGACCCGCTGCTGGACGCCCCGAGCTCCGAATCGTGGTGGGACGTTCCCGTCTCCCAGGTCTCTGACCTCGATTCCACGAAGCAGGCCTTCCAGACCTACACCGACCACAAGTCCCGCCAGCGCAAGCTGCTGGGCTAACCCCCTCTTTTCATCCCCTTCGACTACTCAAGGAAGAGTCCCATGACTGTCACAACCGAGGCCACCACCATCAACCATTTCATCAACGGTGCCGAGACCACCGGTGAGGGAACCCGCACACAGCCTGTGTACAACCCGGCCACCGGCCAGGTCAGCGCGGAACTTCGCCTGGCTAACCGGGCGGACCTGGACGCGGCCGTCGCGGCGGCCCGTAAAGCCGCGGATTCCTGGGGTGATGTCTCGCTGGCCAAGCGCACCGCGGTGCTGTTCAAGTTCCGCGAGCTCGTGGCCGCCCACGTGGACGACCTCGCCGCCCTGATCACCGCCGAGCACGGCAAAGTCCTCTCCGATGCGAAGGGCGAGATCGGCCGCGGCCTGGAAGTTATTGAGTTCGCCTGCGGGATCCCGTCCCTGGTCAAGGGTGACTACTCGGACCAGGTCTCTACCGGCATCGACGTCTTCTCCTTCCGCGAACCCCTTGGTGTGGTTGCCGGGATTACCCCGTTCAACTTCCCGGTGATGGTGCCTTTGTGGATGGCGCCGATGGCGATCGCTACCGGCAACGCGTTTATCCTCAAGCCCTCCGAACGGGACCCGTCGGCCTCGATGCTGCTGGCGAAGCTGTGGAAGCAGGCGGGCCTGCCGGACGGCGTGTTCCAGGTCCTGCACGGGGACAAGGAGACCGTTGACGGGCTGCTGACCCACCCGGATGTGGACGGCATCTCCTTCGTCGGGTCAACCCCGATCGCGCAGTACGTCCACGAGACCGCGACCAGGCACGGCAAACGGGTCCAGGCCCTGGGCGGGGCGAAGAACCATGCCATCGTGATGCCCGATGCGGACCTGGACAACGCCGCGGACCACTTGGCAGCTGCCGCGTTCGGCTCCGCCGGGGAACGCTGCATGGCGATCTCCGTCGCCGTCGCCGTCGGGGACGCCGCGGACCTGATCGTCAAAAAAGTCGAAGAGCGTGCCCTGGCCGTGAAGGTCAACAACGGCACCGCACCCGACGCCGAAATGGGCCCGGTCATCACCCCGGCGTCCAAGGAACGCATCGTCAGGATCGTCACCGAAGCCGAAACGGCCGGCGCGGCCATGGTGGTGGACGGCCGCGACCTCGTGGTCCCGGGCCATGAGGACGGCTTCTGGGTGGGCCCCACCGTGATCGACCACGTCAAGACCGGAATGACCGCGTACACCGAGGAAATCTTCGGACCCGTCCTCGTCGTCGTCCGCGTCGACAGCCTTGAAGACGGCATCGCCCTGATCAACGCCAACCCGTACGGGAACGGCACCGCCATCTTCACCTCCTCCGGCGCGAACGCCCGGAAGTTCCAGCGCTCCGTGACCGTGGGAATGATCGGCATCAACGTACCCCTGCCAGTGCCCGTGGCCTACCACTCCTTCGGCGGCTGGAAAGCCTCCCTCTTCGGCGACAAGCACATCTACGGCCCTGAAGGCGTCTCCTTCTACACCCGCGGCAAAGTCATCACCTCCCGCTGGCCCGAACCTACCCACGCCTCGGGTGCCTCCTACAACTTCCCCTCCAACTGACCCCCGCCCCACTTACGACCATCGACTGCTCCGTAACGGCCGTTTTGAGCGTCCAAAAGGGCCCTTGCGGAGCAATCGATGAGAAGGAATGGCAATGACTGAGAACAAGCTGATCATCGGCACCGCCCCTGACTCCTGGGGCGTCTGGTTCGCGGATGACCCCCAGCAGACCCCGTGGGAGCGCTTCCTCGACGAAGTGGCCGAATCCGGCTACAAGTGGATCGAACTGGGCCCCTACGGCTACCTGCCGAATGACCCCACCCGGCTGGCCGAGGAGCTCAAGGCCCGTGACCTGCAAGTCACCGCGGGAACCGTGTTCACCGCGTTCCACCGCGGACTGGACCAGTGGGAGACCGCCTGGGAGCCTGCCCGCAAGGTAGCCGAGCTCACCGCGGCCATGAGCGGCGAGCACATTGTGGTCATCCCTGCCATGTGGCGGGATGACGTCACTGGCGAAGCCGTCGAAAGCGGCCAGCTGACGGAGAAGGCCTGGGACGACCTGTTCGCTGGCCACAACCGCCTGGGCAAGACCCTCCTGGAGGACTTTGGCCTGAAGCAGCAGTTCCACTCCCACGCCGATTCGCACGTCGGAGCGCAGAAGGACATCGAAACACTGCTGGCTGCCACGGACCCCACGTATCTGAACCTGTGCCTGGACACCGGGCACGCCGAATACTGCGGCGCCTCCAGCCTCGAGCTGATCAAGAACTACCCGGACCGCATCGGCTACCTGCACCTGAAGCAGATCAACCCGGAAATCCTGAAGAAGGTCAACGAGGAAAACATGACCTGGGCCGCGGCCAACCTGGCCGGAGTCATGACCGAGCCGCCGAACGGGCTGCCGGACCTGCGCGCCGTGATCGAAGCCGTAGAGGCACTGAACCGCCCCATCTTCGGAATTGTGGAGCAGGATATGTACCCGGTAGCGTTCGACGTTCCCATGCCGATTGCCAAGCGCACCCGCAACTTCCTGCTCTCCTGCGGTTCCCGCACAGCCGTCAACTGACGCCGCCCAGGCACACCAAACATAAGGAATGAACCATGACTGAAACCCTTCGCGTCGCCGTCATCGGCGCCGGCCGCATGGGCGCCGACCACATCCAGCGCCTCAACAGCCGCATTCACGGCGCTGAAGTTGCCGCCGTCGTCGACGTTGACCTGGCCCGCGCGCAGGCCGCCATTGAAGGCATCGCCGGCGCCGTTGCCCTGGCCGACGCCGAGGAATCCCTCAACAACGGCGACGTCAACGCCGTCCTCATCGCCACGCCAGGCTTCCTGCACGAGGACATCCTCTACAAGGCCCTGGCGAAGGACATCCCTATTCTCTGTGAAAAGCCGCTCACCCCGGACGCCGAGAGCGCGTGGAAGATTGTCCAGGCCGAAACCGCGCTTGGCCACAAACGCATCCAGGTAGGCTTCATGCGCCGATTCGACGCGGAATACGCCGCTCTCGGCTCCGTGATCCGCGACGGCGAACTCGGAGAGCTGCTGATGCTCCACCACCAGCATCGCAACCCCACTACCCCGGCCGGCTTCACCAACGAGATGTTGATCAACGACTCGGTAGTCCACGAGTTCGACGCCATCCGCTACTTCACCGGCGAGGAAATCACCAGCGTCCAGGTCCGTCTCGGCAAGGCCACCAAAAACGCACCTTCGGGACAGCATGATCCGCAGCATGTCCTCCTGGAGACCGAATCAGGCGTCCTGGCCGACGTCGAGATCTATGTCAACGCCAAGTTCGGCTACGAAGTGGCCACCCAGGCCTCCTTCGAGGACGGCATCGTCAACATCGGCGGCGATGGCGGACCGTACGTCCGCACCGCAGGCCGCTGGGGCGGCAAGGTCACTCCCGGCTTCGAAGAGCGGTTTGGGGCCGCGTATGACGTCGAAATCCAGTCATGGGTGGACGCCGCCCGCCGCGGCGAAATCGGCGGTCCCACCGCTTGGGACGGGTACGCCACCGCAGCCTGCTGCGAGGCCGGCGTCGAGGCACAGAAGTCCGGCGAAAAGGTCAAGGTCCGGCTCAACACCAAGCCTGACCTGTACAACTAAACGCCCTCAACTGACCCATAACGGAGTGCCCACGTGAAAATTGCCCTTGACCCCACCCCGTACCATCACAGCCACAGCCTGCTGGAATTCCCGCGCGTGGCAGCTGACCTGGGTTACAAATACCTGCAACTGACGCCGCACGCGGACATGATCCCCTTCTACAACCACCCCAAGGCCGACGACGAGCTCGTGGCACAGATGAACAAGGCCTGCGTGGACGCCGGCGTCGAAATCGCCTCGGTACTGCCGGTCCTGCGCTGGTCCGGACCGGACGAGGACGCCCGCGAAGCAGCCGTCCGTTACTGGAAGCGCGCCATCCAGATCACGGTGGACCTGGGCGTCAGCACCATGAACACCGAATTCAGCGGCCGCCCCGAAAAGGCCGAAGAATCCGAACGTGCCTTCTACCGCTCCATGGAGGAGCTGCTCCCGATCATCGAGCGCGAGGGGCTGGATGTCCTGATCGACCCGCACCCGGATGACTTTGTCGAAGACGGACTCGCCGCCATCCGTGTGATCCGCGGCGTCAACTCGCCCAACATCGGCATGGTCTACGTGGCCTCGCATTCCTTCCACATGGGCAACAAGCCCCTGGACATCATGCGGGCAGCCGGAGACAAGCTCCGGCTGGTCCACGTCTCGGACACGATGGACCACCACGCCTCCCACGGCCTGCGCTACATCACCAACCCGCCCGGCAACGCCGTCCGCGTGCACCAGCACCTGAAAATAGGCGACGGCGACGTCAACTGGGATGAGTTCTTCGGCGGACTCAAGGAAATCGGCTTCCTGGACAAGGACAACACCGTGATGGTGTCCAGCGTCTTCGCCGAGGACGAGAGCGCCGACGACGTGTCCCGCTATCAGTTGGAGACGATGCGCGAGTACGTCGAAAAGGCCAACTAGTGGCGGCTGGGATGGAAGAAAGCAAGGGAACCCTGACGAAATCCGCCGATGTCCAGGCCGTTGTCCCTGACGCTGGCGGGGCCACCGGACCGTCCAAACCGGCCAACCCGAAGAAGTTCATGCGGAAGGTGGCGCTTTTCTCCACCTTCGGCGGCTTGCTGTTTGGCTACGACACCGGCGTGATCAACGGCGCCCTGCCGTTTATGCAGCGGGACCTTGGGCTGACGCCCCTGACTGAAGGGCTCGTCACCTCCACGCTCCTGTTCGGTGCAGCCTTCGGTGCCATCAGCGCGGGCCGGCTCTCGGACCGTTTCGGCAGGCGCAGGACCATCATGGGGCTGGCGCTGATCTTCGTGGTGGCCACCATCGCGTGCACCCTTTCGCCAAGCACTGAACTGCTCATAGCTGCCCGGACCCTGCTGGGCCTGGCCGTGGGCGGCGCGTCCGTGATTGTGCCGGTGTACCTCGCCGAAATGTCGCCGGCGGCCCAACGCGGCCGCATCGTCACGCAAAACGAACTGATGATCGTCACAGGCCAGTTCCTGGCCTTCACCTTCAACGCCGTACTGGGCAACCTCTTCCCCGAAGAAACACACGTCTGGCGCTGGATGCTGGTGATCGCGACGCTCCCAGCCGTCATCCTGTGGTTCGGCATGCTGGTCCTGCCGGAGAGCCCGCGCTGGCTGGCGTCGGCCGGCCGCTTCGGGGCCGTCCTTGAGGTGCTCCGCTCCACCCGCGCCGCCGGCGACGTCTCATCGGAGTTCGACGAGGTGCGGCAGGCGGCCCGCGAGGATTACCAGGCAAAGATGGGCACGTTCAAGGACCTCACCGTTCCGTGGATCCGGAGGATCTTCGTTGTGGGCCTGGGCATGGCCATCATCAACCAGATCAGCGGCGTCAACGCCATCATGTACTACGGGACGTCCATCCTGTCCTCGTCCGGTTTTGGGGGGGGGGGGGGGGGGGGGGGGGAAGGGGGGGGGGGAAGGAGCAGGAAGGAGCAGGCCTACGGCGCTGCAGGCGCAACTGCATCATGCACGTGGACATGGACGCCTTTTTCGTAACCGTGGAACTGCGCACGAGGCCCGAGCTCAGGGGCAGGC
>NZ_JBWZCM010000015.1:0-88344 GCF_059383655.1 Pseudarthrobacter sp. Hb11
GGAGCGCCTCCCCCCCCACAGGTCGCTCGTTTTTCCCCCGCCAAAACCTCCCCACCCCCCCCCCGCGGCTTTAAGGGGTGCGCGCAGCATGGGTATCACAGCATATTGACCGGCCGTAGCCGGAGGCATAGTTTCTGCGGTAACGGGGTCAGCCGCCCCGTGTCCACGGAAGGAAAAGACCATGCCGAAGTATCTGTTCGAAGCAACGTACGTAGGCCAGGGCATCAAGGGGCTTATGCAGGAAGGCGGCACCAGGCGGCGCGATGCCCTGGCGGAGGCGTTGAAGTCCGTCGGCGGAACGCTGGAAAGCTTCTACTACGCCTTTGGTTACTACGACGTCCTGGGCGTTTTTGAGGCGCCGGACGATGCAAGCGCCGCAGCACTGTCGCTGCTGATCAATTCGTCCGGGAACGTCAACGTCCGCCTGAAGCCGCTCCTCACCGTGGAAGACATCGATGAGGCGGCCAAAATGACGCCTTCCTACCGTGCCCCGGGAAAGTAGGGCGCGTTCCCACATCGGCGAGCCCCCGCCGTCGTACATTACGACGGCGCGTGCCCAGCTTAGAGATTGAGGTGGCGGTGAGCAGGCCATGACAGAGCACAAAGGACAGCAGCGGCGGCTGCAGGTATCGGACGTCAACGTCGTCAACCGCCGGACGCTGAAGAAGGCGCTGGGCGGGACCATCGTGGGCAACACGATGGAGTGGTACGACGTTGGGGTGTTCGGCTATCTCATCACCACCATGGGGCCGGTGTTCCTGCCCGAGGCGGACAGGGCCGTGCAGAACCTGTTCCTGCTGGGGACGTTCGGCGCCACCTTCATCGCCCGGCCGCTGGGCGGCATCTTCTTCGGCTGGCTGGGCGACAAGATCGGCCGCCAGAAGGTGCTGGCCATGACGCTGATGCTCATGGCGATAGCGACGTTCGCCGTCGGCCTGCTTCCCGGGTACGCGGTGCTGGGCATCTGGGCGGCGGTGCTGCTGGTGGTCCTCAAGCTGGTTCAGGGCTTTTCCACCGGCGGTGAATACTCGGGAGCCACCACGTTTGTGTGCGAGCATTCACCTGACCGCCGCCGGGGCTTCTACGTGAGCTTCCTGGACATGGGCAGCTACCTTGGTTTCGCGGCGGGCGGGCTGGTGGTTTCCGTCCTGCAGCTGACGCTGGGCCAGGAGCAGATGGAGGCGTGGGGCTGGCGGATCCCGTTCCTGGTGGCCGGTCCGCTGGGTGCCGTGGCCGTCTACTTCCGGATGAAGATCGAGGAATCGGCAGCCTTCAAAGCCACCATGGAAGCCGAAGCCGTGGCCGCCAAGCATCCCGAAACAGGGGAAGAGCTGCGCCCCGTTGGCCCGATCGGGATTTTGAAGGCGCACTGGCGGCCGATCGTGCTGGCCATGATCCTGGCGGCGGCGGCCAACACCGTGGCCTACGCGCTGACCTCCTACATGCCCACGTATCTGACCAGCAACAAGGGGTACAGCGAGGTGGAGGGGACGCTGCTGACCATCCCGGTCCTGGTGGCCATGGCGCTGTGCATCCCGTTTACCGGGCTTCTCTCGGACCGGATCGGCCGCCGCCGGGTGTTGTGGATCGGGGCCTTCAGCACAGTGGTGTTTGCGGTTCCGGCGTTCCTGGCGATAGCGGTGGGCAGCCTGCCTATGACTTTGCTGGGCCTGGCACTGATCGCCTTCCCGGTGGCGTTCTCGGTGCCGAACCTCGCCTCGGCGCTGCCGGCGCTGTTCCCCACCGAGCACCGCTACTCCGCCATGGGCATCGCCTACAACCTGGCGGTGGCCATCTTCGGCGGAACGGCCCCGTTCATCATCGCGGCCCTGATCGGGCTGACCGGCGACGACATGGCGATTGCGTACTACCTCATGGCTGTGGCCGCGATTGCGGCTGTGGCCATCCGGTTCCTGCCCGAATCGGCCGGGCGGCACCTGCCCGGGTCCATGCCCAGCGTCGATTCGGAGGAAGCCGCGCGGAGGCTGGTGGAGACGCAGGACAACAACCCGCTCCTGGACATGGACTCGCTGCCGTTCGAGAGCAGCTTCGAGATCGCACGGGCGTCCCACAAGCCCGGGCCGGGGAAGCCGACGGTGATGTGAGGCAGGACGTACGACGGCGGCCCGCTGGTTTTGCGTCGCAAGGTTGGTTGGCGTGGCCCCTACTCGAAGTTTTGTGAGTCCTGCCGGGCTGCAAGGAGGGCGAGATCGTAAATCAGCCGCTGAACTTCACGCTCGCGGCCGCTGGTCCTGGCGGGTGCCTGTGAGGCGGTGGGTCCTTTGCCTGGCGGAGCAGGAAGGGGCCGGCGGACCGCTGGTGGTGCCGCGGATCCCGGTTTTAGGCCCGCAGGTGTTTTACCTGGGCGTACAGGCCCCACGGCCCTGGCTCCATTGCGGCCACTGTCCTCCGACACGTCAGTGATTATCAAGAACGTCCCCTTCGTCAAGCTTGTGGAACCACCTTAGAAAGCAGCAACGCCATGTGGAAGGGCTTTTATCCATCGAGAGGATTATTTGCGCCATTCTTGAGGGTTCCTTGGAGGTTCTGCCGTTTGACCTGCGCATACTTCCAACATGCGCGTTCTATGATTCATTCGCAAATTCACTGATACGGGCTGAAATCGGGCTGGGCGTAGGGTGGGAGGTGGACGAAAGGAGCACTTCATGAAGAAAATCCTCATGGTACTGACCAGCGTTTCCGAGATCGGCGATACGGGAGAGAAGACCGGCTACAACGTGGCCGAAGCTGCACATCCCTGGAAGGTGTTCAAGGATTCCGGACATTTCGTCGACTTTGCGTCCATCCAGGGCGGCCAGCCCCCGCGCGACGAGGTGGACACGAAAGACCCCATCCAGGTTGCCTTCACAGAGGATGAGACCACGCGCGCCGGCCTCTACAACACTGCCCGCGTCGACGTCGTTGATCCCCACCAGTACGACGGCGTCTACCTCGTGGGCGGCCACGGCACCATGTGGGACTTCCCGGACAGCGAAGGCCTGCAGAATTTGGTGGCCAGCGTCTACAACGCCGGGGGTCTGGTGGGCGCGGTCTGCCACGGACCGGCCGGCCTGCTGAACGTGGAATTGGAGAACGGGCTTCGCCTCGTCGAGGGCCGAAGGGTGGCCGCCTTCACCAACGACGAGGAGGTTGCCGCAGGGAAGGACAAGGTCATCCCGTTCTTCCTGGCGGACCGGCTCGCGGAACAGGGTGCCATCCACGTCTCCGCCGGTGTCTTCGAGGAAAAGGTTGTTGTTGACGAGCGGCTGGTGACCGGCCAGAACCCGGCGTCGGCTGCCGGTGTGGCCAAGGAGATGGAGAAGCTTTTCGCAGAGGTCATCCATCAGGAAAAGGCCGAGGAACAGCACGACGCCGAGGCCCTGCGCGCCGAGAAGGACGCTATCAAGGCGGCTGCCGTGGAAGCGGAGCAGTAACCCAGCAGGGCACTGAAACTGACGGCCACCCCAATGACGGGCGGCCGTCAGTTGTTGCACATGCGGCGACAAACGGGGCGCAGCTTAGGCTTGGCCTATGTCTACTGATGATGAGAAGGACCCTCCCGTGCCCGCTGACGTTGAGGGCAAGATCCCGAAAAAGGTTCACGACAAGCAAGGTGCAGATGAAGGTGAGGCCCGGGCCGATGAACCTCATGAGTAGCTAATTGATCTGCGGAAGTGCGTGACTTCGACCTTGGGCGATGCTCCGCTAAAAACCGGTAGCTGGGGCACTAGTTAGCTACCCCGCCACCGCAGCCTTCGCGGCCTGCGAAGCCGCCATCCACTCGCTCAGCCACGGGGCGCGGACGGTGGACGTGATCCGGCAGTCGGCAACGAAGGTTCCCTTGGCGCCGGCGTCGATCCAGTCCGTCAGCGCTGAAAGGTCTGAAAGGGAACGGATCACCGCAGAGTCCGCACTCAAAGCCCGCGCAATCCCGCTGAAGTCCACTTCCGGGATCAGCATGGGCTTTTCGATCAGGCCCTGCGAGCCGTACTGGTGGATTTCGGCGCCGTAGGCGGCGTCGTTGTAGATCACCACAATCGCACTGTGGGCCGCGCCGATCAGCGATTCGAGGTCGGCCAGGCCCATCAGGAAACCGCCGTCGCCGGAGGCCAGCACCAGGGTGCGGCCGCCCTCCACGGCACGGGCCGCCCCCACGGCGCTGGCCAGGCCCAGCCCGATCGCCTGGAACGCGGTCCCCACCATCACCAGGTCCTGCGGCCGCGGAATGTCCCAGTACATAGGCGCCCAGCCCACGAAGTGCCCGCCGTCCTGGACCACCGTGCGGCGTTCCGGCAGCACGGTGTCGAGTGCCGTGGCGAGGGAGCGCGGGTCCAGCCGGCCGTCCGGCGTCTCGTCCGAGCCCGGGTGGTGCCCCGGTCCCGCAGCCAAGCGACGAGAGGCTTCCGCACGCCAACCTTGAGCCGAAGCCGCGTCATCAAGCAACGACAGAAGACGTGCCGCGGCGGACTTCGCGTCAGCGCTGACGAACAGGTCCACCCGGGGGTTCGTGGGCTGCAGGGCGGTGTCGATCTGGATGACGGTGCTGTCCGGGCCGAGCAGGTGCCCGAACCGCATGGTGAAGGGGCTCAGGCTCGCCCCGGCCACCAGGATCACGTCGGCCTCGCCCATGAGCCCGGCGGCGGTGTCGGTGCCGAAACCGCCCGCGACGCCCAGGTACCCCTCGCCTTTGAGGAGGTTGAGCGCGAGGGCGGTTCCGGCGGTCAGTGCGCCGAGGCGGTCGGCGAGTTCGCGGAGTTCCGGCCCGGCGCCGGCGAGGTGCGCCCCGCGGCCGGCGAGGATCAACGGCCGCCCGGCCTCGGCGAGCAGGCGGGCTGCCTGCCCAAGGTCCGCGCCGCCGTCGTCCGTTACGCGGGGTGCCAAAGGCGCGGTAACCTCTTCGTCCTCAGCTTCGAGGGCCGCGAGGTCGTAGGGAATGGCAATGACGACGGCGGTGCGCTGGGTAAGCGCGTACTCCACGGCCTGCCGGGTGATGGAGCCGGCGGTTTCCCGGGTGACGGTGAAGGTTGCCGCGCCCAGGCCGGCGGCGATTGCCGCCTGGTCGACGTCCTGCGGACGGGCTCCGCTGGTCGGAGCGTCCCCGGTGACCAGCACGACGGGGATCTGCGCCTGGACCGCCTCGGCGAGGGCGGTGAGGGCATTGGTGTAGCCGGGTCCATAGGTGGTGGTGCCCGCTGCGAGACGTCCGGACGTGCGGTAGTAGGCGTCGGCCGCAGCGATGGCGGCGCCTTCGTGGCGGACCGGGGAGAAACGGAGGCCCAGCTTTTCGGCGGCGTCCAGGAAGTAGACGTTTCCGTTGCCCATAACGCCGAAGACATCGCTGAGGTAGCTGTTGAGAACCTGTGCCACACGGCCGGAGACGGTAAGTGAAGTCATGCAGGAATCGTGTGGCCTGCGTCTCACGTTTGCAATACCGCTCGATACTGCTGGGACTTTTGGCAGTAGAAGAAGCAGCAAGTGACAATCTGCCCAAGTTGTGGCCGGCGTCACCTATTTCTAGTCGGAGGGGCGGCCTTCCTGCTCGGACAGGCGGCTGATGAGCCCGTCGTACCGGGGCGGCATGAGCTCCATAACGGAGATGGCGGTGCTGGTCCGCTGGATCCCGTCGATTTCCAGGATCTGGTTGGTGATGCGGTAGAGGTCGGCGGTGCCGCGGGCCACCACCTTGGCCATGAGGTCCGCGTCGCCGGTGGTGGCGTGCACCTCGATGACTTCCGGGATCGCTGCGAGGCCGCTCTCCACGGAGCCGAACCGCGTCTGGCTGATTTCCAGTGAGAGGAAGGCCATGAGCTCGTAGCCGAGCGCTGCGGGGTCCAGCCGCCGGCTGAACGAGCGGAGTGCGCCGCTGCGCTCCAGCCGTGCCAGCCGGGCATGGACGGTGTTGCGTGCGACGCCGAGTGTCCGGGAAAGTGCCAGGGCGCTGGCTTCGGGGTCCTTGTCGAGGGCCAGGATGATCCGGCCGTCGAGCGAATCGAGGGTGCGAGCATTCGAGATGGTCATATTTTCACCAGAGCTACTAGAAGTTGAGCAGAAGTCCCAAGCACAAAAGCGTATCTTGCTATGTGGGCCGAGTCACAACCATGATCGGTGCCCATGACCCCTGAACAACTCTTGACAAGGCCGGACACCGCGCTGCCCACCCTTCGCGGCGCCGTGGCCGGGCTTCCGTCCTACGTCCCGGGCCGCCGGGGTGCCGGCGCGGACATCGCAGCCCTCGCCAGCAACGAAAGCCATTACGAGCCGCTGCCCGCTGCCGCGGCTGCGGTGGCCGCGGCGGCCGGCACCATGAACCGCTACCCGGACAGCGCCGCCGTCGAACTCCGCGAACGGCTTGCCCGGCACCTGGGCGTCACCGCGGGGGAGATCGCAGTGGGGCCCGGCAGCGTGGGCGTCCTCCAGCAGATCATCACCGGGCTGTGCGACGCCGGGGATGAGGTTGTTTTCGCGTGGCGCTCGTTCGAGGCCTACCCCATCCTGGTGGAGCTTGCGGGCGCCCGGCCGGTCCGCGTCCCGCTAGACCATCTGGAGGGCCACGACCTCGATGCCATGGCGGCGGCGGTCACCGAGCGCACCAAGGTGATCCTGCTCTGCACCCCCAACAATCCCACCGGCGTCCCGATCAGCCACGAACGCATCGAGGCCTTCCTTCGCGCCGTCCGCTCCGACATCCTCGTGGTGATCGACGAGGCCTACGTGGAATACGCCGAGGCGGGCAGCGGCCCCGACTCCCTAGCCCTCTACCGCCAGTACCCGAATGTCTGCATCCTGCGCACGTTTTCGAAGGCCTACGGACTGGCCGGCCTGCGCGTGGGGTACGCCGTGGCCGCGCCGCTTATTGCCGAGGGACTGCGCCGGACCGCGCTGCCCTTTTCCGTGAGCACGCTGGCCCAGAAGGCGGCCGTCGCTTCGCTGGATGCGGGGGAGGAGATGGAGGAGCGAGTCGCCGTCGTCAAGCAGGAGCGTGCACGGATGTCTCGGGAGCTGGCAGCCCGGGGCTGGAAGCTGGAGCCGAGCCAGGGCAATTTCCTGTGGATCCGTGCCGACGACGAGCTCCGGACGAGGCTGATGGAGGCGTTCGACGGCGC
Source organism: Pseudarthrobacter sp. Hb11 (assembly GCF_059383655.1). Classification (NCBI taxonomy): domain Bacteria; kingdom Bacillati; phylum Actinomycetota; class Actinomycetes; order Micrococcales; family Micrococcaceae; genus Pseudarthrobacter; species Pseudarthrobacter sp. Hb11. The sequence goes on from NZ_JBWZCM010000015.1 coordinate 7,104, forward strand.
AGGCATCCTGGTCCGGGCGTACCAGGGCGACGGCGTGCGGATCACCGTTGCCGACGCCGCTTCCAACGACCGCGTGCTCCGGCTCCTCGAAGCCCACGCGGCCTGAAAATTCTTTGTCCCCCCAACTCCAATCCGTCCTACTAATTAGAGGAATTCCCATGGAACAACAGACAAAGACGTCTGCCCGCGCCCTCGGTGCGGCCCTCAAACCACGCCAGCTCACAATGATGGGCCTCGGAAGCGCCATCGGCGCGGGTCTCTTCATCGGCTCCGGCGCGGGTATTCAGGCGGCTGGTCCGGCCGTGCTGGTCTCCTACCTCGTGGCCGGCACGCTCATCATCTTGGTGATGTGGGCCCTCGGTGAGATGGCGGCCGCCAACCCGGACAGCGGCGCCTTCTCCGTCTACACCGCCAAAGCGTACGGGCCGGTGGCCGGTGCCACGGTGGGCTGGCTGTGGTGGCTGCAGCTGGTGGTGGTCATCGCGGCCGAAGCGCTTGGTGCGGCAGGATTGCTGGCCACGATCTTCCCGGCACTGCCGGTGTGGCTGATGGCCTTCGTGTTCATCGTGGTGCTGACCGCGGTGAACCTGACGAGTGTGAAGAACTTCGGCGAGTTCGAATTCTGGTTCGCCCTGCTCAAGGTGGCGGCAATCGTCGCGTTCCTGGCTGTGGGCGCTGCGCTTCTCTTCGGCTGGCTGCCGGGCGTCCAGTCGCCGGGCCTGTCCAACTTCATGGGAGAGGGCTTTGCCCCGAGCGGTTTCGCCGGGATCGCCACGGCACTCTTTGTGGTGGCTTTCGCGTTTGGCGGCACCGAGATTGTGTCCGTGGCCGCAGCCGAGACGGCGGAGCCGGCCCGGAGCGTGAAGAAGGCAGTCCGCACGGTGCTGTGGCGCATCCTGGTGTTCTACATCGGTGCCATCTTCATCATCGCGGCTGTGGTTCCTGTCGGTTCGGATGGGCTGAAGAGCCCGTTCGCCGCCGTGTTGGAGGCCGCCGGCATGCCCGGTGCGGCCACCGCCATCACGCTGGTGGCCGTCGCAGCACTGCTCTCCGCGCTCAACGCGAACCTTTACGGCGCATCCCGGATGGCGTACTCCCTCGCGGAGCGGGGTGAGGCACCTCGCGTGCTTGCTGCGGTGTCCAAGGCCCGGGTCCCGGTTGTGGCAGTCCTGGCCAGCGTCGCGTTCGGTGTTGTCACCGTGGTGCTGGAGCTGGCATTCCCCGAGATGGTCCTTGGCGTCCTGCTGAACATTGTGGGCTCCACCTGCCTGCTGGTGTGGACGTCCGCGCTCCTGGCCCAGCTCGCGCTGCGGCTGCGTGCCGACCGTGAGGGGACGGAACTTCCCCTGCGGATGCCCGGCTTCCCGTGGCTCACGGGCTTTGGCCTGCTCATCCTCGCGGCGATCTTCACGGTGGGCTTCATCGGCGAGGATTCCCGTCCCCAGCTCCTGAGCACTTTCGGACTCGTGGCGGTTCTGGCGGTGGGGTGCTGGATGAACCACCGGAACCGAAAAGTCGCGGGCGGCGCTGAAGCGCCGGAGGGTGCACAGCAGCCGGTGCTCATCGACTGAACCAGGGGCTCGAACTACTTCTCCCGTTCAGGGGACATGAAGGGCGCGTCTGGCTTGGGCCGGGCGCGCCCTTCGCAAACCGGGCCTACCGGTCAGGTGCCCCAACCTTCACCAGTGCCGGCCACGCTTTGTTCCGCAGTTCGGCGAGACCCCTGCGGGCCTCCAGGGCATCAGCAAGGCTGACGGCCACGAACCGCGTTACTGTTCCGGGGGCCGCCCGGGCAACCAGATCCATGTCGGCGCTAATAACGGTGCCTACCATGGCATAGCCGCCGCCGGAGACGGCATCGCGGTGCAGGATGATGGGCTGGGTGCCCCCGGGTATCTGGATGGACCCTACGGCGTACCCTGCGTCCACAATGTTGGAAGGATCCGAGTCGGCGCCGAATGGCTGTTCCCGCTCCTTCCACTTCACCCCGGGGCATGAATAGCGCAGACCCATCCGGTCGGCCACAGGCGTCACCTGCCATTCCCCATTCAGGAGATTGCCCAGGCCTTCGTCAGTGAGGCGGTGGTCGTACAACCCCAGCACGATCCGGACTTCCTGCTCCTTGGCATAAATGGGGGCGGAATTCCTCCGGAACAGTCTCGGCTTCGGGGAGATTTCCGCCGTTGAGGGGAGCGCCCACCGGGACGACGTCGCCCGCCTCGAGCTTGCGGCCCTTGAACCCGCCGATCCCGCCGAGGCTGTACGTGGAGCGGCTACCGAGCACCTCCGGGACGTCGATGCCGCCCTGGACCGCAATGTAGTAGCGGGTGCCGCCCTGGATGACGCCGAAGGAGAGCTGGTCCCCGGCCATCAGAAACAGGCGGATCCATTGGGGCTGTGACTCCCCGTTCGGGGGAGTGGAAGAAGCCGAACTCATCTTCGGGACGCTGGGCGCTGCGGGCATCGACTTTGTCCACACCACCGAGTACCGGGCCACCGAGCCAGCCTTCGCCGATGCTCAGGAAAGCCTTGCTGCCCTGGCGAAGAAGTACTCGGGCCTGCCCGTGATCGCCAACGGGCAGTTGGACGATCCCGACACTGCCGTGTCCATGCTGGCAGACGGCGCGGCGGGCGTGGTTGCACTTGGCAAGGCTGCCCTGGCCAACCGGAATTGGCCGCACCTGGTCCGGAACAACCTGGAGTTCGAGGAACTCGATCCTTCCGTTTTCGCGCCTTTCGCGGACGTCAAGGACTGGGAGCTGGAGGACCAGGCGTAAACAGGAATCCGGTGCGAGGACGGCGCCACGCACCCAGGCGCCCGTGCCGGCGTCGAACATTGATCCGCGCACCCGTCAGCTGCCCCCTGCGCCGTTCACCGCGGATTCCTCACCGCCCGGCGCATCAAAGATACGTTGGCTTAGTATCTGGACCATAATCGCCGGAGGCCGCGGCGCCATAAGAGGGATTTTCGCCTCTGGAGTGGTATGCGCGGGGGCAGCTGAAGGACACCGACGTTTTCTATAAGCAAGGGAGCATTATGGGCTGGCTGGACCGAGAACGAACTGTTGCCCCACCGGGATTCAACCGCTGGCTCGTGCCGCCCGCGGCGCTCGCCGTCCACCTCTGCATCGGCCAGGCCTACGCCACCAGTGTGTATAAGACGGCGCTGGTCAAGCATTTTGAAGCCAGCCTGACCGAGATCGGCGTGATTTTCTCCATCGCCATTGTGATGCTGGGCCTCTCCGCCGCCATCATGGGCACCTGGGTGGACCGGAACGGTCCGCGCAAGGCCATGTTTACCTCCGCCATGTTCTGGGTGGGCGGCTTCCTGATCGGATCGCTCGGCATCTTCACCCACCAGCTGTGGCTCGTGTACCTGGGCTACGGCGTGGTGGGCGGCATCGGGCTGGGCATCGGCTACATCTCGCCTGTGTCCACACTGATCAAGTGGTTCCCGGACCGGCCCGGCCTGGCCACCGGGATGGCCATTATGGGCTTCGGTGGCGGCGCGCTGATTGCCAGCCCCGTCTCCACGGCGCTGCTCAAAATGTACGACCCCAACTCCGGCGCCAAAGACTGGGTGGCCAGCGGCGATGCCGTGGGCAAACTCTTCCTGACCCTCGCCGCCGTCTACCTTGCGTACATGCTGTTCGGCGCCTTCACCATCAAGGTCCCCGCCGACGGCTGGAAGCCGGCAGGGTTCGACCCCGCCAAGGTAAAGGCCGCCAAGCTGGTCACCACGGAGAACGTCTCGGCCAGGAACGCCGTGAAGACCAAACAGTTCTGGCTGGTGTGGATTGTGCTGTTCTGCAACGTCACCGCGGGCATCGGCATCCTGGAGCAGGCCGCGCCGATGATCCAGGACTTCTTCCGCCAGTCCGACGGCGTCTCCCTGGTGAGCGCCGCCGTCGCCGCAGGCTTCGTGGGGCTTTTGTCCATCGGCAACATGGCGGGGCGCTTCGTGTGGTCCGCCACCTCCGACGTCACCGGCCGCAAGCGCATCTACATGGTGTACCTGGGCGTCGGTGCAGTCCTCTACACGGTGCTGGCGCTGGCGGGTTTCACCACTACGGTCCTGTACGTGGCATTGGCGTTCGTCATCATTTCCTTCTACGGCGGCGGTTTCGCCACCGTGCCGGCGTACCTGCGGGACCTCTTTGGCACCTACCAGGTGGGCGCCATCCACGGCCGGCTGCTCACCGCCTGGTCCGCTGCCGGGGTGGCCGGGCCGCTGATTGTCAACGCCTTCCTCGACGCGCAGGGCAAGCCCGGCCAGTTGGATGCCGCCTCCTACCAGCCGGCGCTGCTGACCATGGTGGCGCTGCTGGTGATCGGTTTCCTGGCCAACCTGATGGTCAAGCCGGTGGACGCACGATTCCACGAACCCCGCCCGGACCGCGGACGGGCCCAAGAACCTGCCATGGAGGCCTGAGATGAGCACAGCACACACCCCCGGCGCGCAGGCGCCCGCCAAAGTGTCCGCCGGCAAACTCGCCATCGCCTGGGCGCTTGTGGGCGTCCCGCTGGCCTACGGGATCTACCAAACCCTGACCCGGGTGGCGGCGCTGTTCGGGTAACTTCACCAGGTGACGGTTCCGGCGGCCCCGTCGACTGTTGAGCCCTGGCCGTCGGGCTGGCGCGTGTGGCATCCGTGACCCCCACCACCGCGGGGATGCCAGACGCGCGGGCCACCACCGCCCCGTGGGAGATGACGCCGCCCATTCCATCACTAGGGCGCTCGCCGTCATGCGGGCGACGGCTTCGCGCCTAGCAATTTCGCCGGTATTGCCACGGCGCTGTTTGTGTTGGCGTTCGCCTTCGAGGGCACCGAGATTGTGTCCGTGGCAGCAGCAGAGACGGCGGAGCCCGCCCGCAGCGTGAAGAAGGCAGTCAGGACAGTGCCTTTTCGCGTCGCGGTGTTCTTTATCGGGGCGGTCTTTGTGATTGCGGCTGTGGTTCCTGTGGGCTCTGAAGGATTGAGGAGCCCGTTCGCCGCGTTCTGGAGGCCGCATGTATGGCGTGGGCTCCACGTGCCTGGTGGTGTGGACGTCCGCGCTCCTGGCCCAGCTGGCGCTGCGCCTTCGTGCCGACCGCGAGGTGACGGAACTTCCCCTGCGGATGCCGGGCTTCCCGTGGCTCACGGGTCTTGGCCTGCTCATCCTCGCGGCGATATTCACGGTGGGCTTCATCGGTGAGGACTCCCGTCCTCAGCTTCTGAGTTTGTTCGGACTCGTGGCGCTCCTTGCGGTGGCGAACTGGGTGAACCACCGCGGCGGGAAGGTTGTGGGCCGCGCTGAATTTCGGACAGTGGAAAGCAGGAGGTGCTCATCGACTGAACCGATGCTGGACCCGTTCGTAAGTCCCGCGCTTACCGGGGTGCGTCAGGCTACCGCCTGGCGCGCCCTTGCATGATGCATCCTGTGAGGCCAAGTTGGCCACCGACTCTCCGGCTGCAGCCGCCCGTCACCATGAGACCCAGCCAATCAGCCCGAAAGAGGATTAGCCGGGGGCTGCCCCAATCTCGGAGTGATTCCGAAGAATAGTGCGCGGGCGTGAAGCTGCCGGCTACAGGAAGTTGTAACCATTGGAGAACATCGAGGTTGCCAAGGACGTCAGTTGCAGCCAGATGATTTGCACTGACCATCGCAGGTGTCAGCGGCTGACCTCCCGGGTAAGCATTTCGATGTCCGGCTAGCTCGACAAATACATCCATGGATGCCAATAGCGCTAGGACCATCAGCGATCCCTTTAGACGCTCCCGCCCGTCCGGGCGGCCCTGCGAAAGACTCTAGTCAAAGGACCTAAAGACGTTATAGATGTGCAACTGTACGTGCCCAACGCGTACGGTGCTCGAATCTCAGATGGACCCGTTCGTCTTGCATGGCCCCAGACCTGTTCGGGCCTGACCTTGCCGACGGCTTGCGTGGGCCGGCTGAAGACACGGACAGCGAGAGTGAGGTCACAAAAAGTGCTGTGCGCCGTCTAAAGGAATAAGCACGGTGTCCCGGGCCTAGGCCCCGCGCAACACCATTACTAGATTGAAAATGGGATAGGAGGCAAAAAGGGCCGCTAAAAGCCAACGGTAGACGCGGATCGACTTCCACCCGCCGCTGGAGATCCCGCCTACTGATTCACGAGGGCAGCCGTAAATCTTCTCGATAGAGCTCAGCCAAGATTGGGAGCGATCTTGGAGAGCTCTGTGGCGGTCAGCGAACACATTCCATAGGACTAATAGCGCCAGTCCAACGAATCCTGCCATCAAGCGCTGCGAGGAGGTCGCGTCCTTATTGGCTTCAAGAGCGGCAGCAGCACCAAAGGCCAACGGAATCACGATAGCGGCTGTGGTCCATATTCTGTTGTTATCGGAAAGGAAAATTTGGCTCTTTACGGTGTATATATTCCGCAGATCCTCTCGACCCAACTTTCCTGCCTTAAGTGCAGCTTCAAGGTGAGCTGAGTAGTCCTTAAGCCCCTTGCCCCCACCAAGTTGTTGCTGGCTCCGCTCGTCTGATGTGGACACTAGTACCTGCCTTCTACTTGCGCTCACTGGCTGAGCACCCATCGCTACTGACAGTATCGTCACGGGATCATGGGCAGGACGTGTATGACACGGGTGCGGACATGAAACTTAAGCGGGAGGTCGCTCCTTGGACGCTGGCTAGGGCTGAAAGAACAATAGAAAGCTTTCACGTGGTGCTTAGGAGTGTGGCTTAGTTGCCCCAATAAGGGGTCTACCTGCACATGGCTGAATGAGCAGTAGTTAGACCTTTTGTACATGTCAGCAACAGTGTTTTCGACCCACACTTCGCCAGACAGCGTGAACGCTACTACTGGGGATCCGTAGTGATAGGCAATGTCACGGTCGGAGGAATCAAGGGTAAAGCTGCTTTGGGACTGCTAAAGGTTTGGTTGACTCCTGACCTGTGACGATTAACCTCGCGGGTGGAAGGATGTTCATCATGCCCAAGGCCGATTCCGAAGTGTTCCGCCGTGACGAGGTCGCGGTTGCCCGCAAGGGCGAAGCACCGCTGACCACGATCGCCAAGGACTTCGCGTTTCGCTGGCTGCACTGCACCGTTGGCTGAAGAGAGCTGACGAGGATAAGGACCCAAAACCAGGGCCGCGAAGGAAGAATCCGCCGAGCTGCGGGAAGCGGAGAAGCGCATCAAGCTTTTGGAACAGGAAGCCGACGTCATGCGCCAGGACGTCGCGTATCTGTCTAGGCACATCAACTCACAATGATGTTCCCGCTGGTCCTTGACCTTGCCGCTGACGGTGTTCCCGTCGCGGTGACCTGCCGGGTACTGAACTTCTCCAAACAGGCCCTCTAAAAGTGGGAATCCAATACCGTCCCGGTTTGGGATTGGGAGAAAGCACACCCCATTAACGCTGCGATCGACGTCCACGCCGATGACCCGGCATTCGGCTACCGGTTCATCGGTCCTGCCATTCCTAGCGCCGATTCGCGAGAGGTCATCCAGATGCCCACCGAGGAATCACCGGCATGCCGCAACTCAGCCGGTAGTTCCATCGTGCGTGGCGGAGCGGTGGAACACCGAAATGGTGGATGTCCACGATGATGGACAGGTGAACAGCGCTATTTGGTTTGTGACTCCTATGCTGGAGCTACCAGCTCAATGGGAGGGTGGCCCACAGCTGAAAAAGATGCACGCGTGGCTAGATCCTGAAATGCCACGCCGCGGCGCCGCCCATTGGGAATGAAGTTGCATGTAAATATAGGTTCATGGCTATCGAAGACAAGGGTGCCGGTCCCGACGATCTAGGCTTGAAGGCGGCCGAGAAAGCATCGTCAGGTCCCAAGCGGCGTAAACGGAACAAGACACTCAAGACAGCTAGTGCCGTCGCCGTCCTAGTCGTCAGTGTGGTGACAATTTTTATGGCATTCACATCACCCCAGTTCAATACGTGGGTCTCCTCCCTATTCCAGTCCAAGGTGGCTGCGACCTTCTCTCACCCCGGTCCTGGCGCCTCGCTTGTCGGCCAAGAACAGCGAGTGACTCTGAATGTCACGGGCTACGAAGAAGCAAAGACGACGTTATGGGTAGTCGTCAAAGCGGAAGATCGGAACTATTACCCTTTACCGAGCCGCCTCGAGCAGCGCAACGGTGAATTCAATTTCCCGGTGATCCTAGGGCGCAAAATCGAAGACAGAGCCAGATTCACAATAATTGTGCTGTCGCTGACTGAGTCGGCAGACAACGCTCTTGTTGACCACCTAGAGAGCGACCCTGAGGGCGATGACGGCCTGAGAGCATTGCCGGACGGGACGAATGAGATTGCGTCCTTGAGCGTTCACAGGGACGGCTAATAGAAAGACTGGATACCCATAGCGAGGAGCACCGACGCCCCACACGCTGATCCCTTGTGCAGCCCGGGAAGCACCGCACTCACTCGAGCGTTAGACGGCGGTGAATCGGACGTTGGAACTTACTTGTGGCGCGGTCAGTAAGGTTGCGGTGTGCCCCTGGCCGCTCTTCCCTTTGGAGCAGAGGCATGGCATACGCTATCGACGGACCTACCCGCGGCACGTCGGGCAAGGTCGCCAGATTTTGATTGGACCCTTCATGGCATGTTTCTACCCTGCCGCAAACGGTGGTTAACCACCGGGTATTGCTGGCAATTTGTTCAAAGTTTCCGGGTAACGGCCCAGATTCCGTCGGCCGCCTCGGTACGGCGTTTCTTTACTGACGAATCCGGCGGGAGGAGTAGCGCCGTCACTGGTACTTCAAGCACGTCGGCGATATCCCAAAGTCGCTCGTAAGTCACGCTCTTCTTCCCCCACTCGGTTCCGCTAATCACGTTCCGGCTCAATCCGGACTCCAGGGCCAAAGCTTCCTAGGAGAGAAACTGCTCTGTTCGCAGATCCCTTATCCGAGCCCCGATCGGTGCCCTGCGTTCCGCCCACCTGAGCGTTTGCTCCTTTGAAGACTGCTCGGGGCGCGGGGGCATGAACCAATGCCAACCAAAATCGTCGTAGTTGTCTGCTCTACTAGTGATACATACAGCGTTCCGCTGTTAGCCCCTGGTCAAGTGCTGATGGCGTTCCAGCTGCTGGTTCTCGTGTTCTTCGTGGCGCTGGCCATCGGCAACGTGGTGTCCGCCAACGGTGCCGGGGGACTGGCCAGCGGGCAGCCGTTCTTCAACGACACCGCCAGCTTCGCCACCATCTCCGCCGGTGCCGCGATCGCCGCGTACTCGTTCCTGGGGTTCGACGCCGTCACCACCCTCACTGAGGAAACCATCAACCCGCGCCGGACCGTGCCGCGCGCCATCATGCTCGTGGCCCTGATCGGCGGCGGCATCTTCGTAGCGGTGTCCTACGTGACACAGCTGGTCCACCCCGGCGGCGTGTTCGAGGACTCGGCCTCCGCGGCGAGCTCTATCGCCCTGCAGATCGGCGGGCAGCTGTTCGGTGCCGTGTTCTTGGCCGGCCTGGTGGTGGCGCAGTTCGCCTCCGGCCTCGCCGCGCAGGCCAGCGCCTCGCGCCTGCTGTACGCGATGGGCCGCGACTCCGTCCTGCCCAAGGCGGTCTTCGGCCGGCTCAGCGAGAAGTTCCACACCCCGGTGGCGAACCTGGTGGTCACCGGCGTCGTGGGCCTGATCGCGATCTTCCTGGACGTGGCCACGTCGACGTCGTTCATCAACTTTGGCGCCTTCACCGCCTTCACGCTGGTGAACGCCTCGGTGGTGTTTCACTATGTGCGCCGGCGCCGGGCCGGGCAGCAGCTGAATCCGGTGTCCTACGTGGTGGTACCGGTGATCGGTGCAGTCATCTGCGCCTACCTGCTCTCCCGGCTGGACAGCAACGCCATTACGCTGGGTGTGTCCTGGCTGGTGCTGGGCGTGGTGGTCCTGGCCCTGATCACCCGCGGCTTCAAGGCCTCGCCGCCGGAGATGACGGCCACGGAGAAGGCGACGGTCGAGGCCGCGGCCTGAGCCTGTCAGTCTGTAGTGCGGCCACCGGGCCGAGGGAAGGAATGTTCGTGAGGATTGCGCTGGGGCAGCTGGAGTCGGGCGCCGACATCCGTGCCAACCTCGCCGCGATCGACCGGTTCGCCGCCGAGGCAGCGCGCGACGGCGCCGCGCTGGTCGCCTTCCCCGAGTACGCCATCTACGAGAAGAAGAAGGTGGATGCCTCGTTTCCGGCAGTGGCCGAGCCGCTGGACGGGCCCGTCTGCCGGGAGCTCGCCGCTATCGCCCGCCGCCACCGCATCGCGCTGGTAGCGGGCGTGGTGGAAACCTCGGACGAGGCGGGCAGGGCGTACAACACTTTGGTGGCGTTCGGGCCCGACGGCGGCAAGTTGGCTTTCTACCGGAAGATTCACCTTTTCGACGCGCAGGGCTTCGGGGAGTCGGCGTTCATCAAGCCGGGCCCGTCCACGGATCCGGTGGTGTTCGAGGACGGGGGAGTGCGGTTCGGGCTGATGACCTGTTACGACCTGCGGTTTCCTGAGCTGGCTAGGTCCCTGGCCGACGCCGGCGCGCAGGTTTTGCTGGTGTGTTCGTCCTGGGTGCCGGGGGAGCATAAGACGGAGCAGTGGCTGGCACTGAACGCAGCCCGTGCGATCGAGAACAGCGCGTACGTCGCGGGCGTGTGCCAGGCGCCGCCGGTGTCCGTGGGGCGGAGTGTGCTGGTGGACCCGATGGGGGTTGTCGAGGCGGATCTCGGGCTGGAGCCCGGGGTGCGGGTGGTCGAGGTCTCGCTGGAGACGGTGGACCGGGTACGGGAATCGTTTCCGATGTTCCGGCAGCGGCGGCTGTAGTCAGGTCTGTACCCTGCAAGACGTGTCCGAGCTTTCGGGGTAGCCAAGACCGCTAACGAGAAAGTCAGTTGCGTGCCCAACGACTATTCGCACCCGACGGTTCGCACCCGAAGAAACAGGATTTGGAGGTGGTGCTCGCATAGTGAATGGCGGCGCTTAGTTAGCAAGCCAGCGCAGAACCCAGCGGAGCCCGAGCGCGTCTCCGAGAGCCGGGTGCATCTGATGAAAGGCCTCGAGCCTTGGTCGCAGGAAATTCAGCCTCCTACAGGCGCAGCAGGAGGCCACTCGTTGAGCATGAATTAGGTAATACATAACAACCAATTTTGCGAAATTGCACGCCTGATGTTAGATTCCGGGTGCACGAATCATTAGTTGGGGACTTGGATTTTGCGTCGACGTCTCCCGTCAGCCTTGAAAGCCTGGTCCATTATGGGGATAAGTCACATTGATATTGCAGTCATGATTCCCGTGACTATTTCAGCTAATCCCGATGAACAATCGGGTTGGCATGTAGGCAGGCTGCCAAGCCGTTATGACTCGCATATCGATACGGCACCTATAGAGTGGAAAGCTTTGGATAAGCGCCTCAGCTACTGGCTCTCTCCGGCAACCGCTAATCGCCGTTGGTACAGGCGGCCCGGTGACAGTTGGTTTGATTCCAGTGCGCCCGAAGATGTCGACCCTAAGTTACGCGAGCTCTTGAACACTCGGTTTGGAGCGGACCTTGACAGCGACCGCGGCGATGAAATTCACCTGGGCAGTGGTCGAGTAGTAGGGCTTGACGGCGTCGACTTAGTTCGCATACATGACGGAGATGCAAACAACGGTCTTGCACTAATCAGGTTTCTGCTTTACTTGCCGGGCCACATGCCCGATGTTGACCTCGAGGAGCTGGACGAGCTCAGGCAAGTTCTGCGGGACTTTGCACTGTATCCAGCCGTAGCGAAAAGTCGAAGTGCAGATTACTCAAGTATCACCGACCTAGATGATATTGATTTCTTACTCACTGAGTTTGACATCAATGATTCATTTGCAGATCGTGAAGATGAGCTGGGGGAACGCGCGGAATTTGTGGAACCCACCAATGACGTGACGTCCGAATCACGCTCTCGTGCGGATGCGGATGAACGAAAATATCCCGCTCGGCCTGTTGGTCTTGCGGACGTGGAGTTTGACAAGATTCCACAAGAGCCCTCGGTCGAAACCACGAGCAATCAAAACGATGATGTCCGTATGGATGTATACAATTTTTACAGTGCACTGCTTGAACCGGTTGCAACTATTGAGCCGCTGGATGGCACGCTGCCGCCGTGCAAACTGATGACCCAAATCATTTTGGGCAATGATTTTGTGGACGAAGAAGAAGAGTCTCGAACTGAGGCTATCGGTGTGGCCAACAGGCTTCAACTGCTCATGTTCAACTTGCAGGACCTAGATGGCCGAGTCACAGATATCGATGATATCGCTAGCGCTGCAGAGGTGAGCTACATACCGTTGCCGAGGGACGCAGCCTCTATCGCAGTCGGTCCAGCCGGTCTGGTAGTTGCACACGACGGCGAAGGTAATTTCATCCGATACCGGGATGTTTTCCTCCTGAACGAGATGCAGGGTTCCCTCATAACTGCGGTCGACAACGCACTCTTTGAAGCGGGAGCAGTTGAAGAACCCAAACGAGTAAAGGAACTCGGAAAACTGCTGGGCCATCACCCGGCTACAAATGCCTTCAAGCAGATGCACTGGAGCGGAGTCGTCTCGGCCGATGGAACGCTGCAAAAGGTATACGACCACGCAGTTCGCACCAGCCGTATCGAACAGAGGCTTGTAAGCACGAGAGCGGAACTATCAGAAGCAAACGCCGCGGTTGCCCGCGGCGCTGAGGACACCATGAACTGGTTGCTCATGGTTATGGCTATCTTGGCTTTTTCAGTTCCTGTCGGCCTTACTGTCGCGCAATTTCAGGAACCCTGGCCGGATGTTTGGATGGTGCCCAGCGGCCTTGCCATCGGTGCCCTGATGGCAGCAGCATTCTGGTTTGCGTTTAGCCGCTTGCTCAAGGGGCGATAAAGAGGCTGCTTAGCGGAATGCCCAATGTAGGGCCCGCGCCGTGTCGTCCTTTCCTAGGGCCAAGGAAGGCATGCGTGGGATTACAAAAAACGCTAAGCACTGAGAGAACCTGTAATTCGTTGGAATGTCAGCGCGGACAGCTATATTGCAGACATGATCAAAGCGAAGAAGTCCCCAGAGACGCAGATGTGCCCGGCGTGCGGCAGCGAATCTTGGCGCATCATGTACGGCATGATGATGCCCGATGCCAGAGAGCAGTACCCAAAAGCGGTCTTTGCCGGCTGCGTCGTCATGGAAGAAGAACGCCTGTATCCAGCGACCGGAATCATTGAAAGAGGCGTGCCAGAGTGGGCGTGCCGGAACCCACAGTGCGGGCACCGCTGGTGGTAGGCCGGCACCACCGGTTCAGACCACGCTGATTTCGCAGACCTGGCCCAGCGCCGGGAAGTGGATTAGCGTCCGCAGAACCGGTTTCCCCGTAGCAGCACTAACCGCTTCCCTGTAAGCCGCCATCTGGCCCAGATACTTTTCACGGATATGCCCCGCCGGATCATTGCCGGGGTACGTCTTGTGGTCCACCAAGACAAAGCCGTCCGGGCCCTCCAACAGCAGGTCGATCCAGCCCTCCATGACCTGGTGGTCGGGACGCCACCCGATGGCCGCTTCGCGGTACCGGAACCAGCCAGGAAATTCCGCGTCGAGGTAGGCCTCGAATCGCGTCCCGGCGTCCAGCAAAAGGCCGGCATCGACCGTTCCGTCTACCTTCCACCGGGTGACTATGCGCTCCGCCAACTCACGTTGTGCGCCAGGATCCAACGCCATAAACTGCGTCCCCAGGAAGGCGTGGACGGCACTGCCCACCAAGCCCCAGTCGTCGGAACCATGCTGTGCGAGCCTTGGCCCCAACTCGGCAGCCACCGTCACCTGAGCAACCAGCCCTGACGAATCCAGAGAAGACGCTGCGAAGCGGGCCGGCAAAGCTGCAACGTGAACCGAGGACGATGGCACAGCGGTGAACCGTGGAACCCGTGCCCCGGTTACGGGAACGGCGTCCACCGGCGCCAGCTCCTCGACATGCGCAGGGAAGCCATCGTTGTCGGCCACCCGGATCGAACCCTCCCCGCCGTCCTCGTCCTGCTTTGCCCATGACACTAGCGAAGAGACACCAAGGTTATTTAGCAATCCCGGAGAGCCATTCTTGGCAGTAAGAACAGTCGTCTCGACGGCCCGGGTCATACCGACGTACATGAGCCGCGACATGTTGCGGCGGTCGCGTTCCTCAGACCGCAACGCCACGTCGCTCGTCTTACCCCTGTTATCGAGCGGTGACCCGCCGTAGGGGAAGGGGCTCGGCCAGAAACGGATCCAGCGGCCAGCCAGCGGTTGGGCCAGATCGAAGCTGCCATCCTGTTCCACCGCTGCCCCGAATGCAGCGAGCCGTAGGTCCTTGTCCAGCCCCTCCATCACCACCACCGGCCACTCCAGTCCCTTGGCCTTGTGATAGGTGAGGACGTTGACCACATCCGGTCCAGCGTTTTCGGCGGCCTGCTGCTCTTCGCTGCCGAAGAAGGCGAGGAAGCCGCGAAGGGTGGCGGGGGAGCGGAGGGCCAAACACCGCTCGTAGTACGTGCGGATGACCCCGCGGACAGCATCAAGATTCCGGAACCGGGTGGCAGGTGACGACCAGGAGCCAATTAGTGCGGGCAAGCCAAGGGCACCGGTCACTGCTTCGAAAACCTCGGTGGGAGTAGCCCCCGCGGCACGAGCGCTAAGAGCCTCGAGCCCTGCGACCAGCGGGTCCGCATTCCAGGATTCCAGCACCGGGGCGGCATCAGGAGCTGAAAGCAGCTGCTGCTGCCACATCGCATGCGCGGAGTGGCCGGGATGGAGAGCGACGATCTCGGCCAGGGCGACAGTGTCATAGGCATCGGCAACAAAGGCCATCCCGGCTCGTGCAAGCTGTACCTCACGGGCATCGGACAGTTTGCGCGGGTTGCGGCTCGCCCGGATGCCCAACGCATCGAGGGCAGCGGACAGCGACTCCACATCCGCGTTGGACCTGGCAAGAACCGCCAGGTCCCCGGGCTTCAACTCCGGCCGACGGTCAAGCAGGGCCGCTACGCCGGCGGAGGTTGCCTTCAGCCGTTCTTCATCGTTGGACTGGGGCCGGGCCCATGCTTCCAAGGAGCCGGGCTCCCACTGGGCATGTGCTTCCGGAAGCGTTAGGTGAACAGTTTCGGCTGGCATGCCGTGGCCCCCGAATATGGGTTCGAAGACCGCGTTACTCAGGTCCACGACAGCTTGGTGGGAGCGCCAGGTTTCGGACAGCTGCTCCCGGCGGCTGACTTTTGCCACCACGGCTTCCATCAGCTCGGGGTCGGTGCCGCGGAACTCATAGATGGCTTGTTTGGGATCGCCCACCCATACTGTTTCCTCCACGAGTTGGCTCAGCTGCAGGAAGAGTTCCAGCTGGAGGGGGCTGGTGTCCTGGAACTCGTCCACCACGAGGAACCGGACGCGCCCGGGAAAGGACTGGCGGAATGCCTCGTTGTCGCGTGCCAGCTTCAGGACGAGGGTCTCCTGGTCCACGAAATCCATGAGGCCATGGAGGCGTTTGAAATCCGAGTAGGCTTCGAGGCATTCTGCAGCGCACGTAAAGACACGCCGGATGTATTGTTCAAGGTCGTGATGGAGCGCGGGGTTGGCAAGCAGTCCGTCCTTGATAACCCCGGTCACCGGGGCGAGGAGCGCCTTGACTGGAGTGGGCGCCGCCGACCCCACAACACCGCGCCAGCTCTCCCAGGTGATGTCCTCGATCTCGCCCATCGTCGAGATCTTGTGCAGGATCTTGGGCACGTGCTCGTTGAACGACGCGGAAGTGGTATCCACCCTCTTGCCGGCAGGGGTTTTGCCGTCGCGCGCCATGGCTTCGAGCTCAGGAACCATCAGGCGGAGGCCCTTCAGCCACTGGGCCCGTTCATCCGATCCTGGGGCATCGAGCAGCTCGCGGAAGCCGGTCCAGGAACGCTCAGCGCAGGCAGCTAACTCCTGCGCCCCAAGGAGGTTGGTCCGAGCAGCATCCACAACGGACCGAACCATCTCCTGCCAGGTTTTGGCATCTCGGGCACCGTTGCCGTCGGTGCCCATGCGGTGCGCTATCGGAAGGATCTCTGCCGCGTGGGCGGCGAGCACCTCGTCCGTAGCAAGGTTGAATATGCTGGCCAGCTGCTCCTCGCCGATGACCTCCAATGCGGGGGACAGGCCTGCATCGATCGCGTGTTCCTGGAGAAGTTGGCCGCAGACGCTGTTCACCGTGCCGATGAGGCTCACTGGAAGCTGCTGCGATGCCAGCCGCAGCGCTGCGGCAGCATCGGCGTCGTCCGTTCTCTCAGCCTGTTCCAGAAGCCTGGCGGCGATCCGTTCACGGAGTTCCCCTGCGGCTTTCTTAGTGAACGTGGTGGCCATGATGGCGCCGGCGGGCACGCCGGCCGCAATTTGGTCAACAATCTTGCCCGTCAGCGTATAGGTCTTCCCGGTCCCGGCGCTCGCTGAGACCATGGTGACGTTGTCCAGCAGATTCATGAATAGTCCCCCTTGAGTCCGCACAGTGTTCCGAAGTGGCAGTACCTGCAGTTCGGTTCCCGGTGCAGCCGTTCATTCTCTGTAGCCAGCGCCGCGGAGGTCTGTTCTCCCTCGGCGAGGGCGTCCTCTGCAGGTTGGGCTGCTGTGATCCGTCCGGCCAAGACTTCCTCGACCGTGAATTCGATTGCCCGGACGGCTCTGCGCCATAGCTCCGGTGTGTCCTGGCTGGCCTTTAGGGCGGTGCCGAATTCCGGGTGGGCGGAGGCGAAGGTGCCCTGTTTAAGCAGGAAGTACGCGGCCGGGTGATCGGGAGGCGCCTCCCCGTCGTTGAGAGCCCACTGGTACAGCGCCAACTGGAGGGCTTCTCCCCGCTGCACATCCTCGCGAAAATACTTCTCGGTGTTGCTCCATTTGAGGTCCACGACGGCCGTCCGGCCTTGAGTATCGACCCCCACCGCGTCGGCGCGGCCCTTCACGGTGACCGTGAGGTCGGCTTCCCCCACGCCGATTGTCAGGTCTCTGCTGAATTCCTTCTCCATCTCCTGCAGCACCACCCCGCCACGTTGCAGTTGCTGGAAGAACGTAAAAACCGTGGTCTCAATGGTTGCCCGGACACCCGCCAGCCGGTGGAGTTGGCCCGGCAAAAGCAGCTCTGAGGCCAGCTGAGGGAGGAGATGGTCGACGACGGCCTTTACCTCGGCCGGGTCCGGGACCGCACGGTGCGCCTGCCGAAGACGGCCCTGAAGCACTTCGACGACCTTGTGCGCGAAGATTCCGAGCATTTGGTTGGCGGTGGGCACACTTGCGGCATCGGGCACTCGAATGTGTGATTTGTGCTTGAGCACCCAGGCGAGCGAACAGCCGAGGAGGGTGGACATCTGCGTGTACGAGAGCCTGTCCGGGGCAAGAGCCAAATTTGGACCCACCTCGTGGATGGGGCGCGGCGCGGCGGGGTGGTGCTCGGGAAAGGGTACGAGCTGAGCGTAGCGTCCTGCCATGGACCAACGGCCGGTATGGTCCGTCAGGTCTTGGGGCTTGACGGTGAATTGGGTGAGGCGGCCTGCCACGGATTCCGAACCCACGTGCGGTTGGGCGGCCACCAACGCCTCGAGAAGCGGGTTTCCTCCGACTCGTTCGCCGTCGCGCTGTTCGATCTGGACGATCACAAGGTCTTTGACTCGGTTGGCACTGGCCAGAGTTTGAGTGACTTCGAGCGCACTCAGGTCTTCAGGCGCAGGAAGGTGGACTCCCACCCGGGCGAGGGTATGGACGTCGTGTGCATCCCAGCGGCGCAGATGCGTAGTGCTGGCACTCTGGAATCCCCACCAAAGCAATTGGTCGACGTCATCGTTCAGCTCGGCGAGGTGGCTCAACCGAAGCCAAGGTGAGGCTTCTGCGGCGACCAGGGCCCCGGAGGACGGAGTGAGCACGGCGGTGACAATCCGGCGCAGGTCCCTGCGGGAAACATTCGGGAGTGGCTTGAGGAGTGCGAGGATGCGTTGAAGCAGCGCCGCGGTGCCCTTGGCGGCGTCGTCGCGGGCAGCGCGGGCGCGCAGCCGGGCAGCAAGCCAGTCGGCCCGCTCCGCCAGCAGGGTCCCGCTGATACCCGCTTCGTCTACCAGCAGATCAACGTTGAAGGTATGATCCAGAAGATCTGCCAAGTCCGGGCCGAGCTGTTCGTCGTCCCGGATGGCGGCAATCGCTTCCGTCCAGGCATCGCCTCCGGTTCCTGGCTCCTGGCTGAGCGCGCTCAACAGGTGACGTGCGGCCCCACGGCGGACCGGCGATCCCGGGAGACTCAGCAGCTCTGCGAGGAGCTGCACATTCACCGGTGCCCAGAGGACTTCGAAAAACAGTGGAATCAGCTGGTCCTGCGGACGCCACACAGAGGCGACACCAGCGCCGACGGCTGGCAGACCGTAGCCGGCGAGATAACTGTCCAGGACAGCGCTGCCTTCGGAACACACCACGGCAACGCCGGTGTTCACGCCCGACGCGAGCCACCTTGCGCTGTTTTCAGCGGCTTCCCATTCCGTTTCGGCAGTCAGGATGGTCAGCCGGGGAGGAGTGTCCGCCGGAACGGCCTCGCTGATCCTGACTCCGCGGATGCGGAGTTTTCCAATAATGTCCTGCCAGATCTTGGGGAACGTGGATTCCGGATGCTGCAGGATCAGCTCCTCGATGCCCAGCGGCAGCGGCGAGTCGAGTGCGGCCACAAGTTCCACGATGTCGTCGGACAACGACGGGTCCAGTTCTTCCGGCGCGTTTTCGGCGGCGGCAAGCGTGCGGAGCAGTGCCGATGGCGCTGGCGATCCAGGGATAGAGTCCGGGAGGTCGCCGCGCCACCCGTTGCCCACAGCATCGTCTCGCGCGGCGAGAAGCTCCTGAGCTGTAGACCATGGGTCCACGTTGAATGACTCGTGGAACCATGCTTCGGGTGAATTGATGGCTCTCAGCCGCTCGAGGTACTGGCTGACTCGTTCAGCGTGGCCGGTGTCAGGGCGGGTGATGCCCAGCCGGGTCTGCAGCAGGACGGTGAAATTTTTTCGGCCCACCCGGACGTGGTTGAGGTCAGGCTGTAGGTACGCCCACGGTGCGCGGTCCAGGTGCCACCCGAATTCGATCTTCATTCTTCCCCCATGCATTGACCGGTGGTCGTTTCTATCACGGCAGGACAGGAGCCAGACAACTGTGTCTCATACCCGTCAAAGATGAAGATCCGCAAAACTTCTGATATTTGCGGTTCCTTCAGCTTCGCCATCATTTTTGACTCGATCTGGCGGATGCGCTCGCGCGTGACGCCGTAGGCCTTGCTGATAACATCCAGTGTCTTTTCCTCGCCGTCGTCCAGTCCGAAACGCATCGCAATGACTCCGGCTTCCCGTTCCGTCAGCGTGTCCAGAAGCGCGTGTACTTGGCCCTTCAGCTGTTCCTTCGCGATCTGGTCAAGAACATCCACGTGCCAGGGATCGAGGATCTGGTCCGCCAGCGGCTCTAATCCGCCCTTTCCGTCCCGGACTAGGACGTCCAGCGAATGGACGGGCTTGTCCAGCGCCAGAAGATACTCCACTTTTACAGTCGACTGATCCGTGAGCTTGCCGAGTTCCTCCAGGCTGTATTCGAGGCCCTTCCGGGCAGCTTCACGCTGAAGGGCCTGCACCTTGTGGATCTGGTCCACCATGTGGACCGGGAGCCGGATGACCCGCGCCTGGTCGGCCAAGGCCCGGGTGACAGCCTGCCGGATCCACCACGTGGCACACGTCGAGAATTTGTAACCCAGGGTGTAGTCGAACTTGCACACGGCCCGGTGCAACCCGATATTTCCCTCCTGGATCAGGTCCAGGAAATCCAAGCCGTGGTTGAGGTAGCGTTTGGCGATGGATATGACCAGACGGAGGTTTGCCTCCAGCAGGCCATCGGCGGCGTGCTCACCCAGCAGAGCTATAGCGCGCAACTCCCGGGATTCCTTTCGCCCGCGGGGAGTGGCATCTGCCAAAAGGTGGGCGGCGTAAAGGCCCGCCTCGATGTCCTTAGCGAGCGCCACTTCCTGCTCGGCTGTCAGCAGATCCGCGCGGCCTGCCCGCTGGAGGTAGTCCGATACACCGTCGTCGCTGAAGCCCTCCAGCCCCTGGAGTTCCTCAACCCAGCCGGAGTCCTCGAGATCAAACGACGTCGGCGCGCTCTTGTCGTCTTCCTCCACGGGTGGCTCCACCACCGGCTCCAGCTCACTGCCGACCTCGGGTCCAGCGCCGTCCCCGGGCGTACCCGCCGCCGGCTCACCAGGCTCGGGCCCTGAGGCCTCTTCAGGTTCGGCCTGGCGGAGGAACGCCTGCAACCCGTCCTGGTCCGTCTTGATGTCGAAGAATCCCACGTTGCGGGCGAAGGGCAGGACTTTGCCTAGGAACTCCTCACCCTGGACGTCCGGGTCCTCCACCGTGCCCTTGGAGTAGAGGACAACCAGGCGTCCGGGCCGCCCGTCGGCCTTCTTGCGGATAACGCGGCCGAGCCGCTGCACCATCTGCCGCTGGCTGCGGTTGGCTGCAACGATGATCCCGAGGTCGGCCTCGGGTACGTCGATGCCTTCATCGAGGAGCCGCGGCGCCGTCAGTACCTGTGATGCGCCGGTGCGGAAATCCTCCAGGCCCTGCCGGCGGTCATCCTTGGCCATGCCGCTGAACACGACCGACGCCGCCGATCCGAGGGACGTATACAGCTCCTGTGCCCGCCGGGCCGAGTCCTGGGTCTGCGTGAAGACCAAGGTCCCACGGGACCCATCAACCCTTCCCTTCAGAGCTGCCAGCGCCAAGTACTTTGTCTTCGCCTCCGCCAGCAGGGTGAGCCGCGAGGACATTGCCCGCATGTACCTGCGCGCAATGGTTGCTTCCCGGCTGGGCGAATCCGAAGCGGCCAGCGCGGCCACGGCAGTGATGAACTGGGGGAAGGGCCGCCGCGGAATGCCGGCGTACGTCTCCAGGTTCCGTGCCGCCTCGACCATCACGGCGGAAAACTCGTCGTAGTCATTCTGTTCCGAAGGCAGCAGGTCAACGCCGACCAAAGCGATGTCGAACGGGGCGATGACCTGGTCCTTCAGCGCACGGTCGTACCAGAGGTTGTAGATGACGCCGCCGAAGTAGGGGGTCAGGAGGTTCTCGTGCTCACCGTCCGCCCTTTCGAACGTGGCTGTCAGCCCAAGCCGCCAGGCGTACCCTTCCTGGAAGGCGCCGGTAAACATGGGCGCGGCATAACGGTGGCACTCATCAGCGATGATCAGTCCGGCCTTGTGCGAGCGGAGCGTCTCCCGGTTGGACGCCGAATGAACGATGGCCACGAGGATGTCCACGTCATCGAGGGAATCGGACCGGCCGTCGCCAAGGGCACCCCGCCGCGCGGAGGGCAGGTCGCGCCGGAGGGACACCAGCCATTGGCGCTGCAGTTCGGCCGTTGGCACCAGGATCAGGACTTTGATGCCCTGCCGGACTGCTTCGAAAGCGGCGGCGATCCCAACACGGGTCTTGCCGGAACCGGTCACGGCCTCCACCACGCCGCAGCGCGCATTCGAGTGCCAGGCCTTCAGTGCCTCCTGCTGCCACGAATAGAGGAAGGCGTAGTCGTAGGAGGCAGGCACCGCCGCGGGCGGAGCCTGGACGGGCACCCGCGGAAGCGTCGCGACCGGGTGGGACCCGGCGTCGGCTAGTTCTGGCATTTCATCCCCCATTGGACGGTTCTGATCTGGTGCCTGAAGAGTATTGCGGGGCACCGACAATTTAGGTGAGCAGCGCCACTAACCGTCTTCCAGCACGGGCTTCCACGCCTGGCTGCGGGACAGCGCGAGCTTCAGTTCCCGCCCGCCGGCCCCCTCCAGGAGCCCGGAATCACCCACCACCACCAGCAGGCTGCGTGCCCGGGACAGCCCGACGTAGAGCTGTTCCCGGGCCCGGCCCATGTCCTTGAATCCGTTCACGCAAAGAACAACAACGGACCGTTCCAAGCCTTTGAAGCCCAGCACATGCCCGTAGAACTCACCGTCGTTGGCGTGGAAGTCCCGCCAGTACTCCTCCGTGGCGCCCCGTTCGAAATAGTCCAGGTGGACGGGGTGGCGGTCCTTGGTGGTGAGGAGGGCGATCTGGTTGTTCGCCCAGCCTTCCTCGATCAGCGCCTCCAGGCAGTCCCCGGCAACGTCGAGTGCCTTCTCCGTGGGGCAGTCCACGAACCGGACGGGCAGGCCCGTGCTGCCGCGGGGTGTGAAGTGGTCGCCGGCGAAGGGTTTGAAGGTCTCGGCGATCTTGCGGGTGTTGCGGAGGTTGTCGTCAATGTGGATGGGCACGAAGGTGGCCATCGGCCCGCTGGTGAGGTCCGCCGTCGCGCCTCCCCACCGCTGGTAGACGTCCTGCCGGTCGTCCATGAACGCGTATACCTCCCCCGCGTCCGGGTCGCTGGTGCACGCGAGAAGCGCGTCCCACCACAGGGGCGCGAAGTCCTGCGCTTCGTCGACGACGACGGCGTCCAGCCGCTCGTGCGGCACCATTCCGGCTGCCAGCTCCTTCAGGAGGCGGGGCATTTCGACGTCGAAGTAGTCCTGCCCGGAACCGTCCGGAACGCCGAGCCCGCGCACGTATTCATGGAACTCGCCCGTGAACACAGGCTTGGCCTGGCGCCGCCATGTTTCGACGCGGTCCTGAAGGTATTGCCCCAGGCCCTTGTTGTAGCAGAAAAGACCTACCCGTTTGCCCTGTTTGCTAAGCATGCGGGCCTTTTCGACGGCGAGCCACGTCTTTCCGCTGCCCGCGCCGCCCGTGAAGCGGATCCGGGGGAGTGAACGGGTTGACTGGAGCAGTACGGACTGGCGCTCGGTGAGGTGGTCCTGCGCTGCCTCATCCTCCTTGGAAGTGGTGGAAGGCACGACGGCGGTGTCCAGGTTTCCGCCCAGCTTGCGGACGATGCGTTCCAGGAAGGCCGGGGCAAGAGGGGAGGCTCCGCCGCCTTCGTTTTCGATGGCCTGGCGGACGAGCTCGGCGGGTGACTTGCTCTCCACCTGGTCGAGGATGAGCGGCCGGGGGCAGCCGGCCATGGTCCAGTCGCCCGGCACGTCGGTATAGGGAAGGCTGACCATGTAGACGCAGCGGCTGCTCAGGCGCGCACCGAGCTGGTTCTCCAGCCAGTTCTTGAGGGCGTGGAGTGAGCTTTGGGACTGCGCGACCGGGCTCTTGATCGGGCGCTTGGCGTTCCGGTCGGACTGGTACCACTGCCCGTCCGTAATGCTGACCTGGCCGCCCTTGACCTCGATCGCGGCCACGCCAACGTTGGGCCAGAGGACCAGCAGGTCAATCTCGTATTCGTTCCGGCCGTCGCGGACGTGGACCGAGTGGGCCAGGACGCATTCGTCCGGGAGGCTGTTCCGCAGGGCGGTCCAGACTGCCTTTTCTGCGTGGTGTCCTTCACCGAACTCCGGTTCTTCCGGAATGCACCTCATTGCCGCCCCCAAATTGATGAACCGGCTCCCCGGCTTTGCGCTGATCCAACGTTAGCCGGGCGTGACCCGTTCAACGTGGCGACACGAACAGGGCAATCTTCCCCGATATCAGGAGCGTGATCGGGCCGTCTCTTTGAAGGCCGCAAGACCAAACTGGGCGCGGATATCAGCCAGGTCGCGGGTATTCCGTTCTATCTGCGCCATCTGGTCTTTTTCGATGAACCAGGAAAGGATGCGACTTGCGATCACGAGGCCTACCAGCAGTAGGAATGCCCAGCCGGCCGCGATGATGAAGTCCGGCATGGTCAGGAATGCATTTTTCAATGCAATGGCGTCGTTCAGGCTTCCGGTCAGGCTGCCGAGGATGTCATTCAGAGTATCGGTGATTGGCTGAAAGATCGGTCCGGCAGAGAGCTGGGGACTCTCAAGTGTTGGATCTTTCCCGACAGACCAGCGCGGATCAGTGAGGTGGGCAAGGATATAGAACACCACTGCCAGATTGGCCGCAGCGTATGCCATCGTTGCCGCAAGCAAAGCATTGACGGCCCTCGCTGTTATTTTCTTTAGAGAAGACACCGGGCGCCCGACGGCAAAGAATCCGCCGATAATAATGGCAGCGAGCCACACGAGAGTTTTGAATGTATCGACGCTGATATCGCTCAGCATTTCCATGGCACGTTCCATCTTCCTAATGCAGTGTAAGAACTGTGGCCGTTTGGCCGCAGAGTTTGGCCGCCCGTGAAGGGCAGATTCAATATGACTAAGTCGGGCGGACCGGAATGTCAGGGAGGCGTCCCACGGTTCAGCTCAAGTCTGGGGCTTCTACGGGGACACGGCCAAACCGCGTGAAGTTGAGGACCTTGGCTTTGCATTCCGCCGTGGGCCAGGACGACTTCGTCCTGGAAGCTGTTCAGGCAGCCAAGCCCATATTTCGCTGTTCGACAACGCCTGCGGCCATTCGCAAAGTCTCGTGTGCCGGAAGTTCGGCTTCCTTGTGCCTGCGGGACATTACCGCGAGCCGGTCAGCGAGAACGTTCAGTTCATAATCGGCGTGCCCTTTGACCCACTGGAATTCAACGTCGGCAAATGCGACCAGAACCTGGATCCGTTGGATCTCGTCGCGGCACGCTGCAGTTGATTGTCCGGGCTGGAAGCCGTTGTCGTTGAGCATCCTCACGGCTGTGAGGTTGTCGGAGGAAACGGTGACGGCGCAGCGTCCGTCTAAAACGCCGGTGTACGCGTTCTTGGCAGATCCGAGAGCCAGCCGGATCGCCCGAAGTTCGCTTTCCAGGATGCTTCCGCCGCCCACGGCCTTCAGGCCGGGGCGAAGCGGCAGGCCTTTTCCGAAATCCAATACCCAGCCGTGCCCTGCCCAAGGAGTGCGGTGTCCGATAGAGGCGTCTGTGGCAATCTCCAGCCGGCAAAACAGTTCATCAAGCCTCTCGGCCACGGCTTTTTCTGTCACCATGACGCCTGCAGCGGGCGGGTAGGAAAGATCAACAGGAAGCCCAAGTCCCAGCAAGCGTTCGCGCGCAGTATCCACAGCGGAAAACACGGGCTCGTTCCCGCCCGCTGCCAGTTCCGTAACGGCGCGAGCGGCCTCCGCGTAGGCTTTGCCCCAATGCGGCCCTGCTGTAGCCTCGGTGATCCAGCCCGACCGCACTCCCAGAACGGCAGATTCGACCGTTCGTGCCACTGCCCACAGGATAAGGCCCCGTCGGGACACGATCAGCGCTGTAACTCCGGAACGCTTTGCGACAGCTTCAGCGGCCGAAAGGACTCGGCGTGACGGCGGAGTAGGGAATGGCATGGGGGCCTCCTGGCAGCAGATCAACGGTTGCTGGAAAGGCTATAGGTGGCCACTGACATTATTGGGGGCGGTGTTCCCGGCTGGGCCGATGTTCAGCTCGCGCGTCGCAGGTCCTGGACCATTCCGCCGGGTTCAAAGTCGAGGATGACGCCGCCACCTGGCCCCGGACCGCCAGGAAAATCACCGCTGTGCCAGCGGACCTTCTGCGGATCATGGCAGAACCTGCCGCGCGCCAGGCCCTCCAGTAGCTGGTGCCCGGCTTCAAGGGGCGGAACGCCCTGTTTGTGCCAGTTCGGGACTTCCTCGTCGGGGGCGCACCAGCGGTTTCTCAGGAGGTAGTCGGTCTCGATTGGCCACTCGTCTGCGGGTAGAAACTCTTCCGAGACGATCTCGCACCAGACGCCATCCGCGCTCGGGTTTGCCTGGGCGTATGGTCGGCGGGGCCCGTCGGACTCGTCACCGTAATCGATGCTCAGGAATGAGTTCCATGGCATATTGGCCAGCACGTCACTGACCCGCTCGCCCGCACGGGCCCAGTCGTATTCCTCATCGCTCTGGGTCCGGCACATCGCCACGAGCCCGGCGAACTCCTCCACGCCGACCTCCGGAGGCATTACCGCGCCGATCACCGACTCCCAGGCTCCGAAGAATCGCCTGATTTCGATCACCGAGGGATGATCGCGTCCCGCTGCTGCTTCAGCCGTCACCCAACTGTCATAGCTCGCCACATCCTTCGGGGACCCGAAGTCGTGATAGGCCTTCCTGAAAGAGCGGGCCGCCTCGTCATAATCCGCAGAAGCGAACCGCGCGCGGGTGGAAGGGATCGACAGTCCCGCGCGTTCGAGTGCACTCGACCAGAATCCGGCTCCCAGCCGACGACGTAGGACAGGCGCCGGAACTAGCCATTCGGGTCCGTGGTTGTCCGGCTCCTGTGAGGCTGCGACGATACGCGCGTAGTCCTCGTACGAAATTCCGGCAGTGTCTCCCGTCCTTATCGCCTCGGCGGTGGTTTCCGCAATGGCGATAATTTCGGCTACTTGACCTTGGAGGAGCTGCCCAACATGAAGTTCCCGAAATGCAGTCACACCGGGCATCGGGATCTTTCCAAGCGCGAATGGGTAGTCGGGCTTTATGCCCCGATGGCAGCCCGTGATGTACAGCAGACTCAAGGTATCGGTCGGCAGAGGGGGCTCCGCCTCTTGCCCACGCGAGATCCTGAGAAACAGCTCCGGGCTTTTCAGAAGATCCGCGGCTATGTCTACGTCGACTGTTGACCCGAATGCGACCAGTACTTTGGGTATGTCCGAGCCAGGGACGCCCGCTTCCACAAGTTGCCAGATGCGCTCATCGTCCCGGCGGAGAATTTGAACAGTCTCGGAACAGCGGGTCCGCAGCGATTTGGAACGCTGTTCCTCGCCGCGGTCGGCGATCCGCGTGCTAAGAGCGTTCAGAGCGTCCCAGCTGTGGGTGTTTGCGTCTTCGGTAATCGCATGCAACGGGTCTCCTGCGAGAAATGAGTTGCAGATGGCGCTCAGTTCGGCATCGGTTGAAGCGCTTGTATATGGTGTCATGCTGTGATCCCCCGCGTTAGGACTGCCAATTGTGGTGTTGTTTCGCTAGCTGACGGGCAGTTAGGACGCATTTCGCAGTGTTTGTATCGCTCCGGCGAGGGTGTCCTCCACGGTTACACCACGGTCCGGCCCGGTTCCTGCAAACTCCGGCCGCGTGCTCCATCTGAGCTGCCAGGGATCCTGACACAACCGTCCGAACCTCAGGCCGTTGAGAATCTGATGCCCTGCATCGTGAATCGGGACAGACTCCTTGCACCAGTCTGGAACCACTGCATCCGGCGCGAGCCAGCCCTGTAATTCCATGTAGTCGGCATCGACTGGCCATACATGGGAGGGCAAAGTCTCTTCGGATACTATTTCGCACCAAACACCACCAGGCCCGCGTGTGGCCTGAGCATACGGTCCAAGGGCCCCGGCCGCTTGGTCGCCGTATTGAATCTGAAGCGACTTGTTCTGGCCCATTCTTCCAAGGAGCTCACAAATGTACTCGCCGGCACGGACCCACGCCGCTTCATGAGCGGCGTCCGCGCACTCAAACAGGGCGCCGTCAGGAAATTCAGCAGGAGGATCGGGGATTCGCTGGTGTTCGTTCAGACCTGGGACAGTCTCGAGTGCCTCCAGCCAGCCGCCATGATGTGACACTATCTCCACAGCCGAAGGTCGGTCACAGCCGCGAAATGCCTGAACTATGACCCAACGGTCATAGATTTCGAGAGTCAACGGAAAATGAAATCTTGAGCATTCGTCGGCGTAATCGCGAAGCGCCCGGTGGAAGCCGCGGTCCCCAAAACGGTCAGTGGCGGTACGTAGCGTCAATCCCACCCTGCCCAGCGCTTGTTCCCACCATCCATCACCGAGGCGCCGAACCAGCGATCGCGCGGGGACCGGCCAGACGTCATCGTTATCAGACAGATAGCCACTGAGACTCTGAAAGAGGAGCTCAGCAGTAGCGGTGTATTCCGTGACGGACAAGGTTGTGATAACCCGGGCGCGGATGGCCAGCTTTGTGGTCTCAACGACCGCCAGGATCTCGGCGAAGCGTCTTGGCGGACATTCTTCCGTAGTCAATAGCCGCAGTTGGGCGGCTTCATCCGAAGGGACGTGACCCAGCGCCAGCTGATAATCGGGCTCGATCCCGTGATGTTTTCCAATGACGTACAGCATGCTCAGCTTGTCGGTCAGGCGTGGTCTCTCAGGTGCGGGCATGTCTGTGCAGATGCGTGGATCGGCAGGCCCTGAATACTGAAGCAACTCGACCATTATTTCCGAATCGATTGCAGCCCCTGTTGCTAGGGCGGAGAGAACCGTCGGAATATCCGCCAAAGCCATTCCGGACTGGGCCAATCGCCAGATAAGGTGCGCTTGTTCATCGAGATTTGACCTCGTCGCAGCAGTCCTCGCACGGATACTGCGCATCCTGGCGAGCTCGTCGTCATCACCGATGAATTCACTGGTCAGCCGGGAGCAGATGTTTTCTGCCACCACAGCATGCTTGGCTGCAATCACCCGCAGTGGATCACCTTTGCGGTAGTCCGCAACCAAGACTTTCACGTCCGTCATGTTGGCAGTTGCTTTATTGATGCCGACCATGGGCGGCTTCTCTCCCATTGCGTCCCCCAAGTCCGGCACCTACTCCTGCGCCGAACGGACCGCATCCGCCCACGTGCCGTAGATGTTGCGCACCGACGCCCCGGACGGCCGTTCGTGACCGGCAGCGATCTCCTGCTTGACCCAGGCGTCGTACCCGGAAAAGGTGGCCTTCGTTGCCGCCGCCGACGCGTGGACGCAAAAGTCCCGCACAGCGTCGTCATAGTCTTCGCGGGTGAACTTCAGCAGGCCCTTGGGCCGGCCTTGTGTGGTGGTGCCGATTCCCATTGCTTCGAGTGCTTCATTCCAGCCTCCGAAGCGCTTCATCACTGTCTGCCTGGTGGGCGGCCAAGGGAACGCTCCCTGCCGGGACACAAGGCCCAGGGCCACCACGAGCTCTTCACGGAGCTCCTGGTAGCGTGCGCCGGTGATACTCGCCAGCGGGTTTTCCGCGACAAGCTTCTGGGCAGCACCAATCACGCCGAGAATGGTGGCCACGTCGTCGGCCGACGCTTCGGCGGATTCCAGGGCTGCCCGCAGCTCGCTCATGAGGGACAGGTCTAGGTTGACCGCTGCCCACTCACGGCCAGGGGCAAGGTTGCGGTCCGAGCCGAGCAGGAACCAGATGCCGGCAGCCAGTGCCTCCTTGGAGAAGATGTCATCGATCTGCGCTTTGGAGAAGAGAATCGCCGATCCCCTCAATGCGTCCTCGGCCAGATCGACGTCGATCGCCGGGTACAGTGCCTGGAGCTTCAGCACGGCATCGGACCGGGTCACGCCACGCTTGGCCATCTGGCGGGCGAGGTTCCCGTACTCCGCCAGGAAGGCGTCATGCGCCGCCTTTGTGGCCGCTTCCCGTGCTGCAATCCGGTTCTTGCGGGATTCCTCGGCGTTGGTTCCGCCCACCTTGGCGATGATCTGCCGGACCCGCTCGCGGGTGATGCCGAAGCTCTTGCCGGTGGCATCCAACGTCTCACCGTCGGCGTAGCGCTCAACCATTACAGCGTCACGCTGCTCCCGGCTGAGTTCAGGAGTAGTTGTCATGGTCATATTCCTATCAGCAGGCCCGGACATTATTCGGCAGCACCGGTCGTGGCCTTGCCGGAGACGGACCCAGTGCCAGCCTGGGCATCTTTCAGCACCCGCAGAAACAGGGGGTTCGGACGGGCTCCAGGCAGGAGGCGCCGCACGTCCTCGAGCGCCTCCAGCGGAGAAATGCCGGCTACACGAGCCCCATACAGAGCAGCAACGGTCGGCGTCCGTGACTCCGCCCGGACACAGTGCAGCAGCACCGTCTTGCCCTCCGCGCGGTAGCGTGCGACGGCGGCCGCCGCCTCCTGAAGGACAAAGGCGGCATGTGCGTTGTCGCCCTCAACAGCGGAGTCGACCACCCAGAACGTGGCATGATCCTCCGGCGCCACGCCCGGCACGTCAATTGTGCCCAGCCGGCAGAGCGACACCACCGCATCGATGCCCAGCTCGGCCACCCGCTGAAGCGAGCCGACACCGCCCAGCCACACGCCGTCCTCGTGCGGGTGCCGGACCAGCGCGTCGGTGCGTCCCCACATGCTGTAGTCGTGCCGTTCAGCCCGCGGCCAGGACAGAGACCGCTGGCCCTCGGCGCGGCCCAGCTCCATGCCCAAAACCATCAGGTCGCGGGCCCGCAGGCCCGGCCAGCCGTGAAGGCGCTGCCGCCACTCGAAGGGCACTGCCGTGTAGCCGTACGCAGCTGCCAGCAGGCCGCCAGCGATGGCGGCCACCGTGTCGGTGTCGCGCCCGCCGCGCACCGCTTCCTCCAAAGCGGCCCGAAGGTGGGCGGGACCGGCAGCTGACAGACCGGCGAAATGGATGGCGCTCCACGCCCCTTGGAACGCCTCAACCACCCAGCCGTTGCGGGTGAAGTCGCGGGGCCGCGACCGCTCCGCGACGTCGATCCGCCCCAGCCACAGCGAAGCCCGTTCGGCGGGCAGCAGCGGCAACCCGGCCCGGACATCCAGCACACCGGTGAGAACCGCATGCCGGATGGCAACGCACCACAGTCCGCACGCGTCCTGAGCATCAGGATCGGCGTGGGTCAGGGCGCTCACCACCCCGGCGGCAACCATCAGCTCGGCAGGATCCCGGTCCAGGTATGCCAACGCGAGCGGAGCCGTGCGCATCAGCGACCCGTTGCCGGCGCTGCGGCCGGTGCGGGCGTGGAAGTCAGCGGCTGCGGCAGTGAAGTCCGCGGCCTCAACCTCGCGGCCTGCAGCGGAAGCCAGCCGGCGTGCAGCAGCGATGACCGAACTTGTCTGGGCCCCCACGTCCTTCGCCTCGGCGGCCCAGGCAGTCCATGCCCGGACCACTGCGGTAAGTGCCGCGGGGGAGGAGGGGCCGCCGTCGGACGCGGACTCCAGCAGCGCCTCGGCGATGGGGATGGCCATGGAGGTGTCGTCGGTCCACTCGGCCGGCGCGAACCCGAACGGGCCGCCCTTCATGGTGACGTCGGCGCCGTCCGGCAGCGGGGCGCCGAATTCGTAACCGGCGCCGAGGGCGTCGCCGGCGGCCAGGGCGACGAGGACGCCGGCTGCGCGGTCATTTTGCAGCGGGTTCAGTTTCATGCCATCTCCATCAGGGGGTGTTGGGTGTTCCAGCCGGTCAGGTGGGCCAGCTGCGGGCGCCGCTGGGGGAGTGCGACGGCGATGCCGGCGGCGGTGACCGCTCCGGCGGCGCGGGTGACGTTGCGGCTCCGGAGGGAGCCGTGGGT
This sequence comes from Pseudarthrobacter sp. Hb11, assembly GCF_059383655.1. Lineage (NCBI taxonomy): Bacteria > Bacillati > Actinomycetota > Actinomycetes > Micrococcales > Micrococcaceae > Pseudarthrobacter > Pseudarthrobacter sp. Hb11. The sequence goes on from NZ_JBWZCM010000015.1 coordinate 38,218, forward strand.
CCGTACCTCCACGGCTCCGGCGCCGCCGTCGAACGTTCCGAAGTCCATCGCCTGGACGTAGGCGGCGAAGTCGCGGGCGCGCTGGCCGGGCATCGGCCCGGAGGCCAGCGCTTCGGGTGGCAGGAGCTCAAGGTCCAGCAGCGCCGACTCGACCAGCTGCCGGTAATGGCGGCGGAAGAGCGTGTGGGTGCCGAAGACCTCCAAGAGCAACGGCTGCCGGCCCAGGCCGATCACCACGCCGCGCTGGCCCTCCAGCGGGGCGGGCGCGTCCGCGGCGCTGAACCGGTTCCGTTCCTCCTTGTCGTCCCTGAACCAGTCCATGTGCTGAAGGAGGGAGCTGGTGGCGGAGGCGCCCCGGGCGGCGTCGAAGCGGCGGACCCGCTCCCAAATGCGGTCCTGCCGGTTCCCTCCGCGCTGCCCGTTCACGCCGTTGGCCAGCTCCGACCAGACGTTCAGCGGAGCGCGCCGTGCCTGCCGCCGGTGGCTGCTCTCTCCGGCCTCCCAGCGGCCGGCCTCGACGCAGAAGGTATCGATGTCACGGGTTTCGCCCGGGCCGAGGACGACGTCGCGGGCCCAGGTCCGGTGCTGCTGGCCGCCTTCGAGCAGCTCGCCTTCCAGCAGCAGTGCCGGGTGCGGGCCGTTGTTGGTGACGGTGAGGCGGGATACCTGGGCGCCGCTGGCGAGTTCGGTGACAAACACGTCTGCGTGGGTGCCGGTGCTGACGCCGAGGCTTCCGGAGCCGGAGGTCCAGACGGGGAAGATGCTGAGCGGGCCGAGGCTGCTGCCGGCGCCGACGTGAAGCTGCGGAACTTTCATGATGACCTCCGGTTGATTTATCGCATTTCTGCGCTAATTGATTTCAGTATGCACGGGTTGCTTCTTTAGCGCAAGACTGCGATAAATGGAGATGTGAAGGATTCTCAGAACAGACAAGGCCCGTCGCTGCTCGACTACCCGCGGCCGTCGGTGGCGGTGGATACGGCCGTGCTGACCGTCGCGGACGGGAGTGTGTCTGTGCTGCTGGTGCGACGCGCGGAGGACCATCAGCACGGAAAGTGGGCCCTGCCGGGCACGTTCCTGCGTGAACGCGAGACCCTGGCGGATGCGGTGCTTCGGTGCCTGCGGGAGAAGGCCGGGATCTCGGGGCGGGTGCCGCGCCAGCTGCAGGTGTTTGACGAGCCCGGGCGCGACGACCGTGGCTGGGTGTTGTCGGTGGCGCACGTGGACGTGGTGCCGCTGGCGGCGCTGCAGGAAGCGCTAAAGTCCGACGGCGTCAGGCTGGCTTCGGTGACAGCGGAACCGGAGGTGGTCGCCGGGCTGCCATACGGGCATGCCGACATCGTGGCCAAGGCGGTGGAATGGCTGCGGGCTGCCTATGCGGAGGCGCCGGATCCCGGGGCGCTGCTGGATGAGCCGTTTACGCTGAAGGACCTGCGTGAGCTGCATGAGGTTGTAGCGGGTGCTCGGCTAATGCGCGACACGTTCCGGCGGTTCATGGAGCCGAAGCTGACAGGGACGGGGCAGATGTCCGACGGGACGCGGGGGAGGCCGTCGCGGTTGTGGGTGCGGAGCTAACCACCTACATCTTCGGGGTGTGTCTAACTGCTTGGAGCTGCCCGTCCCAGCCGAGATCCTTCAGCATCTGGTGAATGACCGATGTTGCGCCGCCGGCAGGACCGCGAGAAGAAACGGCGGCGACTTCAAGGAGGGCCTCCCTGAGGGCCGACTCTTCGTCCGTGAGGCCGTCACCGTAATGGGGAGCCAATAGGAAGGCATGGCTGTAAGAGGCGTGAGCAATCAAGGCGTCCAGGAAGATCTCGAGCCGTCTCGCTTGGGCAGCGGTACCGGATTTAGAGGAACCGGTGTCCTCCATATCGATGAGGTTCAGATGCTTGCCCCAAAGTTTTTCCTGCATTGCGTCGCGCTTCAGCATGAGGGCTGACCCGAATCGCCCGACTGCTTCCTGCGAAGGCAAAGCCCGGCGGACGTCATGGATTATCTCGTGAAAATGATCATCGGCGAGTCCAAAGCCAACAAACAACAAATGGTGTGTGATGAGATGTGCCTTCACGAGCGCTGAGAGTGCCTCCCTCGTAGCGCTGTAACCTAAGTAGTCGTCCCGCGTAAGGACGATGGTTTCAGGTTGATCAACTGACCCATGGAGTTTCAGCAGCCATTTGTGAGTCGCGGCTGTACTGTCGTCAGGTTTCTCCCCGGGTATTACCGTGCGTGGGCTTCCCGCGTCTTTGGACGCCTTCTCGAAGAGTGTGTCGTAGTTGAGGGTGATGGCACCGCTGGAAGGCAGACAGGCGAGCAAACTGGGCGCAAGTCCATATTGCTGCATGTTGACGGCTTCGCTCACCGTTCGACCAAATCTTATGTCGCCGGCACCGGGAAACTTCTCCTCAAAGTAGGTTCGAAGGACAGCAGCTTGATCCAAGTTGCTGAGCTCCTTGAGCGCTTTCCGTTCCGGCTCTGAGAGATTCGCGGCTTTTGCTAAGCGGCCTAAGAGCTCGCGCCAAGTGGGAGCGCCGGCGCTAATACTGATTCCAGCGCCCATGAATGGGACCAATCTGCCGGACCGGGCGACTTCACCCAGCTCTTTGGCCTTAGCCAGCAGGGATGGCGTCAAAGCGGCCCAGGCAGTATCCCCTTCCCTGCGCTGTTGTTGGGCGAGAGCGAAGGCTGCCAGATCTTGAAACACAAAGACGATATCGACGCCCGCCTGATCGGCGTGCCGGTAAGCCTCCTTCAGAAGGACTCTTAGAAGGGCGCCGCGATATACGTTTCCACCGCCGTGGCCGGTACCGAAAAAGGGCGTGGCCAGCACCGGACGGCTCAGCTGGTTTGCGGATGCCCTCCGACGGTCGGTAACAGCAGTGGTGGCTATCTTCAGGAATGCACGAAACCGCGGCAGCAACTCATCCGCATCCGAAATGCCTGTCATTGGTACTGCGGTTAGGACCGGTAATGGTGACTCCCGGTCCCACTTATCCAGAGCAACTGCGAAGGCTGATTCTTCCCTAATGGAAGAGAGATCCTGCATATGCACAGCCTCTTCAAGCCCGGGCAACGCCGTTTTCCATCGATCGCCCGGTGTGGCCCGCCGGTCTATGGGTAGCAGGAACGCATCTGACCTGAGATTGAGCAGGTCGCCCATCGTGACAAAGACATGCCCTTTCGTCATCCGCCCGCCTCTAGCTCGGCTCCGAATTGGCGAATTCAGAGCTGTTTACAGACTCAGCGGACGCGGCATCCGTCGGTCTCGGCCAGGCTTCCAGAGCTACCCCGATCAGGTGGCGCGTTCGTGCGGCAATTCGTGCTTCATCCCACTGGTCAGGCCAAGACGCTTCATCGAATTCGTCAGCGGTCTCGGGCCGAGACAGTACCGACCCGGTGGTCAGGCGTAGAAGACTGTGCTTCTGAATCGCGGGCTTTTTATACTCCCAGTTTTTGTTGCTGAGAGAGGGGTTCAGCTTCGTGGTTACAAGCGTGAGATTGCCCAACTGGTGGACCGCTGAAGTTCTCCGCAAGAGGTCATCCTCGGTGTGGCTATCCGGCAGTGCCCAGTGCTTGCCCCACTCCTGAGGCATAAGGTGTTCGATGTTGAGTTTGGCATCTGTGCTGGAAAGCTGCTTTCCTGGCTCTGTCTTTCCTGACTGCAGATGATTTTCCAACCCCACCAGCAAGCTTCTAAGCCGCGCCCTGTATACGGATTTGTAGAGGCCCGTGTCGGCCAGTGCAACTGCGAACTCTTCGTCGGAGGGCCACCGCCTTGAGTCGGCTGTTTGTGCAGCTAGGGCGGCTACCACAGTGTCCCCGATATACTCCGGCTCTGCTGTGCTCGCAATGTCCATGAGCTGAACAAACAGTTTGTTGTAGTCCCCGTTGGGCATGCGTGCTACACCTCGCCGCATGAGGAAGGAATCAATGGCTCGTGCTACAAGCTCCTTCTGGTTTGACGGCACGGCATCGTCCGCGAAGACTCTCAGCAGCAGTGGCCAAGGAGTCATGGTGCCGGTCGCCTGCATGCGGTTTAGAAGAGCTCCCACGTTTGACGAAGAAGGCATCCGCTCCAGTTCGTCGTACTTGTCCGCGTAGCGCCGGATGTCCACGATCAATTCAGCAGCGCTAGGAGGTGGCGGTGCTACGGTAACCGGACCGGAGTTCAGCCACTTTCGCACGTCAACAAACAGGTGCTCCGCGCTAACCTCTCCACTCGTCTGAATGGTGAGCCAATAGCTCAGCAAAAGATCGATGCGGGACCGCTTCATGCGGCCTGTTGTTACTTGACGGCGCCATTGCTGACCGTCCAAAGGCAGCCAGTTATCGAGGAGAAGCGAATCTGCTCGCTTATGGTCGCCCTGCTGTTCGACTTTTTGAAATAGCAGGTTCTTTACGAGATCAGCGGCATCCAGTTTCACTCCGCGATGATTTAGGGCTTCAAAGATCACTTGAGGATCATCGTACGATTCCAAATAAATTTGTACGAGCTGCATACGGTCGCGGAGGGTTTCAAACAGGTAGCCCAGTCGCAGCTCAGGGTCATTAGAGCTGTTGCACCAACTGAAGATCGAGTCCTCGAACCAGTCTGCGGCTTTCACTAGTTTGTGTCCCTCAAGTCCAGCGGGAACAGCCGAGCCTTCGGTTCTAAGAGCCCAGCCGAAGGCGCCATTGTCCTGCGGAAGGGGCCAGAGTTTATGGAGGTCCTCCAGATGCTCGGGATGGATTGCTTCACGCTTGTTTTCCAGCAGCGTGCTGAACCGGCCGGCGGACGTCACTGCGCCGATCCTCAGGGCTACACGCCGCGAAGCGGCCAGCAAGACCTGGAGTGTCGTCAGACGTTGTTGGCCGTCGATGACGCTGGAGGAAGACAGCCTTCGTGGGAGATGACGGCGGGATTGGATGACAACGGCGCCAAGAAAGTATGTTCTGGGATCATGGCGGCCATGTTCATCTAAGACTTCGGCCTCAACTTCTTCAGCAGCAGTGCGGACATCAGTCCACAAAGGTCCCCAGTTTGCATCCTGGGACCAGACATAGGGGCGCTGAAACAGCGGCACGACCAAGTGGTGGTCAGCTGCGAAGACATGTCCCAGAGTAACGTCGCCGGCTTTCATCATTCCCCAATTAAGATCGGACCAATAGCTCGCTAGGCTAACAGCACGATAGCTGCGCCGCAGCCCGCCGTCAGATTCTGAGACTCTCGATACTTTCCTCAATAAGACCGAACTCGTTGGACTCCGCGTAATCAAAAAAGTCGACTATCTGCTTGGAAACGGTTATTAGCGATCCCTCGTCAAAGCCTGGAACGTTGTCCCCGGGCCCGACATGAACCCACATGGCATCGTGCCGATAGTAAAAGGTTTCGTCGTTCACCAGTATTAGAACGAGGAGTATGCTTCCACTGGTACTCATAGTGACGAAGTATTCTTCATGATCTTCAGGTTGCGGGGAGCGTGGCCACCGTTCCAGTCTGGCTTCGATTACGGAGCCTGGGTCCAGGTCGTAGTAAAATTCGTCGTCGTGCTTAAAATAGCCCGCCTTCAGAATGTCCCGGTTGACTAGATGATCTATAGACAACATATAACTCGAGCCAAAAGCATTGCGATGTATCGACTTCATATCTCCCCAAGTTACGAACCTCGATAACACGATTTTCCCTTTCATCTCGCCTTGACGCGGACAAGCTTCAATTGACCCAGCGCGGACTACGTTTCTGTTGCTATCCATGTGGTGAAATCCGATAACGAGACCCACTCACCTGCTTCCGAACCGGACTCGCTGTTCGAGTCCCAGAACTCGATGGCGAAAGGTTCCAAGTACTTATCGACTTGGCACAGGTACCTGCCTCCCCAGGGGCGCAGATCGCCTTCGTCTGTAGGCATATGGTTTTCAAAGTCGAGAACAGGCCGGTATCCGCGCTCCCATGCGCCGGCACGACGGGACTCGCCGTGCCCCGTATCCATCGAGCCGCGAACTAGGCCTTGTATGGCAAAGTCAGCTATGTCTCCGGGGTCATCCTGCGTGACAAAATGAACCGATTTGCTGGGATATTCTCGTCGTTTGGGCCGCGGAGACTTGGCTTTCTCGGCCACGTCCCACACGAGGACCACTTCCCTTAGGTCGTCGATGGCAAGCGGAAGCAGAATCTGCTCATGATCAGGCCTTCTTTCGACAGGCAACCAAGATTCTCTGTAACGGAGCCAGGTATTGGGGCCCGATCGGACTGAAATCCCGGCGATTTCGTCACTGTCGCCGCTACTCAAGAGCGTAGCCTCTGCAGAGCAGGTCAGCAGAGGTCGCACAGACCCCCAGCGGAGCAGGTTCTTGTCAGCCAATTCAAACAGCATCGAATCAAAGGTTGGGATCACACGAAATGGAGCACCCAGTGCAATAGCGGCTGCGATTTGGAGATCGCAGACCTCTTCCTGAGCGGAGCGCGAAAAGCGGACGGTGTTGGACTCTCGAATCAACTTTTCGGCTTGATCGATTAGGACAGCTCGCTGAATACGCTCACGCAACGTGAGGTTACCTTGCAGTTTCCATTGGTGATCTGAACTGCGGCTCCATAAGAGGCCTTTAGTAGCTAGCTCAATCTGAAGGTCAGATTGCCCAGGAAGGCGGCGAACAAACAGCTGCTGTTCGTCAATGCCAAAGATCTCGTATGCGACATCTAATCTCCTACCGGGATGGTCATACCATTCAACGGCTTGATCTACCAGATAACCAACTTCTACGCCTACGGTACGCTCGTCCATCTGAGAGACATCAAAAAGAGAACAGTCCTCGCTGGAAGCGCTTAGGAAGAACCAGGCGTCTTCATCGTGGCATTGAGAAGTGTCCAGCCATTCGCCGTCCGTCCGGTACTGACACTCATCGGAACCCCCAACAAGGTACCGGACCAGAAAGAGCTCCCAGCCTCCCTCAGGGTGCGGACCGTTGATGAACTGCAGTTGCCACTTCTGATCCTCCGCTGGAACTGAGTGTGTTCCGGGTACAAGATCGTGATCGTCCTGAGGCACCCAAACTCGCTTTCGTCGAACAACTTCAGAAAAGTGTCCCACCGAGTAATGACATGGCGCTAACGGTCGGATGTATCCTCGCAAAAGCCCAGCCAAGACCGCGATCCTAGTATGTTTAGGGGACCACCAGCTAATCACTAGGCATCGCCTTTGAGTGCTGGTGCATTGGGGATCCACGAAGTACAGGAGTAGGTCTTGACAGTTACAGGCATGAACCGGGAGCTCAACGTCGCGCCCGGTTCGGTGGTGCACATCCGTGACGAGGAGTGGCTGGTCACCAGCGCCGAGAAGTCCGTCGACGGGACACTCGTCAGAGTGCAAGGGCTCAGCGAACTCGTCCGAGACACCACCGCCGCGTTCTACTCCGCCCTGGACACGATTGAAGTCGTGGACCCGCGGAACTCCAAAGTCGTCGCCGACAGCAGCCCCAACTACCGCCGCGCCCGCCTCTGGCTGGAATCCACCCTCCGCAAGACGCCGGCCCCCCTGAATGACCCCAAGCTTGGTGTCTCCACCCGCATGCTCGCCGACAGCCTTAACTACCAACGGATCGCGGTAGCCAAGGCGCTGGACAGTCGCAACGTCCGCCCCCGCATCCTGATCGCGGACGCCGTCGGCCTGGGCAAGACGCTCGAAATCGGGATGATCCTCAGCGAGTTGGTCAAGCGCGGCCGCGGAGAACGTATCCTCATCGTCACGCCCAAGCATGTCTTGGAGCAGATGCAGCACGAACTCTGGTGCCGCTTCGCGCTTCCCTTCGTCCGTCTTGACTCCGCCGGCATCCAAAGGGTCCGCCAGATCCTCCCCGGCACCCGGAACCCGTTCACCTATTTCAAGCGCGCCATCATCTCCATCGACACACTGAAAAGCGCCCGGTATCGTGCCCACTTGGAGAAACTCCGCTGGGACGCAGTGGTCATTGACGAGTCGCACAACCTCACCAACTCGGGTACTCAGAACAATGAGCTCGCACGCGTCCTGGCCCCCAACACAGAGGCTCTCATTCTCGCCTCCGCCACCCCGCACAACGGCAAGAACGATTCGTTCGCGGAGCTGCTCCGGCTCCTCGACCCCACCGTCGTGCGGCCGGACGGTACCTTCGAGCAGGAGGACATCGAGCATCTGATCATCCGCAGGCACAGGCACAGCCCGGAGGTCGCGAGTGAAGTCGGTGCGGACTGGGCAGAGCGCCTGCAACCGGACAACAAGCTGATCCCGGCATCACCTGAAGAGAACGACGTCGCCGACGAGCTGGCGGACGTCTGGCTGTATCCGCAGGCAGGCAGCTCACCATACTCAGGCCAGAACGGTGGCCTGTTCCCGTGGATCTTGGCCAAAGCCTTCCTTTCGAGCCCCGCGGCTCTTCTGGCGACGGTCAAGGAACGACTGAAGACGCTCGACGGCGGTGCGCTGACCGGAGTGACAAAGGAAGCCGAGGCGCTCAAGCGGCTGAAGGAACTCACCGAAGCCTCGCTTGAAGGCAAATCCGCCAAATACGAAGCCCTCGTAAACTACCTGCAGGACATTGGCGTCGGGAGGAAATCACCAATGCGGGCTGTGATCTTCGCGGAGCGGGTTCCGACCCTCAAGTGGCTGGAAGAGAAGCTCCCTGCGGACCTAGGCCTCAAACCAGCGAACGTAGCTATTCTCCACGGCGGCCTCAGTGATGTCGATCAACTGGAGATTATTGACGGCTTTAAACGGGAGTCCTCCGACATCCGCGTCCTGGTCACTGGCGACGTCGCTTCCGAGGGCGTCAACTTGCATGCTCAGTGCCACCATCTGATCCACTTTGACATTCCGTGGAGCCTGATCCGCGTAGAACAGCGCAACGGTCGCATCGACCGCTACGGGCAGAGATTCCCCCCTCAGATCACGACGCTCCTTCTCGAACCAGACAACATCCAGTTCCGTGGCGACCTCAAGGTGCTAACCCGAGTTATGGAACGTGAGCACGAGGCCCACGCCGTGCTTCAAGACGTTGCCTCCCTGATGGGCGCCCACAGCGTCGCTCGAGAAGAAGACGCCATCCGCGACGTGCTTATGAAAAAGAAGTCGGTCGACGAGGTCCTGCGGAACCCTGAGGAAGTCACCGGCGGTGACGACTTCGACGCCTTCTTCGAAAACCTCGCATCCGATGAACCCGCCAAGAATGACGTCCCGACCGAAACCCACATCGGTCTCTACGCCACGGACCTCGAATACTTGGATGAGGCCCTCCGGGAAGCATTCGTGACACCGGAAGCCAGCTTGAGCAACAACGGCGTCGCCTGGACCATACACAAAGAGCATTCCATTGCCGAGCTGGAGCCCCCGAGGGACCTTCAGCAACGGCTCGCGTACCTCCCGCAGTCCTATCTCGCCGACCGGGCGGTGACCAAGAAGATGAAGCTGGCCACCACGGCAATCTCCGGCAAGCTGGAACTCGAACGCGCCCGTGCTGCGCAGCCTACTGCGGGGGAGAAGACCACCACCTGGCCGGAAGCCCACTTCCTTGGTCCGCTTCACCCGGTGCTCGAATGGGCCAGCGACAGGGCACTTGCCTCCCTGTCCCGGAGCGAGGTCCTCGCGGTCCGGGGAAATGTCGAGAATGCCACCGTCCTCCTGATGGGCACGCTCATGAACCAGCGCGGCCAAGTCGTCTCCAAAGCGTTCTTCACCGCGGACTTCCCGAACCCTGACAATCCGTCATTTTGTCTGGTCGACACCCTCGAGGATCTGGGCGGCTACCTGAAAGCCGCGGGGCTCACGGCCAACGCGATCAATCCCGGAGCTATCGCCAACGTCGATCAGCTTCAGCAGATCGTCCCGGTCGCCGTCGAGAACACGTCAGAAACCCTCGAGGCCACATTCGCAGCAGCACAGCAGGCGGCGGAACAGCGTCTTGCTGGCTGGAAGGACCGTGCAGACCACTGGCAGGAATCCTCGCTGGAACAGCACCTCCCCGGGATGAGCAAGTCCGCTCTCAAGAAACAGCGCGAACGCATCCAAGAGGAGCAGCGTATTGCCGCGTCCCTCGCGCCGTCCCAGCGCCTCGTCCGCCCGCTTCTGGTCATCGTGCCCGAAATTACCGCAGTTGAAGGGGCCCACTAACCATGCCTTCATATGATTCCATCGTCGTTGGCGAAGACTGGATCAGCGAGCACTACTTCACCACAGACTCCACGAAGGAGTCCTTCCAATCTGAAGTGCTCAAACTCCGCAAGCAATGGGACGAGCAGGCCAAGGAAGGCCATGAGTCAGTGCTTAAACGCTTTCTTGGCGAACGCGGCACGTTCCAGGTTGAAATTGCGGAGCTTCTCGAAGAGCCAAGCAAGACATCGGCTGTCTATCACAAGGTGCGTGAGGCGCTTGGGTTTAAGGGCACGACGGCGGATCTCACCGCCGAGCGGGCCGGCACCACCCTGCAGGTGCCGAACGTGTGGAAATCCCACAACGGAGACGTGCTTTTCCTCGAGAGTCGTCCCGTCGAGTCCGTCGAGGACCTTCTGGATTCGGCCAAGGCTAAGATGTTGGCCCCCGCCTTCATCGATGACAAAGAAGCGGCGCTATCTGCGCCGAGACTCGTCTCCGAGCTCTACCGCGCCGACGAACCACCGCAATTTATCGTGGTTTTCGGGGGGCGGTGGCTCCTGCTGACGGAGCGGGAACGCTGGGCGGAGGGACGCTATCTCGCCGCGGATCTTCTGCTGGCCTGCGAACGCAATGACACCAAACGCGGCGGCGAGCTCGACCGCGTCCTCGCCATCTTCGGCCGTGAATCGTTGCTTCCGGACGCCAGCGAATCCATATGGTGGAAACAGATCCTTGAAAACTCTGTGAAACACACCATCGGCGTTTCCAAGGACCTCCGAGAGGGTATTCGCCTCTCGATCGAAATCATCGCAAACGACGTGCTCCGCCGCCGCCAGGCTCAAGATCTTGCGCTGGGCGAGGTCGACGGCCAGATCCTTGCCCGACAGTCGCTGCGCTACCTCTACCGGATCCTGTTCCTGCTATACGCCGAGGCATCACCGGAGATGGGTGTCCTTCCTGTCGGCTCAGGCGAATATTCCGAGGGCTACGGGTTGGATCGCCTCCGCCAACTCACTCTCACCCCGATCAACTCACCTCAAGGCCGGTCGGGAACCCACTTCTATCAATCCCTCAAGACACTGTTCGACTTGGTGGATCAAGGCCACCATCCGCGAGTCTCGGTGGGTGGGCCTGTCCCGGTGCCAGGCGCCGAAGGCCTTCACTTTGACAGCCTCAAAGCAGACCTCTTCGACCCCGAGGCCATAGTAGAAATTGACCAGGTGGGGTTAAGCAACATCGCGCTGCAAAAAGTACTTCAGCATTTGCTCCTGAGCAAAGAAGTCAAAGGCAAGGACCGAGGCTTCATTTCCTATGCCGAACTCGGTGTCAACCAGCTGGGAGCCGTGTACGAAGGACTGATGTCGTACACCGGAACCATTGCGGGGACTGACCTTTACGAAGTGGCGAAGGATGGTGACTCATCCAAGGGCTCGTGGGTAGTGCCAGTCGAGCGATCAGAGTCCGTAGAGCGCAAGCATTTCGTGATGACCACCAACGAGCTCACGGGAGAACCCGAGCCCGTCCTCCACGAGCAAGGAACGTTTGTCTTCCGCCTCGCCGGGCGTGAACGTCAGCAATCCGCGTCCTACTACACGCCGGAAGTGCTCACCCGATTCGTCGTGTCTCAAGCCCTTGAAGAGCTCTTGGACCAAGACGGCAAGAAGACGACCGCGGACGAGATTCTCAAGCTCACGGTTTGCGAACCAGCTCTCGGCTCCGGCGCGTTCGCCATCGAGGCTGTTCGGCAGCTGGCCGACGAGTACTTGAAGCGAAAGCAGAAGGAGCTGGACGACCAAATTCCGGCTGAGGACTACGCCGTTGAATTGCAAAAGGTGAAGGCTCAGATTGCCCTGCACCAGGTGTACGGTGTGGATCTGAATTCCACGGCCGTAGAGCTGGCGGAAGTCTCGCTCTGGTTGGACACGATGGTCGCGGGGCTCCAAGCGCCGTGGTTCGGATTGCACTTGCGGCGTGGCAACTCCCTGATCGGGGCCCGCCGGGCAACATACTCTCGAGGGTCCGTGAACGATAAGTCGTGGCTCACGAGCAGCCCAGCGGAGGCGCCGCTCTCTGGCCTCGCCGATGTGATAGCTGAGGGGACTGATGATCCCAACGTTGTCGGGCGAATCCACCATTTTCTGCTGCCCGCAGCCGGCTGGGGTGCAGCGTGTGAAGCCAAGGAGGTGAAAGACCTCGCTGGTGAAGCGCAGAAGGAACTTAAAGCTTGGCGGAACCGGGTCAAAGGGAAACCGTCCAAGACCCAAGTGGACCGATTGGTGAACTTGGGACGCCGGGTGGAGACTCTTTGGCAGTTCTCCTTGCGTCGACTCCAAGTGGCCGAATCGGAGGCTCGGCGGCCAGTCGACTACTTCGGTAAGCGGGCAGCGGCCCAGGCTGATGACAAGCCGGTGTCGCGCGCAGAAATTGAGGAGAAGCTGGGCGACCCAAATGGGGCTACTCAACGGCTGCGCCGAGTAATGGACGCCTGGAATTCCCTCTGGTTCTGGCCAATCTCGGAGGCGGCTTCCCGTGGAATCAAGCCGCCAACTCTCGACGAGTGGATCGCCGGGCTTGAGTCGATTCTGGGGCTCCAGGCGAAGGACTCGAAAATGGTGGGTCAGCAGTCTCTACTTGCCGGAGCATCATGGAATGAACTCAACAAGGCTGAGGAAATTGAACTGAGCTTTGCCGGGGCGCTGGAAATTTCAGAGGTCATCGAGACGATTCCTTGGCTGCAAATTTGCCAGGAAATCGCGGCTGATCAGGGATTCTTTCACTGGGAGCTGGACTTTGCTTCTGTGCTAGCCCGCGGAGGGTTCGATCTGCAGGTAGGGAACCCGCCGTGGGTACGTCCCGACTGGGACGAAGACTCGATGATGGCGGAACACGATCCATGGTGGCAGCTTGTGTCGAAACCGACCCAAGCGGAGAGAAACTCACGCCGTGCCCTGGCTCACGCGGATCCAGCGCAGATTGAGTTCTTGTGTAATCAGGCGGGAAGTATTGTCGCAACGCGGGAGTTCCTCACAGACGTCGCAGCGTATCCAATCGTCAATGGATTGCGGCCGGATTTGTATCGGTCATTTATGGAGCGAACTTGGAGGTCGGTGTCGCAGCTCGGCATCGTCGGGCTCCTTCACCCGGAATCGCACTTTACGGAAAAGAAGGCTGGAAGCCTCCGAGCAGAAACCTATCGACGACTTCGTAGGCATTGGCAGTTTGTAAATGAATTGTGTCTGTTTGAAATAGATCATCATGTGTCATATGGGGTCCACATATACGGAAGCCGACACGATATGCCTGCTTTTAAAATGGCAGCTTCTCTTTACCATCCCGAGACGGTGGCGCGATCCGTCAATCACGACGGCTCAGGTGCCGTCCCGGGACTTAAAGATCTTGACGGCAACTGGGACCAGCGCCCTCATAAGGAACGCGTCATACACGTGGACGAATCTATTCTCAAAGTCTGGGCGGACATCCTAGAGGAGCCAGGGACACCACCGTTCGAGGCTCGCATGGTGTATCCGGTGAATGTTGACAGCTCCAGGGTACTTGAAAAGCTTTCCAAAGCTCCACGCGTTCGGGAACTTGGGTTGGAATACTCCGCTGGTTGGAACGAGACCACAGACCGAAAGAAGGGATTTTTCGAAATCGGTTCTGCCGTACCGGGGAGTTGGAATGACGTAATTATCCAGGGACCGCATTTCACTGTTGCGACCCCGTTCGCCAAGGAGCCGAATCCGACAATGAAAAATAACTTGGATTGGTCTGAACTGGACTTGGAGACGTTGAGCGAGAATTTCGTCCCGAGAACCAGTTACCAGCCAGCAGGTGACCGGCGCGCTTATGATAACGCCTACAGCCATTGGGGCAAGACCCCCGAACGATTCTCGGCGAGGAATTTCTACAGACTCGTTTGGCGAGAGATGGCTTCTCTCACGGGAAACAGAACTCTTCACTCAAGCATCTTTCCTCCCGGCCCCGCCACCATAATGACAGCCTTCAGCTATGGGGGTCCTCAAACACCCGAGTTGGATCTCATCCGATTGGCTGCCGCCTGGTCCTCAATACCCGTCGATTTCCTGGTCAAATTGGCTGGAGTCGGTCACTTGAAGACAAATTTCACTGATCAATTGCCGTTCCCCGCACCGCATCCACTCGACCATGAACTGGTCGTCCGTCTAATGCGGTTGACGGCTCTCACGGATGCCTATGCGCCTTTGTGGAGCCGCTTGCATACGCCCGATTGGAACGCCACATCGTGGGTGGGTGGTCGCGCCCGGCACAACCGTCCTGAATTGGGCGACACAGTCCCGGCCTGGAACCCTTCGCAGCCGCTGCGGATCGCCGAGGACAGACGACAGTCGCAGTTGGAAATTGACGCATTGGTTTCCGTCATGTTTGGACTGTCTGCGGAGGAACTCGGTTCCATGTACCGGACCCAATTTGGCGTGTTGCAGGGTTATGAGCGGACGGATTTGTACGATGCCAATGGGCGCAAAATTCCAGGAGAAATCGCTCGACTTTACAGGCAGCGGGACGGTGACCTAGGCATTGAAGAATGCACTGCGACCAATGCGGCGGGAAATACGTACACCTACGAATTTCCCTTTGTGAGCTTCGACCGTGAGAGCGACATGCGGCAGGCGCACGCGCTTTTCACGAAGCTGATGGAAGAGAAAGACTGATGTCGGAGCTTCTGCCCACATTCCAGGCTAATGATCTTCGTCAGGGACTCTCGGATTACCTAACGACCACCTTTGCCCTCACAGACAATGAGGCGCGCGGGGCCATCCAGACATTCCTTTCGGACTCGGACAGCGGGCTGTTCAAGGGACCGTATGTTCGATTGCGGCTTCCCTTCAAGTCTGCGGCAGATGGATGGCGGGAAGCCCTTGACTGGCATCTGACTAAGTTCGAACCCTACGGGCACCAGGCCGCAGCGTTCAAGCGGCTGTCTTCGAAGAGCGTCTCGGCAGGCGAGGTTTCGACAGGTTCGTCCGCAGTCGCTACGGGCTGCCGGCGCCCCCTGCCGACCATGGTCACAACAGGCACCGGCTCCGGTAAGACCGAGTCCTTCCTGATCCCGATCATCGACCATGTACTCCGGGCGAAGAGGAACGGCGTGAAGGGCATGAAAGCCCTGATCCTTTACCCGATGAACGCGCTGGCCAACGACCAAGCGAAGCGCCTGGCAGAGATGCTCTCCGCTCACCCTGAACTCAGCGGGATCACTGCCGGCATCTACACCGGCCAGAATGACGAGCCTCGCACCAAAGTCTCGGCTGCTGGTCTGATCAACCAGCGCGACATCTTCCGCAGTGAAGCGCCCGACATCCTGCTGACCAACTACAAGATGCTGGACATGCTCCTGCTCCGCCACCAGGATGCAAGCATCTGGGAGCAGTCGGGAACATCGCTGCAGTACGTGGTCCTCGATGAATTCCACACCTACGACGGTGCCCAAGGCACCGACGTGGCAATGCTCCTCCGCCGGCTGGGTTTGACTCTCAAAAGCCACTGGCCAGCGGATCTCACTGATTCGCCTTTCGGCCTCACCGAGGCCGACAGGAAGCGCCCACTGGGCCGTGCTACGCCGGTGGCTACCTCGGCGACGCTTGGCGGCAAGGGCGATCCTGAAGCAATGCTGCGGTTCGCCGAGACAGTTTTTGGGGAATCCTTCCCGCAAGATGGCGTGATCACCGAAGCGCGGCTCAGCTCGGATGAATGGACCGCATTGGGTTCTGCCACCAATGCTCCCAAGTCAATCATCGAAATTGCGGACCAGCTGCACGAACTGAACGACAAAGTTGAGGCCCTGGGGGCAGCAGCAGACGGCGGGTCGAACGCCGCCGTCATGCGTGTCATTGCGGACGCACTTTTCGGCAGCCAGCCCGACGACCTCCTCGACGCCGTACGGACGCAACCTCTCACAGTGGCCGTCCTGCAGCACGCTACTGATGCCGTCTCGCTGCGGGAGCTTGCGGAGAAGGTCTTCGGAGGCTTCAGCGCCAGCGGAGGTCCGCGCGAGCAGGCCGCCCGCCTGGAGGAACAGATCGAGTTCCTAAGCCACTTCATCTCTTTCCTGAGTCAGATCCGCGCAGCCCATGGCCGCTCGGCGCTGTCCGTGGAGGTCCACATGTGGATCCGCGAGCTCTCCCGGATCGATAAGGCAGTCGACGCCACCAGCAGCTTCCGTTGGTCCGACGACGGCGTCCAGCAGGACGGCGAGCTGTACCAGCCAGCCGTGTACTGCCGGCACTGCGGACGCTCCGGCTGGGGCGTCATGCTTGGGCCCACAGGCAATGACCTGGACCTGGATGACACAAAGATCCGTGTCGGCAAGTTGACCGGCAGCGGCCGGTTCCGCGCCCTGCTGTACGCACCGGGCGAGGCCGACAAGGTCCTCTTCAAGGGCACCGATGAGGCCAAGGTCGAAGGCTTGCGATGGTTTGACTCGAAGAATCGCCAGATCCTGTCCGATGCCCCTAATGGAGAGGACATCGACCTGCTGGAGGGCCGCATCCTTCCAGTGCTGATGCTCATCGGGCTTGAGGCAGACGACGACTCCAAACGGGACACGTGCCCGGCGTGCCAAACCGTGGACGGTATACGTTTCTTGGGAAGCGCTATTGCGACGATGCTGTCCGTCACGATCTCGAATCTGTTTGGATCACGGGGCCTCAATTCCAATGAAAAGAAGGCCCTAGTCTTCACAGACAGTGTCCAAGACGCGGCGCACCGGGCCGGTTTTGTCCAAGCGCGGTCGCACACCTTGTCTCTGCGCTCGGCACTTCGCAACGCGTTGGACGGGGAAACCACCCTGGACGACTTGGTCAATGCAGCAATATCCAATGCAGAGACACCTGTGGCGAAATACCAGTTGATCGCGCCGGACTACGTTGACCGTGAGCAGTTCCGCGCTTTCTGGAAGCCCGGCGCCAGTGCCACGGAGCGGCGCAAGGCCACGAGCAACGCCAAATCCCGACTCCTTTTCGATGCATCGCTGGAGTTCGGCCTGCAGTCCCGCGTCGGTAGGACGCTCGAACTCACCGGCAGCGTCGTGGCCGAGACGGACGCTGGTTCGCAGGCGCGCATCGTCGCCCTGGCTCAAAAGGCTATTAATTCCGTTCAGCAGCAGACCGCGCTTGACGGACACACGCCGTCGGCCGAGGATCTAACCTTCTGGGTCCGTGGCGTACTCGAGCGCATGCGCATTCGCGGCGGCGTCCACCACAAGTGGTTGGACCCGTACCTGAAGAAAGACGGCCACAGGTGGCAGGTCTGGGGCGGCCGCCGCAAGTCTGAAGGCATGCCCGCCTTCCCGCCGGGCCGCGCGGCCCCTGCATTCCCCCGGATTGGTCCGCCAGTCAAGAACTCGGACAACTTGGATCCGGTCACATCCACTGCCTCCTGGTATGCCCGTTGGGCCTCCCGATGCCTCTCCACAGCCGCTGCGGACGGGGCGTTCCTGGCCAAGGCTCTCTTCAAAGAACTGCTGGATGCTGGCGTACTGGGGTCCACGAAATCGGAGAGCGGGGCAGAGATTTTCTGGATTCCCCCGGAACGCCTCGTCCTGAAAGCACCCTCGAGCGAAGACCTTGCTGCCAAGCGGCATTTCCTCAGCTGCGATACCTGCAAGGTCCAGACCCCTGGCACGGAAACAGTCATGGGCCAGCTGAACGGTGCGCCATGCATGTTCATCCGCTGCCCGGGTACTCTCCAGCGTGCATCCGGCGAGGACAATTACTACCGCTCGCTCTACCGCTCAAGCGACATGAAACGCGTGGTGGCCCGCGAGCACACCTCACTGCTCGACGACAAGACCCGACTGGACTACGAATCCAAATTCAAGTCGGCCACCAATGACCCCCAGGCCCCCAACGTTCTGGTGGCGACCCCCACCCTGGAAATGGGCATCGACATCGGAGACCTTTCCTGCGTGATGTTGGCCTCCCTGCCGTCGTCCGTGGCGTCCTACCTGCAGCGTGTCGGCCGCGCGGGACGCCTCACCGGCAACTCGCTGGTGCTGGCCTATGTCAGGGGCAGGGGCGAACACTTGCCCAAGCTTCACGACCCGCTGTCCGTCATCAACGGCGAGGTGCGCCCGCCTGCCACGTTCCTGGACGCCGAAGAAATTCTGCAGCGCCAGTACACCGCGCACATCGTCGACCGATTCGCCCGCGACGCCGGCCGCCCGCACCCGCAAAAGGCGACGGCGGCACTCGGCAGCGCGGACAAAGGCACCTTCCTCGGTGATCTCATTTTCGAAGCTTCCGATAATGCCGAGGAGTACCTGGCGGAGTTCCTCTCTCAGTACGGGGATCTTCTGGCAGACTCCACCGTTGCTTCCTTAAGGGCTTGGGCGACCCCGCAGACCGATGGGGAGTCCAGCCCCATGGCCCGCCATCTGGTCCGCGCCGCGCGCCTCTGGGAACAGGACGTGGCCGAGCTCGAGGCCCGACGCAAGGAGATCGACAGTCAGCTGCCCGAGCTTGAGGAACGCGCCAAATCCAATGCTGCAACGGCGGACGATTTGCAGGCCCCGAAGACTGCCTATGCCACGCTCAAGCTGATCTCTTTTCAACTGCACGAGCTGCGCGGCGACTATTGGATTTCGGTCCTGGAAGAGTACGGCGTGCTGCCCAACTACACCTTGCTGGATGACTCCGTCAGTCTGGACGTTGGTCTGACTTGGCGAGATGTGGACACCAATGAGTTCCTGACGGACAGCATCAGCTACCAGCGGGGGGCATCGATAGCACTGACCGAGTTGGCTCCCGGGGCGACGTTCTACGCCCAGGGTCTTCAGGTCAAGATCGACGCAGTGGACCTGGGCCCGCAACAGAGCCATATCCAGAAATGGCAGATGTGTCCGTCCTGCGGCTGGGCGAACACCGAGGTGGACGCCAAGGGGCCGGTCACCGCCTGTGCCCGTTGCGGAACCGGCGCCATCGCGGACGTCAGCCAGACGTTCGACGTCGTCGTGATGAAAAAGGTCTCCGCCGAGGTCAGAAGGGACGAGGCCGGCATCGGGGATCGCAGCGACAACCGCGTCAAGGAAAGTTTCAACGTGGTCGTGGCCGCGGACATTGACCCGGAACACGTAACGAGCCAGTGGTTCCTGGACGGCATCGATTTCGGGGCGAAGTACCTTCACCGCATGGAGCTTCGCTGGCTGAATCTCGGCCGGACGGCCTCCAATGCGGCCACCCGGGTTCTTGCTGGCGAAGACGTGAAGGCGCCGCTGTTCCGGGTGTGCTCTTACTGCGGTAAGCAGGACCAGTCCGCCAAGGCGAACAGCTTCGATGAGCACAGGTTCTGGTGTAAGTACCGTAAAGCGTCTGAGGAGAACGTCAAGGACGTTGCGCTCGCACGTACGCTCACCACCCAGGGTGTCTCGCTGCGCCTGCCCACGGCGGCCGTGATGGGCGACGATTTCGCGGTGCCCAGCCTCACCGCTGGCCTGCTGCTGGGCCTGCGTACCGTGCTCGGTGGCGCTCCTGACCATATCGACGTCGTCAAGATCAATGAACCGCTCGACGGCGGCGAAAGCGCTATTTCCCTTCTGCTCCATGACAAAGTGCCCGGTGGAACAGGTTACCTGGCCGAGTTCGCGGAGCCGGAGAAGGTCTGGAATCTGCTTTACGCTGCGTGGAACGTGGTGCGGAACTGCAGCTGCAAGAACGAAGAACGGCTGGCCTGCCACAACTGCCTCCTGCCATTCGCACCCCCATGGCTGGTAGACAAGGTCTCGCGCATCACGGCACAACGGCTGCTGGCTGACATCCTCTTCAGCGGCAAGGCACCGGACGAAGGTGAGCAGTCGCCGTCGTTTGATCACTGGAAGACCACCACCGTGCCGCCGGCAGCCGGCCTGAACCCGGAATCCCATCTGGAACTGAAATTCCGGAGGGCTCTGGTGGAGCGCCTTCAGACGCTAGGTGCCCAAATCAAAGTGACGCCGGCGCTGCGCGGGGACCGGTTGGAATTCCGACTTCCCGGCGGCAAACACAAGTGGTGGCTGGAGCCGCAGGAAGACATTCTGGGAACCCGGCCGGACTTTGTCCTCATGGCCCAGGACCCTAATATCCCTAAGATCGCCATCTACACGGATGGTCACTACTTCCACGCGTCCAGCACCCACAACCGCATTGGCGACGACGCCGGTAAGCGCGCCAAACTGCGCGAGGCCGGCATCATTCCATGGGGCATTACGTGGGAAGACGTTGACGCCTTCGGTAAGGGGGCCACATCGTTTCCGGCCTGGCACAAGCAAGACCGCGTTCAGAAAATCCAAGCCCAGTTCAGTCTCAAGCCGGGGCTGCTGGACCTCATTGGCGTCGACGCCATGAGCCAGCTGTGGGCCTGGATACAGGATCCCGCCCAGCCGGATTGGGAGCGCTTCGCCGAGGTCGTTCCTCTGATGCTGATGGAGAAGCCGTTCAAGTCCACCGCCGACAGCGCTGCCGAGCGTGCCTTGGAGGCGCTGATCAGCGAAGACGCTACGCCTGAGGCTGGCCAGGACAATTGTTGGCAGTACAGGTACGGGGCCTTGGTGC
Source organism: Pseudarthrobacter sp. Hb11 (assembly GCF_059383655.1). Classification (NCBI taxonomy): domain Bacteria; kingdom Bacillati; phylum Actinomycetota; class Actinomycetes; order Micrococcales; family Micrococcaceae; genus Pseudarthrobacter; species Pseudarthrobacter sp. Hb11. The sequence goes on from NZ_JBWZCM010000015.1 coordinate 58,880, forward strand.
TGTCGGCTGGTGCCAAGTCTCTCGACGCCAAAGGCTTTGTCGTCGGGCTATACCTCGACGACCGCGCGGAGGCCGTGGCGGATGACGGCCACCACCTCTATTGGCGGGAATGGCTCCGGCTGTCTAACCTCATGGCCTTCAAACGGTATGGGCTGAAGATCGGCTCCGTCGACATGGTGTCCGTCGCTATCGAGGTTGCTCTGCCCCCGGAAGCAGCCGCTGCTGCAGCGATTCCGCCTGAATGGCAGGAAACTCTGGATATGGCAACCGACGACGAGAGGCCGTTGCTGCTTGAACTTGCCTCAATCGACGGTCTTCCCGTTCCCGAGCTCGGATTCGAGCTGCCAGACGGCAGTGTTGTCTCGATTGCATGGGAAGAACTCAAGGTGGGTGTCTTGCTGGACGGCGAGGACCCGCAGGCACTAATCGACGCGGGATGGACCGCCGTAGGTCCGGATGCCGCAGACGTGGCCAATTCGCTCAGCGTGATGGAAGGTAAGTAATGCCGTTAGTAACGTGGATGAAGAGCAAGTCCAAGCTTGATGGATCTCTGAAACCGAAAATCTACAACTTCTTGGAAAAGCTGCAAGAAGACGACACGGCACCGGGCCTACACATTGAACCGATGATCAAGCCGAAGGACCAGCGAGTCCGGACTGGCCGCGTAGATCTGAACTATAGGGCCGTCCTCTACCGTCTGGACCCGGCGGGTGAGCCGCATTACATCTACATCGGGGCGTGGCCGCACGACGAGGCCATAGAGATCGCCCGCTCCAGCGTGCTTAAAGTCAACCCGGTCAATGGCGTATTGGAACTGATCAAAGACTCGGAACCCGACACAAGTGAGGGCGAGCCCGGCGGCACGACCGTGATCAACCCGCCCATCGATATTCCTGAGGCCGAGCCGGGCTTTGTGAACGGGCTGATTGGTGCCGGCTATACGCCTGAGTACTTGGTGGAGGACCTCGGCATCGACCCGGAGGTCGCCCGGCGGGCAGTGGCTGCGCGTTCACTCGAGGAGTTCTCGGCGGTTGTGGACAATGCACCCGAGTGGCAGGGCATCGCCCTGATCGACCTGGAGGCCGGAAAGTCCCTGGCTGAGGTGAAAGAAGAGCTCGGGCTCGGCCAGTACGTCGAAGATGAGACGAAGTCTGAGGACGAGAAGATCCAAGAGGCGTTGGAACACCCCGCATCGAAGATCCAGTTTGCGTTCATTGGCGAAAACGCGCAGGAACTGAAGAACATCATTGAGTTTGGTGACTTTGAAGCGTGGCGAACGTTCCTGCACCCGGAGCAGCGGCAGTATGCAGAGAAGAGCCGCAACGGATCGTTTCGCCTGTCGGGTGGAGCAGGGACGGGTAAAACTGTCGTTGCTCTGCACCGCGCCAAAGTCCTCGCCGACGCGAAGCCGCCAGCGCGAGTCATTCTGACGACGTACACAACCACCTTGGCAGAATCGTTAGCCACGAATATGGCCAAGCTCGACCCTGCCTTGGCAGTGTCGACGAAGCTGGACCAGCCGGGCGTCTGCGTAGCCGGTATAGATTCGTTAGCCTCTCAGATCTGGTATGCAGCATCCGCCGACGAACGATCGGCTGCGCTGAACACGGTATTCGGCGCGGGGGACCAGCAGACGACCAAGCGGACGGACAAGGACGCTTGGGACTTCGCCGCTGGATCCGTGGACCATGGCCTGGAACCGACACTCGCCAACGCCACGTTTCTGGAGCAGGAATACCTCTCTGTGGTACTAGCCAACGGGGTAACCACCAAGGACGAGTATCTAAAAGTTTCGCGCGCCGGCCGCGGCACTGCCCTGAACCGACCAAAGCGGATTTCCGTGTGGCGGATCATCGAGGCGTATCGACGCTCCACCCGTATGGAGGACAAGGCCAGCTACGCGGAGATTGCCGCCCTCGCTGCTGCTGCTCTGAACCACCGTGCCTCCAACGGGGGATCGCGGCCCGCGGACCACGTCATTGTGGACGAGGCGCAGGACTTCCACGCAGGGCACTGGCTCTTGCTGCGGGCCTTGGTCGCCGAAGGCACCAATGACCTGTTCATCGCTGAGGATTCCCACCAGCGTTTGTATGGCCAGAAGGTGCCACTGTCCCGTTTTGGCATTCACATTGTCGGGCGCTCCCGCCGTCTGACGCTGAACTACCGGACGACGGCGCAGAACCTCGCCTTCGCTGTGAAACTGCTCTCCGGGGCGGAGTTCCACGACATCGAGGATGGCGAGGAGAAGTCCAGCGACTATCGGTCAGCACGCAGCGGCCCGGAGCCGGTTCGCCAGGGCCTTGAGTCGCTCAACAGCGAGCTGGACCTCGCTGCCGAGCATATTCGGCGATGGCAGGATGAGGGAACTGACGGTGCGTCAATCGGAATCCTCGTCCGGGCAAAGCATCAGCAGGCCCAGGTGGTCAGCAGCCTGAACGAGCGTGGAATCCAGGTCCGATCGATCGAAGCAGCGGCAGCGGACGGCAGCGAGCCTGTGGTCATGACAATGCACAGGGCCAAAGGCATGGAGTTCGCAAAGGTCATCCTCTTCGGAGTCAGCGACTCCAGCCTTCCTCAAAAGCACGCCATTCAGGGCCTCGCGGATGCCGAGCGTGAGGACGCATTGCTGCGGGAGCGGTCGCTGCTCTACGTGGCAGCAACCCGCGCCCGTGACGAGCTCGTGGTGACGTGGAACGGGAAACCGTCGGAGCTGCTTGGTACAAAGTAGCCTCAGTACTTTCAAGGCAATTCACTAACATTCGGGGGAGAAATGACGGTTAGTACGACAGCAAAAAAGGCCCGATGGTGGGACGGTGACGCGACGCAGCGGTACTGGATGGAACTGGTTAATGTCGACACCTGGGGGAGTGAACTGATAGCCCCTGACACGCCTCGCTACGATCTCATGCACGACGTCCGGGTTGGCGATGTTGTTCTTCACTGGGTGGGAAAAAACAACCCGATGGGATTCAAATCGGGAATGTACGGCGCCTCGATCGTGGCGGGAGAGCTGCAGCCGCGGGCAGGGGACTGGTTCGGTAAACCAGCGAACACGATTCCGCTGACGAAGTACGCGCCGCTTCCTCGCCCCTATCTGCTGACAGATCTTCGGGCGGACCACCAGGAAGACATTCTGGGTGTCAAAGGCGAGCTGCACCGAGATTACGCAGAAAATGCGGGATACACGATCTATTTCCCGTTTCAGAAGCATCCCACGACCGGCCTGAAACCGAATCAAGGTTATCTCTTCAAGCTGCCGATTGAGGTGGTCACCGCGGTCCCCAACCTCCTGCCCGACAGCGATTGGGGAGGGTTTGATCGCCCTCTAATGGCGCCCCCGGTGGCGGGTCAGAACGGGGTGAAGCAGAGCTACGCCGGCTTCTGCGCCGATCCTGTACTAAAGAAAGCCATCGAGATGCAGGCCGTACGTCAGGCCATGGCCTACTACGAAGCGGCCGGATACAGCGTCCAGGACGTCGGCGCATTCGAGTCGTACGACCTCGAGGTTGTGCGCGGTGGCGAGGTTCGGCACGTGGAGGTCAAGGGCTCTCAGGGGTACGTCCAGAAGGTCATCCTGACACGCAACGAAGTAAGCCAAGCCAACGAATTTAGCCGAACCGACTTGGTTGTGGTGGCCGAAATTGATTGGGAACGGCATCTTGACGGTTCCATCGCCACCGGAGAGGGAACCATGAGCGTGTACCCTGACTGGCGGCCGTCCCCGGAAAACCTGAAGCCGCTGAGTTTCGAGTATTTCCTCGACTAGGCCTTCGCTGCTGAAAGGTCGCCCCTTCTGATCGGGCGACCCTGACAAGGGAAGTGTGTGGCGGCCTTGTCAGAGTCGCCCGATCAGCGCCGCCGAGACTTCGGAAGGGTGGACGGAAATTGCGTTAAAGTGGGTCCAAGCCTGTTCCGAGAGCCATTCATCGCGCGCCTCATTTTCTCCATCAACAACGGCCACCTTATGTGTGGGCCATGCCAGCTCAGCGATCCATTCACATGATGGCCCAATATCCGCACCTGTCTCAGGAACTGGAACCTTCAGAGACTTCAACGCGTGTGCCAAAGGCCGGACTCGTTCGCTTGTCAGCTCCAATACTGACTCCCACGGACTGAAATCCTCGACTTGCTCCGGTTTAAACGGGTCGCTTGGGGTTGTGGCGAGGCCGGAAAGGTCATCGACTGCTGCCGCGTTCCCGACTATGGCACTGCACATACCCTTATCCAGGTCGGTGCCCGTCCCGTAAAGCAGGCCCCGGTCTAAAGCTCCGTTAAAGTGCTCACAACTTGTCTCCGGAAGGTACACGCAGTTATGACAGGCGGCCAGGTTCCGACCATCAGTTCCCGCGCCAGAGGACTCGATGCAGACTGGATCCGCTGAGCACCACTCCAGTCTGCGGAGCCCGTCCACGAACACTTTCGCGAGAATTGCGCTGTCCGCCTGTGCGGCCAGCCCTCCCAAACTGCCTGCCGAATCTGCCGACGCCGTGAATAACAGCATGCCTGCAGATTCCTCGTCTATATATAGGCGTTCACGTATGGACGAAGTGGGGTATCCCGCATCCAAAGCCAGCTGGTCTATCAGGACATGCGACAAGGTATGAACCGCTACCTTGACAATATCTACGGGAATCGGCTTCTGTTTGCGCTGCGCCGCCGCTTTGCGCGCATTGGAATCCAGCAGGGCTTTCCGGCCCTTGACGAAGGCCTGCTCCGCCCATGTCTGCAGTTGGTCGCGATCCAGGGAAATGAAGATTCCCTCGCCAATGTTCTCCACCGCCGGGAGCCAGTTGACTCGTCCATCTTCGGGGCTCAGTACGCAGGTCTTAACATCTGGATTGTCCTCAGAAGGAGCCAACAGTCGCGTGAAGCCGAACAAGGCCCGGACCTCGCGGAGACGAGTAACACGTCGAACGGCCGTGACTAGTGGCTGAATGCTCGGATCAACTTGGATGGGAAGGCAGACAAAGTCTCGACCCGGAGCGTCTTCCCGGCCTTCGATCAGGGCTTCGAATTCTTGCCGGCGCAGCTCCACCCTGTCTGGAACGTCGTCTTCACCGCTGTGAAACTGGCGTCTTACCTCCGCCAGAATTTGCTCTGCTGTAAATTTCGATCCGTGCTTCTTGACGGTGGCTTTAATGACAAATTTACCTTCTGGCCCGAGAACTTCAGGTTCCGACAGAATATGAGCGTCTTGCGCTACTGCTTTTGCGAGAGCTTCAGAGTAAGGCGGGATTGAAATGACAGAAGAAATGGATGGAAACCAAACGTTTGAAGCACCGCGTTGTACCGTGCGGGGCGGCTTAGCGCACCCTTTCTGCGAAAAAGATGGTCCACCGAGCCATAAGCGGCGACCACTGCACCGCATGGGGCCGAAGGCGCCGGGGGTGAACGCATCCCCGAGGCTGCGTTTTCGCCCGCAAGAGCAGGAGACAAGCATGTCACCCAGCGAGGATGTACGACCCCTTGCTGTCAAGGAGAGCTCGTGGTCGTCTGGAGCAGACGAATAGTATTCGCCGTGGACCCAGAAGTGGTATGGGAAGTCATCTATGTGTCCGTCTTCGCACGTGATAATAAGGCGAGATGGAGTGAGGGCATGCTTCGGCTTACAAAAGCCGCATATGGGGTCATTCCATTTTGATTTCAATTGATGGAGATTCCCCAAGCGCCCGCACTTGCCGCAGGACTGAATAAACGGGAAGCGGATAACCGGCACTGATCCTTGGCGCTTGCTGGAAGAAGGCAAGAAGAGATCTGACACGCGCAGAGCCCGTGCCAACCGCGGTTCAGGTACTCGGGACAGCAGCTCCGTGTCCCACTGATCTAAGCTGGCCACCATGAAACTGGCGTTTTCGTCAGGCAGCAATCCGCCAACGCCGTATGTAGAGAGAAGCTGTGCCCTGCGGAGATTGAGCTCATTCATTAGAAGTTTCCTTCCGGAGGATAACCTGCCGTAGCGGAGTTACTGCGTCGACGTCGCGCATGCTTTCCGGAGTGGCCCAGGGAGCCTTATCCAGAGAGAAGTCGAAGTTGTCTTGTTCTAGAGCCTTGGAATAGCGGATAAGCAGGGCATTGCCTGAGTTCTTTTGGTCTTCATACTGGAGTGACTCCTTGCCAGCGGCTTCCGCGGCCCACACATCAAGGAGGGTCTGAAGCTGCTCGCGTGTGGCTTCAGCCTCCGGTTTCGCCACCGACCTGCTGCGGCTAACCAGCCGCCGTACTATATCGTCTACGACTTCCGTTTTTCGGCTAATGTATGCAGCGGCGCCGGAGCCAGCCAACTCTTGCGAGAGCATACGGACTGCAGAGACGAGGACACCGTGAAGGGCGCGGTCGCGTGAGCGGGCAGCGAAAGGCGTCGCACTTGTGGCCTCCACGGCACGGTACATGGCTTGGTGGAATGGAACAAAGCCCTCAAAGTGGGAACGGTCACGGGACTTCGACGAGTTGAGAATCGTGACAACTAAGCCTGGGAATTTTCGCCCGACCCTGCTCGTAGCTTGGATGTATTCCGCACTCGACTGAGGTTGGCCCATGACTGCCATAAGGCCCAGTCGATCGACGTCCAGGCCAACGGAAATCATGTTTGTCGCCAGGACGACGTTTTCAACCCCTTCTTGGCCCAATGGAGTTTCAAGGTTCTTGAGCTGAGCAGGTATCAAGTTGTTTGGTACGCGACTGGTCAGCTCGTTGGGGTGGGCTTCGCGCACCGACTCTGCTTCGCCGTCGCGAGATGCCAGCAGGCCAAGTCTGACGCGGACGTCATCGCTCACCTGAAGATAGGCGCTTCCGAGTACGCGCAGGCTGTTGAAGTATCCGATAAGGGTCCAGTAAGGGTCCCGATCCTCGTCCATTCCCTCAATCCGCAGCCCTGAATTCAACAAGGATGCATAGACACGTACCATCAATGTCGCGTGGCTAGTTCCCGAGGCCATGACGCCGACATACTCTCTGGTCCCGTATTCGTCACGTGGCGCGCGTTCTGCAAAGAACGAGTCATCGGGTCGAAGTCCGGGCGGGGGAAACAAGGACGAGCGACGGTCGAAAACGGCCTCTATCTGTTTTGCAGCGCGACGGATTGTGGCTGTTGATGCAACGACTTTGGGGCGGCGAGTAGAACTTTCACTACCGCTTCTTAGAGCATCTCCAGCCGCCAGATCGAATGCCGTCTCGTAGATACCCACGGTCGACCCGAGCGGTCCCGAGATCAGATGGAGTTCATCCTGTATGACAAGGTCTGGGCCATAGTCTGTTGCTACCCCGCGGCCAAAGATATTGGCGATTGCACCGTTCCATGCCATCTGTGCGAACTTATCCACAGTGGCGATTACAAGTTCTGGGCGCTCCCGGTATATGTCAGAGTCCACTAGGTGCACCGGAAGGCCGGTTCTGTAGTCACACGAGGAATTTGGGCACTTGATTAGCATGCGCTGAGTAGGAGCGTTGCGGACTGAATAGTCCGACTCTGAAAGCACCCGACCGCACCACGGGCAAGCTTTGAGCTGGACGGGGTTGCCTTCGATAACATTCAGGCCATCGGCTAGTTTCCGCAGATTTCGTCGGGCGACGTCTGTGTTGTTGGGCGTCGCGCCAGCCCCCACCCACAGTCCAATGCTGAATGGCTCGGCCCCAAGGTTTTCGGCCTCTTTCCTTAAGTGCTCAAGGGAGCAAATAAGCATGGCGGATCTCTCGAACTGTTGGATTGTCAACAACCGGAGAGTGTAGCGCATGATGACAGCCACGCCTTTGGCGCCAGGATCACGAAGGCGTCTAAGAAGAATCGTGTACGCAATGAGGCCGAGATATGCTTCAGTCTTCCCGCCGCCCGTTGGGAACCATAGGAGATCGGCAACATCGCGTTCCTCGTGGCTTGCCTGAGTAAGGGATGGAAGATTCAGCAGAATGAACGCAATTTGGAACGGTCTCCAGGACTGTTTGGCGTCTAGTTCGAATGTTCCGCCGGATTTTGCCCGCACCCAGTCCTGCCTTGATCGCTGGATGTGCATCGCCTTATTCGCTAGCTGAAACGCACTAAAAGCTATGGGCTCGGATTGTAGGAGGTCAATGCCGGCCTGTACTCGATCGGCAGCTGCAGAGGCTGCCTCTAGATGGCTTTCCGCTTGCAAGCGCAGATGCTTGGGAACGTCCTCGTCGGCACTTACTTGGACGTCGAGGCCAGCCAGCTTAACGCCGATCCAATCGCGGTATTCCTGGACCAGTAGGGAAAGCTGAGCAGCTACCTGATCCGGAGATGCGCTGGAGAGGAACCCGAAGGACAAGTCAGCCAGGACATCGCCCGTCATGGCTCGGGGCACTTCTTGCCGCGGTATAAATGTCGTCTCGGCATAACTAGAAAGGCCTTCGTGAATATCTTCCTCCTTCCAGGTGGTAGCGCATCCATGACCTGCAGCAAACATCCGTGCATTTCGGTACAGGAGTTGCGCCGTCGCCAGGTCGCTGTCGTCGGAGACACCTTCGTGAAGTGCCTGACGATCCATGAGCGCGGGGGTTTTTGTCTCGACGCCGAGGCCAACCTGGAACCAGCAGTTTGCGTCCCGGTCACCCTCAGCAGGTTTGCGCAGGAGGTTCCGTAGAGCGACGGTCACGGTTACGGCGCCTTGGATTGGAGGCCGAACGAGAATGTATAGCTCGAGGGCATCAATTACTAGGGGCGCGGGCACGGAAGGAGGCGAGAGGAGATCAATAGGGATCGGGGCCAATGAGAGTTCACGCCGGCCCCACCTATCGACGATGCTTTTCGAGGCCCTAACCGAACCCTCCGTATCAGGGTCGGTCGCTTCGTGCCCAGCGGAGACAGGTACGTAGCGCGCCGCCTTCGGGTGGATAATAACCCTGTCCGCAACGTTAAGATCAACGGTGAAGGTCATTCCGATGCTGGATGGGTAAGTCATTCGGCTACTGGCCACTGGGCTGTCCAAGACTTCATCGTCGTCGCCTGTCGCCGCGTCCGCATCCTCCGGAACATCCTCCTGAGCATCATCTGATTCTGGCCAGAGGACCCCTGTCAGGTATCGGTCCAGAGGGCGTTCGTCGAGTATCTCGTCAAAGGCGTCGGGGCCGTAGAGATCCCGTACCAGTCGATCAACCATTTCTGCCCGGAAGGCGTACCTTGAATCAAGGCTTCCCATTTGACTAACTCACTTCCAGCTTGCTCTTGCGAGACCTGAGAACCTAGGCACGAGCCATAAACCTGAGCGTCCCAGACCCATTTCTTCTGTTTGCTCTGAAACACCCGCGGCACACTCGATTGAGGCAACGCGTAAACCGGTGAACCTCGTGGGCCATTTGAACTCACCCCATCGGTAAAAAACTTGCTTCATTTCACGGCCAAACCGCTCTGTAGTTATCCCTAGTGGAGTTCCGTCTGTTGTCTGCAATTCATAGAATGCAGGCTGATCGTCTTGAGCCTCCACGGCAAGGACGGCTTGAGCGGGAGTTCCGATTCCAGCATGCAATATGTTGTGTTGGATCGATATGCCGTCTAGCCCCTCCGAAGCGTAGGGCGAAGTGGTTCGGACATCACTAGAAAAAAATTCCATGCGCGTCACATAGTGCCTCGGCCTTGCGAAATGTAATTCCGTCCATCGCTTGTTTTTCTGATGCTTTTTGCCAAACGTTCCTGGAGGCGCAGCTAGCTTTGCTGACAGGATTGAGTCTCTCGCCCGGCTCAGTGCGACGTACCTGTGGCGGGTCATCTCGTCGTAATTCTTGTCCCCCTCCCTTTGATCCCCGGGTTCGATGAAGAGCACGTGCTCGTACTCTAGGCCTTTAGCCCGATGCACGGTGGAGACGGTTAACGCGGATTTGTCCTGGACTGTAAGTGCCATGGGAATACTGCCACCCATCAGGCGCCGGGCCAGGATCCCGATATTGAGCGTCCCAGGGTCGCGCCAGTTCCCTTCGCACTGTTTCAGCGCCAACCAGTCGGTTTCGGGTTCGGGCCGACCCGCTGCACAAAGTTTCTCTGTAATGCTTTCCTGTGCATATTTTGTGGGTGCAAGGTCATGGAGTGCTGACCAAATCCAGTGAGCGCCCCCCAACTCTCGAACCTGACGCCGAACCGAATGCGCCCATCCTGCAGCGTCCAATTGCTCACTAGCAATCAGGACCTCATAGTTATCACTGCAGAGTACAGCGCCGGTATCGGGCTCAGGATCCAGGACCGATGTTACATCCAGGAAAGACCGAGAGGCCGGCTCCTTCGAACGGAATTTCTCTAAACTTACGAAAGCCAATTCGGCTGTTTCGCTATTTTCCAACTCCACGTTTCGAAGTCCGTTACCAATAGCGACGAGATCCCGTGCTCTCTGGCTTCGGGCGCGATAATTGGTCTCGAGCTCGCGACGAGTCGCACCAAAGTCGTCCAACATCCTTCGGAACAAATTCCTAGCCGTAGTCTTATGCTTCGAATCGTCTAGCTGAAAATCGTAAATGCCCTGAAGGGGGTCACCTAGGAAAGTAAAACCAAAATCGTTGTCGGCTCGCTCGATAATCGCTGTAACCAGCTGTGCCCGATCGCCGACGAGGTCTTGTGCTTCATCCACGCACAAGTGCTTAAGCTCGGCCAGAAAGTCGGGTAAGCCATGCTCCATCAAGAGGTCAGTTGCCCTTTGGATTCGTTTGTCAAAGGACAGGCCGCGGAACTCTTCATTGTCGTCAAGCTCCATCAAGATCGTGGAGGCTAGAGAGTCAAAGGTCCGAACGGTCACCTGATCGACCTCCGCGGCTGCTGCCCGGTTGCGGGCAGCTTCGACGGCAGCTCTTGAGAAACTGAGCACGAGAATTTCGTCCGCCGGATTCAATCCTTCGTGCTCCACGAGATATTCGATGCGGGAGACAAGGACTTGTGTCTTGCCCTGGCCAGCACCAGCGATGACATACTGTCTATCGTGCAAGGGAGCGAATGCCACGGCTGCCTGGCTTGCATCCAGTTCCATCACCGTCATGATTCCCGATTCCAGAGATAGTCAAAGTGGTTGAAGGCCAATTTTTCTCCAAACTGGTCAATATTGTCGTTGACGTTAACGATTAGAACTTCCTCGCTTCCGCCATTCTTAGGACCGCGCAACCCGCGGCCAATCATCTGGAGGTACTTATTGGGTGCGAAGGTCGGGCGGCAGACATACACGGCACCGACTTTCGGAGCATCGAATCCTTGAGAAAGCACATCGAAGTTGGTGAGGACGCGGATTTTGCCGGATCGGAAATCTTCAATCTGCCGGCGCCTGTCAGCTGGATGTGTTTTAGACGCGATCGCCGCGGAGGGAATTCCTTCCGCTGCGAGGGTCGCAGCAAGTGCCTCCGCATGGTCAACTGAGGCAGCAAAGACGAGGGCTGTCTGACTTGATGCGATGCTCTTGACGTGGTCAAGGATCGCGTCATTACGATCCTTACTTTGGGCGACTGCACCGAAGTCGATACGGGTTTCAAGCATGGTGCTTGCTGCCTTCCCTGGCAGGGCTGCCCCGGCCGTGAGCTTGAGTTGGATCCCCTCAAGTGATTCGTGACGGACAGCTGCTAACACGCCCATGTTTTGGAGATACGTATGGGCGTGTTCTGTATCAAATTGCGAGGGAACAAGCAGCTGGCCATCAAACCGCTTTACCAAGCGTTCGGTTTCGCCCTCGTTGACGCCCCGATAGGGTGTGGCGGAAAGACCAATCACCGGTTTTCCACGGTCGGTGTTGGTGCGGCCAAATGCCTTGAAAACGTCGGTGTAGATGGGTGCGATTGCTCCATGTGCCTCATCGATGACCAATATATCGGCATCAAAAAGCCAGCTGTATTTAGCTGGTCGATTTTCCACGATGCTGCTCAACGTCTGAATCGTTGCGACGACGACGTGCATCCGTGTTTCTTCATGCTTGGCCTCGTTGCTGTCCCAAAGCCGGCTTACTGCCATGCGTTCACCAGGAATACCCCCGGCCTGCCAAACATACAGCCAGGCGTCGACGGCTTGGTCGCAGAGTTCCTTCGTGTGGGCCACCCAGACGACCAGTTGCGGTTTTTCGGTTGATGCAGCGTGTGCAACGATCGAGTCAACAGCAACACGAGTTTTTCCTGCGCCTGTTGGCAGCTGAACGATCGCACGGGACTTGCTTTTGCCAGCCAGGACGTCTTGGATTTGCTTGCCCACGTCAACTTGGTAGTCGTGCATCGGGCTTAACTGAATAGGGCCGACAACTTCCTCTCTGGGAGGCTTCTTACCGCCGCCGGAAGTCGAAAAGTAGTCTTCCGAAATTCCCAGGCTTTTCAGAAAGTCCCTAGCGGCCGCACTGCCGTTGAATTGAGCTGGAGTCCTAATGCCCTGCTGGTCCAGGAAGGGCTTGAGCTTTGGGAATAGGCTGGCTCCGTGCAAAGTGCTTGCGAGCTTAGCCAGTTTCTTTCCGCTTAGTTTCTCGTCTGTACGATGGTCGAGCATCTGGAAAACGTGTGGAGGAATGAGGTCGCGGATAGCCTGCTCACCGACAAGTGCTACGAGCTTTTCATCTTCGTCCGTCAGTCCAGCTATTTCCTCCATCTTCCGGACGCGCTCGGCTTCTGCCTTGGCAGCTGTTGCGGCTGCAAGTACCTGGGCGGCTGTGGACCTCTTTCCCTTCGCCTCGAGAAGCGCCTGGAGCCATCTTTGGGGAGTCAGATGGGAGAGGTAATAAAAGGTCTGATCATCAAGGTGAGTCTCAAGGGATCGTCGGCTTTGGTGATCGTCAACGTTATTGCTTGTAACGAGTGCTAGTTCGAAGCACGGAACGAGCTCCACCTTGGAAGCGCCCCCAAAGGGTATATGTATGTAGGGAATCCGATCCCCGAGTTGTTGACGCGACCCCGCCTCGATGAACGCAAGTTGAGTGTCAAACACCACCTTTACAGAGGGTAATTTCCAAACATCAGTTAACGCGTCGTTCAGGTCGGTGTTAGTAGTGAAAATGACGGCAGCGCCCCGGGTTTCGGCATAGTGCCGGTAGGTGGCTTCGTCGGACGCTACCGCCGCATCGGAGAAGGGAAGCTCGGTGGGGCCGTCTTTTGTTTCTACACGGATCTGCTTTGGACGAGGCAAACGCTTGAGCGCAGCGATACCGTAAAGCTGATGAAGCTGGGAAACACTGAGATTTGCGGCGGCCAATTGATATATATGGGACCAGTTGAACTTTGAAGCCTCCGTTTCCAGTCGGAGGGTAGCGGCGGTTTCAGAATCATGTGGCGTGGGGAGGAACCCGCTCGGAATACCTTCTACCGGGCCGACTGCATTGGCCGTATCGATGAGCCCCAACGCAGTGTCAACAACTCCATACCTTACTGCCCACCAAAGGTCAGGATCGTCAACCTGAATGTCCGCGACATACTGATTGCTAACGCTTACTACCACGGGGTAGTGACGGCTGGTCAAAATATGTCGGGTGGCCATTAACCGGGCTTCCTTGCTTGCCTTGGTGAGAAGCTCAAGTTCGGGAGTAGTGAACGCAGCAGCGAACTTCAGGTGGATACTTGAAACTGCTGTGGGAGAACCAACGAACCGTTGTTGTATAGCTTTTCCCTGCGCTTCACGCCAGTCACGGTAAAGCTGGCCGGAGGAGGTCTGAATAGGTTGGCTGAGACCGGTCCTGACTCCGAGTTGTCGGAGGAGCGCCATGTCCGCAGCGTGGTATACGCCGTCGACCACAAGGTCAGGATCGTCTCCGCCGTTAGTTGGAAAGATTCCGCCCCGGCGCCAAACTTCGGAGGCCTTGCGCCAGGTGCCGCTTTCGCATCGAAGAGGAACGGAAAGCTGCGGAAAGGCTTCCTGCAGTTGGATTACCATCTGAGGCGCAGGCACGGAACGAGCAAGCCGCCACATGCTGCTCTTAGCGTCATCATCCGCTTCGTCGCTCAACACCATCGCAACTACCTTGCGCAGTTGGCCCTGCGCGTCTAGTAGGCCGATGCCCAGAGTTCTCAGATACTCACGCACATTCTTGAAATGGACCAGTTTCAAGGAGACGAGGTTTTCAGCATTGTCGTCATCATCAACGGGAACAAAGATCGAGCTGGCAAGTGGTTTTTGACGGCTGCCGTCACCGGCGAGGACAATTTTGGACTGCCTCATGTCGGTCCAAAGTTCCGGGTGGGACTTATTTATGGCAACAGCAATTTCGAGAGCACTAGCAAAGCTTTCGAGTGTGCCCGGGTAAACAATCTCCTCGAGCCATTCCACCACAGTTGCTCGTCCAACTTTGGCCATTCCCAGCAGGCGCTCTAGGGTGGCGTTTCGGTCTCTGTCCGAGAAAGTCGTTCGGTGTGCCCAGGGCCGATCGCAGGGGACCGCCGCGTCCCACAAGGCCTCAATTTTCCCCGCCTCAATTTTCCCTGAGTCACGAAGGTCGGGTTCGACATGAACGTCGGTGGCCAGCCGAAGATTGCCCGTCCTGTCCGGGATGAAACGCATGGATGCGACAGCCTGCATAACAGGATTGTTCAATACTTCATCCGCCCAGGACCGTGCTTCGATGGGGCGGTACCGGGCCGGAAGGATGTCGAGGACGCTCCCGGGGTCTGCAACGTCGATAAGGTCCGGAATTGCTGCGGCAACTATGCGCGGCACCGTGATCTTAAGAATTTCCTCGTTATACCGCCCGGCCAGCATGTTCTGGCGGTCCTCATTCAACTTGAACGCAGCGTTGATGATACCGCTAAGAGACGTGAATGTGGGAGTTGGGAAGTAGTTCCAAAATTGGCCGGGGCGTTTGCCCCTATTCTTCCGTGGGACCGCCCAAGTCACTTGCAGCTCAGACCGAGCAGCGATGGACCCGGCTTCTTTCATGGCATCCGCGGTTGGATAGTGCGGAAAACTAAATACGTCCCAGATGACCTCTTCTTCGCCGCCTGGAGAAAGTCTTACTTCGTGACCTTTTCTAGACGCCGTCCAGAACGCTCTTAACCCTGTGCGGCGGTTGTCTAGTTCCAGAGTCTGGATTTGTTCGGAAAAAAGCATGAATTCCGGCGGAAAGTCCTTGAACTCATCACCGAGCCACAAAAATTCTTCCCGGAGAGGCAGCCGCACTATGGTCGTTGCCCACTCCATCAGCTCTGCCAGGACCGGGTCACCTTGTGCCGCTTCGCTTGGTTCAAAGGCCTCAGCAAGGCGCAGCACAGGGAAGTGTTCCTGCTCCGGGAGGACTTGGGAAATGGCCTCGCGGGCTTTATCGCGATCCCACCGGACGGAGACTGTGCGGCTTATGATTTCCGGTCGATCGCTGACCTGCAGAACGGACTTGAATCCCAGCCCGAATCGGCCTATCTTGTCGTCACGCTTCTGAGAGGAGTGCGACATAAAAAGTGCTTCAAGGCCGGACTTGGCCAGTGGCGCGCCCTCATTTGCACAATATAAATTGTCGGCGGTGAGGACGAGGGATATGCGGCCCGACACTCCATCCATGGCATCCGCCGCGTTCTGGACTAGCTCGTGTAACTGCTTGCGCCCATAACCACTCTCGACTGTACTTCTCTCGATGTTGTCATGCTCTCGTGCCAGGTTGGGACGTATCCTGTATGCTTCCAGGGCTGTCTTGGCATCTTCAGTGACCCAAGTCCCCAGTCGAGCTTCCGGACCCTGCCACATCGAAAAATTTTCCAATACATTCCCCCGTAGGACCCTGCTACTCCGTAGTATCAGGGCGGAATCTAGAAATTACTTCTACGGTTCTATCACTTGATAGTGATAAAAACAGGCATGGTCGCCAGGTTGACTGGTGTTTAGTTGAACTTTCCGGCAAAAAGACGTCCGATGGCGGAGCCGAGAACAGTGGGCACGGCTTTGCCGGGTGCTTCGCGATCGCAGTTTTCGGACCAACCCACAACCGGTCATGGGAAACTCCTGCAAGGTGGCGGCCTCGACAGCCTGATGGCTCGAGGTTCAACTACATCGAGCTATCGGCTATTTCCGGCTTGAAGTACTCGGATCGCCCCCGTGACGGAAGGTCTGCTCCAGTGCATGTGTCCCATGCCGTCAACAGATTCCGTCCTGTGCTTCACCCAGTAATGAGCGAAGAGATTCTCCGGGAGGCAGAAGCGGCTCCCCTCTAGGGAAAGCCTTGTGATGGCCAATCAGGATGGCACGTTTTCGATTCTGGGCAGCACCGTAGCTAGCTGAGTTAAGGGGACGTTCAGTGTCGTGACGATACCAGGCTAAGGGCGGCATCGGGAAGGTTCGTGGATGAACGTAGCGAGTCAGGTTCGGTCCTCGGTACAGGACTGTCACGGACATCCGCGGTGTCTTGTGTTGCGGGTATGGTCCCGTCGCCGGTATCAATCCATTGCGTTCTCGTCTTCGTGTCGAGGAAATCCGCGGGGAGTTCTCGACCGAGAGCTGCTGCCAGGACGTGAGCCGCGAGACGCGGTGGAATGGCGTTACCGATCTGTTGGGAGACGTCCTTGCCTGACCACGGGTAGTCAGCGGGGAACGTCTGGAGCCGACCCGCCTCTGAAACTTTGAGACGATCGAGTTCACCTTCGTCGGAGAACAAGCGGTTCCGGGACACTTTCCCAGTAACCGTAAAAGCCGGTTCCTTCGAAGTGCGCCGACCGCGGGCCTTCGGATCACCACCGGTTCCATAATTGGAGACCAGCACGAAAGGCTCTACCCGGTCCAAGGTTTCGCCGATGCTTTGGCACGGCAGCAACGTACGTCGGTCCGTAGAAGCTTTCACCTTTTCTCTCCTGAACCGCTGGTGCGTTGGGGCGGGAAGTACGGGGGTGCGGTACCGGTTCGCGATCAGGATCGCGCGGCGCCGGGTCTGTGGGACCCCATACTCCTCTGCGTGGAGTATGCCGGTCACGGCCCTATAACCGAGTGATTCCAGGACTTTCGCCATGGCCTCCCACACGGGCAGGACCGCCGGCACCTGCTCCAAGACGATCACCTGGTAGCCGTTCCCCGCCTGATGGGCCTCCAGTGCCCATCGCAGCGGCTGCAGCACCAGCCCTGTCCGTTCATCATCCAAAGCCGCTAAATCGGTAGTGACGTCGTCCCCACCGACCATGCGCGCGATGAAAGACAGGACCTGGTCCAGGGCCTTGCGACCGGCACCTGCCCCGGCCACGGTGTATGTCTGACAAGGAGGCCCCCCGGTAAGGATCGTCGCGTGGGGAAACTCGGCCGGGCCGTGCTCCCGTACGTCACCTTGCACGGTTTCCAGCCCGGCGGTTCGCCTGGTTGCACAGGCATTCTCGTCCCACTCGATACCAGCCACAGACAATCCCAGCCAGCGTGCAGCGACATCTAATCCACCAGGACCGGCGAAGAGATCCACCATTTGAACGTCAGAAAAAGGTGGGTCGGATTGCACGAAGCTCATGGGACCCAATCTTATCGGTCGCCCAACCCGTTGAGCTTCAACCCAAATGGGGCCATTAGAAGGGCCGCGAAACCGACGTGACAATGGCGATCGGAACCGCGTCAACGCAGGGCTTCACAAAACCTCAGACGAAGAGAAGAGGAAGACCGCCTGCGGCGGGGCTCAATTCGGCGCAATCAAAGTCCGGTACGAGGGGCCGGTGGTCTCACCAGCCGGAGTCCAACCGGTACTGCTGGGAGCGCTGATCTGCGCCGCCGTCGCTGCACCATCTACAAGAGTGCGCTTACCCAGCCAGACCCTACGGGCAGCCCCAGGCAGTCAAGCACCCGCGGGAGTGCGCTTAAGCAGGCACCCAGTACGATCGCTGACCTGTCCCATCAGCAGGAGCCGTCGTCGCGCCGATCGGGCCTGTCACAACAGGGACTTACAGTGCAGTTCTGGGGGATGCCCACTACTCTGAGGACAGTTTTTGCGTTGGCGGTAGCGCCAGATGGGGGATTCAAATGGTGCTTTCCAACCGGGAGTATGTTGGACGGGCTCTGGAGACGTTGGCAATCGGTTTGGAGCCTTACATCGCCGAGGTGTTATCACGCGTGGCACCCGGCGTCGCCTGGACCAAGATACTCCAGCACAAAGATGAGAACGCCGGGCGGTCAGCGCAAAGCTACGCAGCTACAGATCTCAGCGTGCAGCTGCGGGTTATGACCGAGGCCCTGGGAACACTGGGATACCCCTTCGACCTCTCCCACGCGGCCCGCAGCTACACCTCGGAGCTGCGGCAGGTCCCCACAATGAGGCTTTTGACGATGACGGCGCGTACCGGTCCATGGATACCGCCCGCAGGCTGGCAAAGCACCTCAAGCTAGTGGACGCAACGCAAACGATCGCCGCTCTGGTGGACGACTACAAGTCGCGTCCCACGGTAAGCGACGGCGCTGTTTTTGACGATCCGGACTTGGGTGAGATGCATGACCAGCATGAAGTCCCGGTGGACAACGAACCAAGCGAGCAGCCCCTCAACCAGCACAAGGTCAGCATCGATGTAACAGCTGCCGAGGTACTCAGTTATGCGATGGCCACAACGGATTCAAGTTCCTTCACCAGGTAAGAATCATCAACCCCGGTGCCGAAGTCCGTGCGGCCCTAGTCCGGATCGAAGTCCTGTCCACGGCCGGAAAAATCTCCGAGGATTTCCAGCAGTTTATTGACCTCGCCGCAGGCCAGACCGTCGTCCTGGATGATCTGGATGTCATTGTCTCCACCAACACCATGTACGAGCTCTCCGACATGCAGACAGGCAGCGTGGTCGTCACCGTCGAATCCGGCGCCGCCACTGGCGCATCGGAGCTTGGCAAAACCGAAGCCCGGATTGATCTCCTTCCTGCCCAGTTGTGGGTTGCCGAAAAGGGGCTGGTCTCTTATGAGTTCCTCGCAGCGTATGTTCAACCGCATCACCCGGCGATTGCGAAGCTGATCTCGGAGGCGGCGGACCTGCTACTGGAAACAACGGGCAGCAGCAGCCTCGATGGCTATCTGGAGAACGCGGAACGCGTAGATGAGCTTGCCTTCGCAATTGCCAAAGCGGCCAGCAACCGCGACATCCGCTATAGCATGCCCCCAGCCAGCTGGGGACTGCAGGGTCAGCAGATCCGCACACCCACACAGGTCCTGGAGGAGCGACTCGGCACGTGCCTGGACACCGCAATTGTCATGGCAGCGGCGCTGGAATACTGCGGAATCGGCCCGTTGCTGTGGATGGTCGACGGACACGCGTTCCTGGGTTACTGGCGGGAAGAAGGCGCGCTACCCACAGCTGCCTCGGACGACGTGCCTGAGCTTGTCAGCCTCGTTCAGCGCGGCTACATCGGCCTCATCGAAACCACCTTGCTGACCGGAAGCCAGCCGATCACCCCGGCGACGCTGCGGAACAGCCCTCTGTCCAAGTACATCGAGGCAGGCCATGACGAAATCCGCGCCGTCGCCGACGTTCGCCGGGCTCGGCTCGATGGCATCTTTCCTCTGCCAGCCCGTACAACATCGGGAACCGGCGCCCCGGTCGTCACCACTTACACGCCTTCATCCAGAGTGGAGCCCGTCCTCCCAGGGAAACAGGGCAAAACGAGCCGCACCTCGGTTCACGCGACAGCAGTTCCCGCCCGGGTCACGCAGTGGAAGAACGCGCTCCTGGACCTTAGCCTGCGGAACCGGCTGGTCAACTTCACCGACACGGCCCGCTTCCCGCTTGCGGTACCCAGCTCTTGGATCGGGCATTTCGAGGATCTCATCAACAATGGCGAACCGGTCAGCCTGCTTCCGTCCGACCAGATCAGCGCTGTTTACCAGGAACGCGGAATCCGCTTCGGCCGGGACCTGCCACAGGAGGAACTTACTAGTCTGCTTAGTTCCAAAAACAGCGGTCTTCGCTGAAGTCAGCGAGGACGCCTACAGCAGCAGGATGCGTGGCCTTGCCTACAAGGCCAAGACGCAACTGGAAGAAACCGGGGCCAACAATCTGTACCTGGCACTTGGAAGTCTTATGTGGGACCTCGATGGCCGGACTCTACGCTCGCCGTTGGTCCTGGTGCCGGTCAACCTGACCTCTGCAGGAAAACAGGGCCTCTACCGCGTTACCCTGGACGAGACCGGCCAGTCCACGCCAAACTACTGCCTTCTTGAAAAGCTTGCCCAGTCCCACGGACTGAGGATACTGGGGCTGGCTGAGCCGGTGGAGGATGGCTCGGGGATCAATCTCGACGCGGCTTCGACGCTGTGCGGGAAGCCGTGTCCGCGAAGGGACTCGCCTTCCGCGTGGAGAACACCGTGGACCTGTCCATACTCCAGTTCGCCAAGTTCCGGCTATGGAAGGATCTGGACGAAAACTGGAAACAGTTCTCCAAGAACCGCCTGGTCCACCATCTCATCAGCACTCCCACCGAACTGTTCCACGACGCAGTCACGGCGGGCGAGGACGTCGATCTCGATGCCCTCGCTGCACAATGCCCCATCCCGGCCGACTCATCCCAGCTTCAAGCTGTAGCGTCCGCTGTGGCCGGGCAAACCTTCGTCCTGGAAGGACCTCCTGGGACGGGCAAATCACAGACGATCACCAACCTGCTCACGCGCGCCATCGTCGAGGGCAAACGGGTGCTGTTCGTTGCAGAAAAGCGTGCGGCACTTGACGTGGTCCAAAAACGCCTCAACGAGGTAGGCATGGGGCCGTTCTCCCTGGATTTGCACGACAAAGGCAGCAAGCCCGCCGTCGTCCGGGCCCAGATCAAGCACGCACTGGAGCTGCGTCTTGAGTCGGATTCGCAGCAGCTTGAAACCGCCTCAACTGATCTTGCAGCGGCCCGCCGCGGCCTCATCCGTTACGCCGGCAACCTCCATGAGGAAAACGGGGCGCAGCTGTCCCTCTACAGTGCCAGGACGAAGGCTCTTACCTACGATCACGAGGATCCCGCGATCCCCCTGGGAACGGACTTCACCTCCTCTGTGGACGATTCCGTCTTGGGACGCGTCCGGGCCCTTCTCCGGGAGTTGCCCGAGTACACCGACTGCGCCCGCCCGGGGAAGGACCACCCTTGGCGGTTTGTTACCGCCGGTGCCGGGCAGGAGCAAATCGACCAGCTCCTAGCAACGGGGCGCGCCGCCTGGACGCGGCACTGGACGCCATCCGTTCCGTCGAAGGCCTGACGGAGGTCGTATCCACCGCGGGGCACGCATCCGACGTCGGGACTCTTGCCGCGCTGCTGGGGGACCGAAGCGTTCCGCTGGAAACGCTTGACTCCGTCCGAACGGGAAGTTGGTCTGCCGGTGCCGGCCACCTGGAACAATTGGTCACCGCGTTCGCTGCGGTCAACCATCCTGGTTTGGACAAGGTTGGGCCCGAAGCTATGGACTTGCCCCTCCAGGACATCCTGGTACGGGCGCGACAGGCCGCGGCAACGGGATTTTTTGGACGCAAAAAGCGAATTCTGGCAGTTGGGGTTGAACTGGACCCCGTTGTGCGAGCGGGCGCTGAGATCAAACACAAGGAACTGGTGCCGCTGCTGGAGAATCTGGTTGCCGCGCAGCAGCAAATCCAAGCCCTCCAAAGCGAGGCACAGGCAGTGCCGGGGGTCGCGGTGCCTCAATCATGGAACCCGCTCACCGAGGCCGGGCAGGCGGCGTTAAACCACCGCCTCGGGTGGCTTCGCTGGGCCGCCGAGGCAGTGGTGCCAAATAACGGAAGTGCGGCTCCTTCATTCCAAGTGGCGCTTCGGGCATTCCTGGCCGATGGGCCCCCAGTGCACGAGAACGTGGTCGGTTGGCTGCACGAGCTCGCCCTGGCATGGGAGTCCCTGACGAAAATCCAGGTGGTCTCCCAGCAGGAACTGACAGCCTGGACCGGGAACGCAGGCCTTTTGCAGGTCTGGCAAGAGACCCGAGCGGCCCGCCGTCTCGATCCCACCGGTTCCGCGCCGTTGCACCGCTGGCTGGAGCTGCTGCAGCATGTCGAACCGCTGCAGTCTATGGGACTGCACGGGGTACGGACAACAATCCTCGACGGACTTCTTGATGCTGACGACGCCGCATCGGCCTTCGAGCGGGGGCTCGCCGAGAGCTCCCTCGAGGAGCGCCGCCTTGCTACGGGACTCCAGGACTTTGATCCCCACGCGCATGAACGCACCATTGAACGGTTCACTACCCGTGCAGCAGCTGTCCGGGACCTTCTGAAACGCAACCTTGCCGCCGGCGTCGTCAATCAGCGCCAAGTCTCGTCGTCGTCGACTTCTGGCCGCATGGGGGAGCTGCAACGCCAGCTGACGCGCCAGCGAGGCGGCATGACAGTCCGCAAGCTCATGGAGAACTACGCGGACCTCATCACACACATCATGCCGTGCACGCTGGTCAGTCCCGACTCCGTCGCCAGATTCTTTCCTGCGACGGCAGACCTCTTCGACATTGTGGTGTTCGATGAGGCCTCGCAGATCCGCGTTGCCGACGCCGTCGGTGCCATGGGCCGGGGGTCCTCAGTGGTGGTGGTGGGAGACAGCAAGCAGATGCCCCCCACGTCCTTTGCGGAATCGTCCGGAGACTCCTCCGACGACGTCGAGAACGACGTCACGGCAGTGGAGGACATGGAGTCCATCCTTTCCGAATGCGTAGAGGCACGCGTACCCAGGCAATGGCTTTCGTGGCACTACCGCAGTCAGGACGAGTCACTCATCGCGTTCAGTAACCAGCAGTACTACGACAGCAAGCTCTCCTCCTTCCCGGGCCCTGCCCACGGAGCTGCGGACGCGGGGATCCACGGCCATGGTGTTAACTTCGTCCGGGTGAACGGACAGTTCCACCGTTCCGGGCCTTCCAAATTGCTGCGAACCAACCCCGTTGAGGCAGCTGCTGTTGTGGACGAGGTGCGCCGGCGTTTCGACTCGGACTCTTCAGGGTCACCATCCGTGGGTGTAGTGACCTTCAACCTGCAGCAGCGGGCACTGATCGAAGGCCTGTTGCGCGATACGGATGACGCCAGAATTATCAAGGCGCTGGACGAGGACCCCGAGGGCCTCTTTGTGAAGAACCTTGAAAACGTACAGGGTGACGAACGGGACGTGATTCTGTTCTCCACCGGGTTCAGCAAGAACGACAAGGGCTACCTTCCCCTGAACTTCGGTCCGCTGAACCGAGGCGGTGGCGAGAGAAGGCTCAACGTAGCGGTGACGCGTGCCCGGCGGCAGGTGGTGGTGTTCTCCAGCTTCAGCCCGGGAGATCTGCGTTCTGAGGACACCAACTCGGTCGGAATCAAACACTTGCGCTCCTACCTGGACCTGGCCGAGCAAGGAACCGCAGCGCTGCCTTATGACGGCCGCCGGACCATCGGTGTGGACCTTCATCGGGAGGAGATTGCCGATGCGCTCCGGGACCGGGGCTTTGTCATTGCAACAGACGTAGGGCTGTCCGACTTCAAAGTCGATATCAGCGTTGCCGTTCCCGACAACCCCAACCGCCCGCTAATGGCCGTGCTTCTGGACAGCCCCGCCTGGGCTGCCCGCCGGACGGCAGGGGACCGGGACGGGCTTCCCGGTGATGTTCTTACCCGTATGATGCGCTGGCCGTCGGTGCAGCGGGTCTGGCTGCCGGCCTGGCTGGCCGACCGGGACGAAGTGCTGGACAAGCTAGAAGCTGCGCTGGAGGAAGCGTACGAAGCGGCAGCTCCTGCTTCAGAAACTCAGGATGCGCTTGCTGGCGGAACTCCTGCGGTGACGCGCTCCGGACGACGTGCGGCAGAGGCGGCCAGACCTGAGCAGGCGTTCGTTCTGGTCGCCGGCAAGGACACTTCGCCGCCTGGCCAGGGAACCCTCCTGGAGGCCGTTCAAGCGAACCCTAGGCCAGCCACGCTTGTTACCGCATCCGCCCGGTCCAGTTATGAGCCGTGGACTGTCCGGCGCTTCGGGGGCCTTGAAGTACTGGACACGCTTCACTCACGCCGCTCAGTGACAGCCGTGCGCGAAGCCATCCAGGATGTGGTCGCCGTAGAAGGGCCTGTCCACCAGGAGCGGCTCGCCAAGCTCGTTTGCGCCGCTTTTGACCTCAACAAGGTGAACTCGCAAAGGGCGAATTCCGTACTTGATGTTTTGGACGAATCACTGCACTACTGCGATGCCGACGGATTCATCTGGGACGCGTCGGTTGACCGGAAGATGTGGGAGCAGTTCCGCCCCAACAGCGCTGACGTCACGAGGAAGCCTGAGCACATCAGCGTGGTCGAAATCCGGAACGCGATGGTCGACATTGTGCGGCTTTCTGGTGGCATCGCAGTGGACGAGCTCCACCGGGAAACCATCAGGACCTTCGGGAGCAAGCGTTTGACGGCAGGTGTGACATCCCGCCTAAACCAAGGCTTGCAGTATGGCGTCGACAGTGAGCGGCTTGAGCTTCGAGGTGCCTTTGTGCAGCTGGCTGGTTAAGGTCCTTAGCACTTGGCCCTATAGCAAGATGCCCGCACAACACAGGAGACAAGTTGAAGCGCTATGAAATTACTAGACGCGGAGCGTGGTCAGCGACCGGAACCGACGAGGTAGTCGGGGCTGACCTCAGGTGGCAGCAAGCGTTGTTATTCATGGCAAGCGCGGACATGAACATCGACTACGCGTTGGCGAGTCTGGATCATTCGCAGACATATTCTTTCTTAGAAGAAGACGGTGCCATCTGTTGGCTAGTGGAACACGAAGTTGACCAAGAGCCCAGCGATGGGCTGTAAGTGAGGGGCTGCAGGCTACAACGGCGAATCTAGGAGCGTTTCTTGGGCAGTGTAGACATCATCAGGTATTCCTATTTGTTGCCCGGGAGGGAACTCCTTGGTCCGTTTAAGTGCTGAATTTAGTCTTTGCACGTCTTGAGAGCAGTTCCCAGCGCCTATCACTATAAAGGGCGTCATGCACCCTGGCCGGCGTCGTCGTCCGTAACTCAAGTCCGGGGTGTTAGGGTCCGCCGCGACGGAAGGTATCTTTGGGGCGGGGGGCCGTACCGGTCATGTCCTACACCGGTGTCCGGGTTGAGCGCGGCCAAGCCGAGCAACAGCGTGCTACCGGTGGCCGCGTCGATGGCTCTCGCCGTCATCATGATTAAGGAGCGTGACTGGTGAACATCGCCAGTGATTGGGCTGTCAGGATCAAGGCCTTCCATGAGAAGCAACTGGACCGTCCCCGCCGTGTCTACCGGCTCGGCCGCACTAAGATCCTGCTGACCCGTGGCCAGATAGTGTCCACGCTCGGTGCAACCTTCGGGGCAGTGTCGGTGGATTCGCCTGACTGGCTGTTCTGGCTTGCAGCCGTTGGCGGTTTTGTCGGCGGAAAGTATTTCTACCCGGTTCCGCGGAGCAGCGTGGCGAGCCCGTACGGCTTCAGGGATCTGGCCAGGAAATCTCCCGGTGATTTGGACTTGATGACGCCGGCGGACATCCGGGCCTACCAGTTCAACGTCGAGTTCGTTCAGAAGGGTGTCACCCCTTTGGCACTTGGGACTGAAGAAGCTCTTGGCCGCCAGCGGGAGGCAGCCAGGACAGCGTCCCTTGCTACGAACACGGACGCTGCGGTGCTGGCGCATCTTTCCTTGGCGGACGTGAAGGAATACGGGAAAGCCGCCGCCCGACACGATTTGCTCAAACGGCGGTGGCTCACCTACGAAGTGGACCCGCAGCTGCAGTTCGATTACCCCGCGATGGCCGACACTTCCCTCCCGACGACCGCGGCCATGGTTAGGGCCATGCGCGCCGCTGACCACGAGAGGACCACGGGTAATCTGGTTGGTTATAAGCTCGCGGTGGACAAGTTTTCCCAGTCGTTGGCAGCGGCGGAATCAGCGGCTGGGGTTCCGTAGACAGAGCAGTTGTTCCAGGGTCAGGGGCGCTGTAAGGCAAGGACAGATTCAGTGCGAATGCTAGGTTCGGACCCAATCCGACAGGGCCAGCGCCCCGCCATGCCTTCACTCAGGCAAATGCAGTGCGAGCCCCCTCAGAGGGAGCTCTCTGCAGTGCTCTCTTCCGAGTTATTGTCAGAAAGTTCGGGCGTATCATCCCTTGGCGACCGCTTCGCTTCGATTTGACTCGCTGCACGGATCACCACATCACCGCCCACCTTTGCGATCCCAACGGGGACTGCCTTGGCGACGGACGAAACAGCTGTTGTTGATGTCTTGGCGAAATCGGAGAGCGACTTGCGCCACGTCTCGCGTTCAACCTTTCCTTCAAGCAGCCCTTCCAACCCGTATATTTGCGCGAACAGACCTACCAGGCGGACGGCGATCTCAGCGGAGTCCAGAAGCGAACGACTCTTCTGGGGGCTTCGAACACGATTAAAATCGCTGACGTTGGCGGCGGTTGTCAACGCATCCTGCAACGACTGCAAGTGGCGCGCCGCTGCTTCCTCCCGTCTGGCAACGGATCCTTGGATTGCCGAGGCATGTGCCTCGACCGCTTCTGGATCACGTTGACGCAAATGCACCAGCTCAAGCGTCTCGAGGCGCTGCTGGTTTGCCTGGCACGCGGCCAGAATCACGAGCCACGAACGCAGTTCTTTGCTCGCGATGGCCTCAGCAGCGTTGGCCTTTTCGGTAAGAGAACGAACATCTAGGGATTGTGTCAGAAGCTCGATCTGTGCCAAAGCATGCGAACTGGCTTGTGCAAGTGCCGTCGCATGGCCTGCGACTTGAGACCACGCAGTGTCAGTGATCTTGCCGGTCTCCTCGTATAGCTCGAATGCGCGAAGGAGTACCTGAGTGAGGCCTTGGACATCGCCTAGGGCCCGGGCCCTATTGTCGTCAAGAAGGCGATCCAATTTCACGTCCATGACCTGGGCGAGTTCCTCAAGCTGCGCGACAGCGCTGCGAAGTGCCATCGTCGCAGTCAGGGTCGCCAGATTGGACATAACAAGAGGATTCATTCCGCCGGTCGTGAACTGCGCAAAAGAATCAATTTGACCCTTCGTTCCGCGGAGCACGCCGCTGAACACGCCGTTCTGAGGAAGATTGAATTCCGCCAACTCGAGGAGTCGTTGGTGCGACTCGGGGGTGAGTTGCACCCAGCTTCCGTCCATCGAGGTCAAGACCGCCCCGAGCCCGGAGGCTTGAGCGACTAGGTCTAGAGTTCCCTTGCCGGCCAACTGTATCTGCGTTAGGTCTACGTCCAAGCGGGCGAGGAGGGCGCCGATTAGATCGGGGTCTCCTGCGACGACGGCTGCGCCTCCGGAGACATGGATTCCGATTTCCTTAGATGATTCGATCACATCGGCATTCTGTCACATGGTGGCTCAGCAGAACGTTTGGAAGTCCTACGCGGCGCCCAAAGAGTCTGAGGGTAAGTGTGGGGGAGGCGCCCTGCCCGAATCTCTAGTTAGATAAACTTCTGCTGCGCCCATGCTTCCTCTCATGCCAAGCAGGGCGCCTGCCCCGCTAGAGTCGGGGACTTTTCCTCCGGGCCTTGTCAAGAATTTGCGCTGCCTGTCGGTATGCTTGCTTGGCTTCTGGACTCGTAACTGCCCTGTATACCCGCACACCTTCGCCCGCTATTTTTCTTACTTTTGCCTGCATTTCTGGATCCGCGGCGAGCGAGTGCAGCTTGGCGCCATTGGCTTTGGCCTTGGCCCCGCCGTTCTTCAGCAAGGCGGCCGCCTTGTCCAGTTTTCCAGGCATGTTTTCTCCGTAAGGTCAGTAAATCGTCAACCGAGATTAGCGGCTTTTGTACTGGGGTGTGGCCTGGGCTTGAATTCGCTGGTTTCAAACATTGATCTGGCGATGTTGGATTGCGGAAGCCCAGAGCCGAGCCGCGGAGTGTTCGATGCGGACGTTGATGCTCTCCTCGGGTCCGTTGGAGGTGCCGGCCGGTCCAAATGGGCCAGGGTGTCGGCGGCGAGCCCCTTTATGGTCCGGCCAAGTGCGGCCACCTCGCGCGAGGGGAGATCTAAAGTTCGAGACCTCCTTCGCGCTCCACGCTGCCGATTGCCGAGTACAGGCGATTGAGCCGTGTAGTCTTGCCGACTTAAGTAATATCGGAGAGGCAACAGTGTGATTAGCCAGCCTCAGCCGTCGAAGTCAGACCGCACTGCTGCAAACAGCGCTGCGACGTCAGCGTCCATCCAGTAAACGGACGGAGCACCAACCTCGCCGTCCTTCCAATGCTGGGGCAGCCTGGCCTGCGCCATCGCCGCCGCCACCTTCTCCGACAACCAGGCGGCAGTGCTGATCGCCGTCGCGGCCCTGGGCATCTTCTACAACGGCTTCTTCCTCACCGCCATCAACGGGCTCTCGGTGCTCCTCTCACCGAAGGAAGCCCCGGCCGCCCTGCCCGGCATCAACGGTGCCTCCTTCGGCATCGGCGCAAGCCTCGGCGTCTTCCTCGTGGCCCCGTTCGCCGCACAGGCCACCGCCGCCGGGTACGCCACCGCCCTGTGAATCTCGGCGGCCATTACCGCCGCCGCGTTCATCGTCAGCCTCTTCGTCGCCACCCCCAAGGGCGAGACCGTCTAACCCCTATTACTGTAGGAGAACTACCATGACCACGCCCTCCCCGTTCTATCTGGACTGCGACACCGGCATCGACGACGCCCTCGCCCTGGCCTACCTGCTGGCCTCTCCTTTTGCCTGCGTGAAGGGCATCGGAACCGTCAGCGGCAATGTCAGTGCCGCCGCCGGCGCCCGGAACACCCTGGATCTGCTGGCCCTTGCCGGATCCGCAGATGTGCCGGTGGCCCTTGGTGCGCATGACCCCCTTGCCGGCTCCTTCGGCGGCGGGGCGCCATGGGTGCACGGCGAGAACGGGATCGGGGAGGTAACGCTGACGACGTCGGTTGCTTCCGTTGTGGGGGAGAGCGCGGCGGAGATGCTGGTGCGGCTCGTCCGTGCGTACCCTGGTTCGTTGAAGGTGCTGGGCCATCGGGCCGCTGACTAACATCGCCGAGGCACTCCGGTTGGAGCCGTCCCTGCCGTCGTTGGTGGAGACGGTGACGGTGATGAGCGGGGCGGCCCTGGCTCCCGGGAACATCACCCCGGTGGCTGAGGCCAACATCTTCAACGACCCCGAGGCTGCCGCACTGGTGCTGGCCGCCGACTGGGACGTTACCCTGGTGCCGCTGGACGTGACCATGAGCTCTGTCCTGGAGGAGACGCACCGGCAGGTGCTGCTGGCGTCTTCGTCGCGGGTGCCGCGGGCGCTGGGGGAGATGCTGGGCTACTACTTCCGGTTCTACGAGGACATTTACGGCCGGCCCTGCTCCGCGATGCACAATCCGCTGGCGGCGGCGCTCGCTGTTGGGGCTGTTAAGGCCGCTGTTGCGCCCCTGGTGCGGGCCGCCGTCGACCAACGGCCCGGGCCGCGGGCAGACCATCTGCGACCTCCGGGGGCTGTACGCGGGCTACCCTCCGGTGGCGGGGGCGCGGTGCCGGGTGGTGCTTTCGCTCGAGGAGGACTTCGTGCCGCACCTGGTGGAGACGCTGCTGACACTACAGCCGGTGGGCGAGCTTGTACCGTCGGGTTAGCCTTTCGAGCCCCGGACAGAGAAACGGCGGGACGAAAAAACCGGGGAGGGGTCTTCCCCCCGTTTTCCTTTTTCCTACTCTTCTTTCTTTAGTTCATAAACCAAG
>NZ_JBWZCM010000016.1:0-76812 GCF_059383655.1 Pseudarthrobacter sp. Hb11
AAACCCACCGTCATCCTCGCCAAAACCGTCAAGGGCTACGGACTCGGACCCCACTTCGAGGGCCGCAACGCGACCCACCAAATGAAGAAACTCACCCTCGACGACCTGAAGAAGTTCCGCGACCACCTGCGGATCCCCATCACGGACGAGCAGCTCGAAAAAGACCCGTACCAGCCGCCGTACTACCACCCCGGCACGGACGCCCCGGAAATCCAGTACATGATGGAACGCCGCGCCGCCCTGGGCGGTTCGGTCCCGGAACGCCGGTCCAAGCACGCCGAGATCACCTTGCCGGACGCCAAGTCCTACGAGGTGGCCAAGCGCGGCTCGGGCAAGCAGCAGGCCGCCACCACCATGGCATTCGTGCGGTTGCTCAAGGACCTGATGCGGGACAAGGAGTTCGGCAAGCACATCGCCCCGATCATCCCGGATGAAGCGCGCACGTTCGGCATGGACGCCTTCTTCCCCACCGCGAAGATCTACAACCCCAAGGGCCAGAACTACCTCTCCGTGGACCGGGACCTGGTCCTGGCCTACAAGGAATCCGCCCAAGGCCAGCTGATCCACCCCGGGATCAACGAAGCCGGCGCCGTCGCAGCATTCACCGCCGCCGGAACCGCCTACGCCACCCACGGCGTGCCCCTGGTCCCGGTCTACGTGTTCTACTCCATGTTCGGCTTCCAGCGCACCGGCGACGCCTTCTGG
Organism: Pseudarthrobacter sp. Hb11; assembly: GCF_059383655.1. Taxonomy (NCBI): domain Bacteria; kingdom Bacillati; phylum Actinomycetota; class Actinomycetes; order Micrococcales; family Micrococcaceae; genus Pseudarthrobacter; species Pseudarthrobacter sp. Hb11. The sequence continues at coordinate 706 of NZ_JBWZCM010000016.1, forward strand.
GCAGCAGCAGACCAAATGACCCGCGGCTTCATCATCGGCGCCACCGCAGGCCGGACCACCCTCACCGGCGAAGGCCTCCAGCACGCCGACGGCCACTCCCCGCTCCTGGCCTCGACCAACCCGGCAGTGGTCACCTACGACCCCGCCTACGGCTACGAAATGGGCCACATCATCCGCGACGGCCTCGAACGCATGTACGGGCCCGACTCGGAAGACCGGAACCTTATGTACTACCTCACGGTGTACAACGAGCCCATCTCCCAGCCTGCCGAACCGGAGGAACTGGACGTGGAGGGTGTCCTCAAGGGCATCTACCTGCTGGCCCCGGCAAAGATCGACGGTCCCCGGGCCCAGATCCTGGCTTCCGGTGTGTCGGTGCCCTGGGCACTCGAGGCGCAGCAGCTCCTGGCCGACGATTGGGGCGTCTCCGCAGACGTCTGGTCCGTCACGTCCTGGAACGAACTGCGCCGCGACGGCATGGCTGCCGAGGAGGAAGCCTTCCTTAACCCCGGCCAGCCCGCGCGCGTCCCGTTCGTGACCCGGCAGCTCGAAGGGGCCACCGGCCCGGTTGTTGCCGTGTCGGACTACATGAAGGCCGTCCCGGACCAGATCCGCCAGTTCGTGCCGAACGAGTTCGCAACGCTCGGTGCCGACGGCTTCGGCTTTTCCGACACCCGTGCCGCAGCCCGCCGCTTCTTCAAGAACGACATCCACTCCATCGTGGTGCGTTCATTGGAGATGCTGGCCCGCCGCGGTGAGGTTGACGCGCAGGCACCGATGAAGGCAATCGACAAGTACCGGCTGCACAACGTCAATGCCGGTTCCACCGGCAACGCCGGAGGCGAGTCCTAGGACCCGCACCTAACCTGCGGCGATCCCGCGAAGTGCTGACGACGGCGGCCCCCACCGAAAGGCGGGGGCCGCCGTCGTCCGTATTACGGCAGGGACCGGTTGTGACGCACAACCAACGGGATTGTAGCCTTTGCACAAATGGAGCTTGCCGGGCAGTGGCCGTATGCTCAAAGAATGCCAGCACCAGCCACCCCGTCCGCCAAGCGCGAACCGTCCACGCCGAAGGTCACGCCGGAGAAGTCCGAAACGCTCAAAAAGCTGCGGGCAAACGTGGGCCAGCTTTCCACCACCACCTTGCGGGAGTTGGAGAAGTCCCTGCCCTGGTACGGCCGGCTCAGCTCGGATGAACGGTCCGCCCTTGGCATGGTGGCCCAGAACGGCATCGCCGCCTTTGTGACCTGGTACGAACGCCCAAGTTCCCCGTCCTGGATCCTTACCGACGTCTTCGGGACCGCCCCAACGGAACTGACCCGGTCCATCAGCCTGCAGAAAGCGCTGCAGCTGATCCGGATCGTGGTGGAGGTGGTGGAGGACCAGGTTCCGGTCATCGCTCCGGAAGCTGACCAGCCTTCCCTTCGTGAGGCCGTTCTTCGCTATTCCCGTGAGGTGGCGTTCGCCGCGGCCGACGTTTATGCACGGGCGGCCGAATCCCGCGGCTCCTGGGACACCCGGCTGGAAGCGCTGATCGTGGATGCCATCCTTCGCGGCGAAAACACTGACGCCCTGCGCTCGAGGATCGCGGCCCTGGGCTGGAAGGCGCAGGAACGGTTCACCGTTATGGTGGGCAACTCCCCCTCCGAGCCGAGCGCCAGCTACGTCAGCGAGCTCCGGCGAATGGCAGGACGCTATGCGGAGGACGCCCTTGTAGGCATCCAGGGCGATCGCCTGATCCTGATCCTGGGCGGCGTTTCGGACCGGGAGACCGCCTACGTGAAGCTCAGTGACATGTTCGCGCCCGGCCCCGTGGTGTACGGGCCCGAAGCCGGTTCCCTACTGGAGGCCAGCGGCTCGGCCCAGTCCGCCTTCGCTGGCCTGACGGCAGCCCGGGCCTGGCCTTCCGCGCCCCGGCCGGTTGCCGCCGACGACCTGCTGCCGGAGCGGGTGATCGCAGGAGACGACGCCGCCCGCCGTTCGCTGGTCAAGAACATCTACCGCCCGCTCCTGGCAGCGTCCAACGGGCTGGTGGAAACCCTTGGAACCTACCTGGAACTGGGCCATTCCCTTGAGGCAACAGCCCGTGAGCTCTTTGTCCACGCCAACACCGTCAGGTATCGGCTGAAGCGTGTCTGCGACGTCACGGGCTGGGATCCGCTCCTGCCGAGGGAGGCGTTTGTCCTTCAGGCAGCGCTTGTGGTGGGCCGTCTTTCCGCCCCGCCCAAAGCCTCTGTTGAGCGTCACCCGTCACGGAACCAGCCCTAAGGCGTTGTAGACTTCCTACAACCTGACCCCGTGAGCTTGGTGCGGACAAACACCGCTGAATCACACAGTAATTTGGAAAGCTGGTTACGTGCTTGCAATAGTCTGCCCTGGACAGGGCTCACAAACCCCGGGTTTTCTGGCCCCCTGGCTGGAACTGCCCCCGGTGGCAGGCCAGCTGGCCTCCCTGAGCGACATCGCAGGCATCGACCTCATCGCTCATGGGACCACCTCGGACGAGGAAACCATCAAGGACACTGCCGTGGCGCAGCCCCTGATTGTTGCCGCCGGGCTGGTGGCCGCAGCTTCCCTCTTCGACGTCGAGCTCAGCTCCCTGCCAGTCATCCTGGCGGGCCATTCCGTTGGTGAAATAACCGCTTCGGCCCTTGCCGGCGTCCTGACGGAGCAGGAAGCCATGACCTTCGTCCGCGAGCGTGCCAACAGCATGGCAGCCGCCGCGGCCGTCACCCCCACCGGCATGAGTGCCGTGGTGGGCGGGGACCCGGCAGAGGTGCTGGCAGCCATCGAAGCGGCGGGCGCCACTCCTGCGAACGTCAACGGCGCGGGCCAGACCGTGGCCGCGGGCACGTTCGACCAGCTGAAAGCCCTCGCCGAAAACCCGCCGGCGAAGGCGCGCGTCATCCCGCTGAAGGTGGCAGGCGCGTTCCACACCAGCCACATGTCACCTGCTGTCAGCGCCCTCACGGCACTGGCGCCCGCGCTGAAGCCGCAGGCGCCGACGGTACCCCTCCTGTCCAATTACGACGGCGGACCGGTCACCGATGGCGGGGCCGCCGTCGGCAGCCTGATCGCCCAGGTCTCCCGCCCGGTCCGCTGGGACCTGTGCATGGAAAGCCTGGTCCAGCGGGGTGTGACCGGCGTGATCGAGCTTGCTCCTGCCGGAACGCTCGCCGGGCTGGCCAAGCGCGGCATGCCCGGCGTCAAGACCGTTGCGGTCAAGACCCCCGATGATCTTTCCGCCGCCCTCGCGCTCTTCGCAGAACTGGAGGGCAACGCATGAGCGTTCCCACACTGAAACAGGCTCCCCTTCAGGAACACACCCGGATCCTCGGCCTCGGCGCCTACCGGCCGGACATCATCGTCACCAATGAAGATGTCTGCCAGTGGATCGATTCCTCCGATGAATGGATTCGGCAGCGGACCGGAATCGTGACGCGGCACCGTGCGGCCGCCGACGTCAGCGTCATCGACATGGCGGAGGGTGCTGCCCGTGAGGCCATGGAGAAGGCCGGAGTTGAAGCATCCGACCTCGGTGCCGTTATTGTTTCCACGGTCACCCACCCTTACGCCACGCCGTCTGCCGCCGCGAGCCTGGCAGACCGCCTCGGTGCCACCCCCGCACCTGCCTTTGACATCTCTGCAGCGTGCGCCGGCTACTGCTACGGCATTGCCCAGGGCGACGCACTCGTCCGTTCAGGCGCCGCGAAGTACGTCCTGGTGGTCGGCGCAGAGAAGCTGTCCGACGTTATCGACAACCGGGAACGCACTATCTCCTTCCTGCTCGGAGACGGAGCCGGCGCCGTCGTCATCGGCCCGTCCGAGACTCCCGGCATCGCACCCTCCGTGTGGGGGTCCGACGGCAGCAAGTGGGACGCCATCGGGATGACCCGCTCCATGCTGGACGTCCGCGACCTGGGCATGGCTGCCCGGCAGTCAGACTCCACAGGTGACCTTGCCCTGCTCGAAGAAGCCCAGGAGCTCTACCCCACGCTGCGGCAGGACGGCCAGACCGTATTCCGGTGGGCAGTCTGGGAAATGGCAAAGGTGGCCCAGCAGGCACTGGAGGCCGCCGGCGTGGAAGCCGAGGACCTTGTGGCGTTTATCCCCCACCAGGCCAACATGCGCATCATCGACGAGATGGTGAAGAAGCTGAAGCTGCCCGAGACCGTTACAGTGGCACGGGACATTGCCGACGCTGGAAACACCTCTGCGGCATCCATCCCCTTGGCCACACACCGGCTCCTGGCGGAGAAGCCGGAACTCAGTGGCGGGCTGGCGCTCCAGATCGGCTTCGGCGCCGGGCTGGTCTTCGGCGCGCAGGTAGTTGTCCTTCCCTAGGAACGCCCCCACAGGCCGCAACCGCGTCCTGGACCATTTCCGGCAGCCCCTGCCGGCAATACAAGAAAAGGAGCCATCAATGGCTAGCAACGAAGAGATCCTGGCCGGCTTGGCTGAAATCGTCAACGAGGAAACCGGCCTGGCCCCGGAGGCCGTGGAGCTGGACAAGTCCTTCACCGAGGACCTGGACATCGACTCCATCTCCATGATGACCATCGTGGTCAACGCTGAAGAGAAGTTCGGCGTGCGCATCCCGGACGAAGAGGTCAAGAACCTCAAGACCGTCGGCGACGCCGTGAGCTTCATCGCCGGAGCACAGGCCTAGCCAAGGCTTTAGCCGTCTATCGGCTTGGCGGGCTGCCGGTTCGGATGACCGGACCGGCAGCCCGCCGCATTTTTCCGGCACCCTGCTCCCAGCGGAGCGGTGCCGACCATCAATACGCGGGACCCTCCGGTAAGCCGGAGCCGGAATCCCCACCGACGAAAGAGTGATCCCATGACACGCAAAGTAGTCATCACCGGTCTGGGTGCCACCACGCCCATCGGCGGCGATGTACCCACGATGTGGAACAACGCGCTCAAGGGGGTCTCCGGTGCCCGCACCCTGGAGGACGACTGGGTAGCGAAGTATGAACTTCCCGTCCACTTCGCCGCCCGCTGCAGCACGCCTGCCCTCGAGGTACTCAGCCGGGTTGAGGCCAAGCGGATGGACCCCTCGACCCAGTTCGGCGTCATCGCCGCACGTGAGGCCTGGGCCGACTCCGGCATCACCGACTTCGACAAGGACCGGCTGGCTGTTGCGTTCGCCACCGGCATCGGCGGAGTCTGGACCCTGCTGGACGCCTGGGACACGCTGAAGGAAAAAGGCCCCCGCCGTGTCCTCCCCATGACAGTTCCCATGCTGATGCCCAACGGTGTTGCCGCCGCCGTCAGCCTGGACCTCGGCGCCCGCGCCGGCGCCCACACCCCGGTTTCCGCCTGCGCCTCCGGCACCGAAGCCATGCACCTGGGCCTGGACCTGATCCGTTCAGGCAAGGCAGATGTGGTGATGTGCGGCGGCGCCGAAGCAGCCATCCACCCGATGCCGTTGGCCGCGTTCGCATCCATGCAGGCGCTGTCCCGCCGCAATGACGACCCCCAGGCAGCCTCACGTCCGTACGACCTGGGCCGCGATGGCTTTGTGATGGGCGAGGGCGCCGGCGCGCTGGTCCTCGAAGCCGAAGAACACGCCCTGGCCCGCGGAGCCCGGATTTACGGCGAGCTCGCCGGCACCTCCGTTACGGCTGACGCATACCACATCACCGCTCCGGACCCTGCAGGCCTTGGCGCCACCCGAGCACTCAAGGCTGCCATGTTTGATGGCCGTATTCAGGCAGAGGACGTGGTGCACGTGAACGCCCACGCCACCTCGACTCCCGTGGGTGACAAGCCCGAGTACACCGCACTGCGCGCCGCACTCGGCAACCACATCGACAACGTTGCGGTCTCCGCCACCAAGTCGCAGATGGGCCACCTCCTCGGTGCATCCGGCGCCGTGGAGGCCGTGCTCACAGTTCTGGCCGTCTACGACCGGAAGGCCCCGGTCACAATCAACCTTGAGAACCAGGATCCGGAGATCCCGCTCGACGTCGTCACCTCCGCCCGCGACCTGCCCGCCGGCAACATCGTGGCCCTGAGCAACTCCTTCGGCTTCGGCGGACACAACGCCGTGGTGGCTGTGCGCAGCGTTTAGTTCCTCCCCGGGGTTTGCCGCCCCTACGCAAACAGGAGGCCCCGCCGGTTGGCGGGGCCTCCTGTTGTGCTATGGGGATTGATTCCTGGTTTTACTGTCTGCCGATGTTTTCCGTTGCCGAATTACGACGGCGGCGGGCGGGTATGGGCCCGTCAGCCCACCTGGTGCAGCCAGCGTACGGGAGCGCCCTCTGCAGCATGCCGGAAGGGCTCAAGCTCCTCATCCCAGGCCTCGCCAAGAGCCAGGGACAGCTCGTGGTACACGGCAGCGGGATCGCCTGCGCCCGACTCATAGGCGTAACGGATTCGATCTTCAGAGACCATGATGTTGCCGTGGACGTCGGTGACGGCATGGAAGATACCCAGTTCGGGCGTGTGCGACCAGCGGCCGCCGTCAACACCCTGGCTAGGTTCCTCGGTGACCTCATACCGGAGGTGGGCCCAGCCGCGGAGGGACGAGGCAAGCTGAGCGCCCGTACCGGGCGCACCGGTCCAGGACAGCTCCGCCCGGAACATTCCGGGCGCAGCAGGCTGAGGGGTCCACTCAAGATCCGTCCGCTTATCCACGACGGAGCCAATGGCCCACTCAACGTGAGGGCACAAAGCAGTCGGGGCTGAGTGAACAAACAGCACACCTCGGGTCATTGCAACAGACATTCCATCCTCCATAGCTCTAGGTACGTCTTCCCCAACGACCTCGCCTGGATGGAACTGCTGTGCCCTGCATGCGGGACTGCTCCCTGCCATATATTCAGTTGTTCAGATTGAGCAGTGTCCGGACTTGCTGGTCCGCACGAAGCAAAGGAGCTTCAAGCGGGACTTGAAAGTTGCCGGACGTGATTCTTATTGTGCCGTACACCGCGTAATTACGCCAGTGCGATTCGCGTTTACGGTACAAGCCCAGTGACGATCAGCCGTCAGGCCCTGGGATGTGCCTGCTGGTAGCTGTTTCGCAGCCGGTCCACAGAGACATGTGTGTAGATCTGGGTAGTGGCGAGGCTGCTGTGGCCCAGAATTTCCTGGACGGCACGCAGATCGGCGCCGCCATCCAGCAGGTGGGTGGCGGCCGAGTGCCGAAGGGCGTGCGGACCTGACGCCGACGTATCGCCCAGGGCCTCGAGGAGCTTGTTGACCAGCTCCCGGACCTGGCGCTGGTCCACCCGGCTGCCCCTTGACCCCAGGAAGAGGGCCGGGCCGCTGTTGTTTCGCACCAAGAGCGGCCGGCCGCGCCGCAGCCAGTCGTCCAGGGCCAGTGCCGCCGGTACTCCGTAGGGAACGGTGCGCTCCTTGTTTCCTTTGCCGATAACACGCAGGGTGCGGCGGTCCGGGTCCAGGTCATCGATGTCCAGCCCTGCGAGCTCTCCGACGCGGACGCCTGTGGCATATAGCAGTTCGACGATGGCGCGGTTTCGGATTGGCAGCGGCTCGCCGCCCGTGGCGGCTTCCTCCAAAGTGGTCAGTAGTCGCCTCAGCTGTTGCGACTGAAGGACTCCGGGCAGGGTGCGTTCACGTTTCGGAGCCTTGAGCCGCAGCGACGGGTCGGAGTCAATGCGCTCTTCCTTGAGGGCCCATGCTGTGAACGCACGGGCGGTAGCCGCCCGGCGGGCAAGCGTGGAGCGGGCGACACCCGCCTGGCTCTGTGCTCCCAGCCACCGCCGGAGGGTTCCGAGCTCGAGGTCCTCCAGCCGGGTGGCACCTTCGGAAGCGGCGTGGGCAAGGAGGCTGCGCAGGTCCCCCAGGTACGCCCGCAGGGTGTGGGCGGACATGGCCCGCTCCCCCGACAGATACTGGGAGAAGTCATCCGATGCCCGGCTCAGCTCCCGCGGCAATTCCTTGTTCTCCACCTTCCTACTGTCTCAGGTGTTGCCGGGGTTCAGGTCGCTGACACGGCCGCCATACCTACCATTGCTTCCTGCCTGCCATCGGTCATCAGGTTGCCTTGCCGCGTTTCCAGCCGCCTCTTTCGGACACGGCCAGCCCGAGCAGCCCGAGCCGCCCCAGGCCCGCACGGACGGATTCCTGGCTCAGGCCGGCGACAGAGCACAGTTTCTCGACCGATGTGGTGGAGCGAAGGGGCAGTGCGTCCAGGAGGATCAGGTCTTCCAGCGTCAGCCCGTCCTGGACCTCCGTTCCTGTCTGGCGCTGCTGTGGAAGCCCCGTTCCACTGGGCGCTGCAAGCTCCACAATTTCTGCTGCGTCTGTGACGCAGACAGCGCCGCCATCCCGCAGAAGCCGGTGGCAGCCAGCCGAGTTTGCACTGTGCACGGAACCGGGGACAGCCCCCACAGCCCGGCCAAGCGTTTCGGCATGGTGGGCAGTGTTAAGCGCTCCGGACCGCCAACGTGCCTCGACCACGACAGTCACCGCAGACAGGGCCGCGATGAGCCTGTTCCGCTGGAGGAAGCGGTAGCGGGTAGGCGCCGATCCGGGCGGGACCTCCGCGATCACCGCGCCCTGGTTGCAGACGGCGCGGAGGAGGTCCTCATTGCCAGATGGGTAGAAGCGGTCCACTCCCCCGGCCATCACAGCGATGGTTGGCATTTCGCCCCACGCGCCCGCCAGCGCGGCACGGTGGGCATGGGCATCAATGCCATAGGCCCCGCCCGACACGACCGTGAGACCGCGCTGGGCCAGGGAATAGGCAATGTCGCCGGTCACCGAGGCGCCGTAGCTGGTGCTGTCGCGGGACCCGACCAGGGCGATGCATTTGTCCGCGCCGGGAAGAGGTTGTTCCTGCCCCCGCCACCAAAGACAGATCGGTTCCTGTATACCAAGGTCGGCCAGCTGCCCTGGCCACAATTCGTCCGAGGGGATAATCAACCTGCCGCCCAGCCGTGCCATGGTGGCCAGGTCCCGCTCCGGGGCCAGGTCCGGAATGCGGGGCTGCCAGCGTTTTAATGCTGCGGCCATCCCGGCCCAGCTGGTGGCGGAGCCGCTGTCCGCGAGCAGCGCGGTGATTTCCTGCTCCAGCTCACGACCGGCCGCAGCCTGTCCGGTGGCTATCCGAAGGGCATCGACTGCGCCGCACACCTGCACGAGGGCCAGGCCTGCTGCGTCCTGGGGCTCCATGAGGCGGGCAAGCGCCGCACGGGAAAGTCTTTCGGTGTCCACTGCCGTTCCCTTCATGCGGCCACCGCCGCTGCCTGCCGCAAACCCAGGGCCTGACCAATGTCGTTTACGTCTGGTTTCTCCCGGTGACCCAGGTCTGCCAGGGTCCAGGCCAGACGCAGTACCCGGTCGTAGCCACGGGCAGTAAGGACACCACGCTCCAGTGAATGATCCAGGATGCGGGTGGCTGCCGGCGGAAGCCGCAGCTCTCCGCGCAGCACACGCCCCGGCACCTGCGAGTTCGTTTCCAGGCCAAAGGGTGCCAACCGCTCAAGCTGCCGCCCGCGGGCATTCCGGACGCGGGCGGCAATTGAAGCGGTATCCTCTTCCGCACCTGCCTGGCCAAACTCGGCGAGTGACACCCTCTCCACCTGAAGCTGGATGTCCACCCGGTCCAGCAACGGCCCGGACATCCTCGCCAGGTAGCGCCTGCGCATCACGGGCGTGCAGGTACAGTCCAGTCCTTTGCCGGACGCCTTGCCGCAGGGGCAGGGGTTGGCTGCCAGGACAAGCTGGAACCGGGCCGGATAGGCGGCGGTCCCCGCGGAGCGGTGGATCACCAGCTCGCCGCTCTCCAGCGGTTGGCGCAGCGCATCCAGCACGCGGCGCTCATACTCCGGCGCCTCGTCAAGGAACAGGACGCCCCGGTGGGCGCGGGAAGCGGCTCCCGGCCTCGGGAGGCCCGAGCCGCCGCCGATGATGGCTGCGGCCGTCGCCGAGTGGTGCGGGCTTTCGAAGGGCGGCCGCCGCAGCAGCTGGACCGAGGACGACGGCAGGCTGCACAGCGAGTGGATGGCAGTCACTTCCATGGCTTCGTGGTCCCCCAGATCCGGCAACAGCCCGGGGAGGCGCTCCGCCAGCATTGTTTTGCCGGCGCCGGGAGGTCCCGTGAGGAGCAGATGGTGCGCTCCGGCCGCTGCCACTTCCAGGGCCTGCCGGGCGTCACCCTGGCCGGAGACGTCCGCCATGTCCGGGTGCACGCCTGCTTGCTCCGGGGCGTCGTAGGCATGTTCAGGGTCCTCCGGTTCGAAGTCCAGCGCGAGTTCCTGGGGGTCCGCCCCGGAATCAAGAGCCAGCCGGGCAAGGGTGCGGTATCCCCTGACGTTGGCACCAGGCACCAGGGCGGCCTCCGCCAGGTTCGCCTGTGCCACCACAATGTCCGGATACCCGGCCTGCACAGACGCCATAACGGCGGGAAGGATGCCGCGGACCGGGCGCAACCTGCCATCCAGTCCCAGCTCAGCGATGAAGACCGTATTGCCGGTGGGCTTGATGTCGTTCGCAGCGCGGAGCACGGCCATGGTGACCGCCAGATCGAAACCCGATCCGCGCTTGGGAAGGGAAGCAGGAATAAGGTTCGCAGTGATCTTCCGGCGGCTCAGCGGTATGCCGGAGTTCTTGGCGGCTGATCTGATGCGTTCCTTGGCCTCGTTCAAGGAAGCATCCGGCAATCCGAGGAGCACAAATGCCGGCAAGGTCTGGCCGATGTCGGCCTCGACTTCCACGATGTACCCGTTCAGGCCCACCAGGGCTATGGAGTAGGTTCTTCCCAGGGCCACTCACCCCACCCCCTTGAGATGCTCCACCAGGGGTTCGCCGACGCCGTCGTCCACTACTGCGATCACGTCCACCCGCCGCAGCGGCATCCGCAACTCCCGGTCACGGCACCACGCTGAGCCGAGCCGGTGCAGGCGGGCCAGTTTCTCCGGGCCAACAGCCTCGAAGGGGTGCCCGTAGTCGAGGGAACGGCGTGTCTTTACTTCGGCAATTACCAGGGCGTCGCCGTCAAGCGCCACGATGTCTATTTCGCCTTCGGTGCAGCGCCAGTTGCGCTCAACCACCAGCATGCCCAGGGACTCAAGATAGCCAACCGCGAGGTCCTCGCCGTGCCGGCCCAACAGGTCTTTTGATTTCATTTCTACCTCCGCAACCAGCCTGCGGCGGCAGGGTTGCGGAGGTAAGGGAGCTTGTCCCGTATGTGTACTACGGCCCCTGTGCAGGAACAGTCAGCAGGACAGGGAGAGCCATCAGCGCAGGAAAAGCCGCCAGCTGAAGGGGGCTACTGGCCCAGGTCAACATCCTTGGGCAAGGCCAGTTCCTCGTTGCGGGGGAGCTCTTCGACGTTGACGTCCTTGAACGTGAGGACACGAACGCTTTTGACGAACCGTGCGGAACGGTACACATCCCACACCCAGGCGTCCTGCAGGGTCAGGTCGAAGTAGACCTCGCCGTCGGCGCTGCGGGCCTGCAGGTCTACGTGGTTGGCAAGGTAGAAGCGCCGTTCGGTCTCGACAACGTAGCTGAACAGGCCGACGACGTCGCGGTATTCACGGTAGAGCTGCAGCTCCATGTCGGTCTCATAGTTTTCAAGGTCCTCAGCACTCATGATTCCATCTTGCACCATCTCCGGCGCCGCTGGCGCCCGCGCCCGGCCGGTGTCAGTCTTCGATGCCGGTTTCGTTCCCGCTAACCGCCCTGCCGTCCAGCAGTTCCCCGCCGAGCAGGCGCCAGCTGACGCGGTGGTAGGGCGTGGGCCCTGCCGCGCGGAGGACGTCCCGGTGCAGGACGGTGGCGTAGCCCTTGTTGATGTCCCACCCGAAGTCCGGGTACTCAGCGTGGATTTCGCGCATCATCCTGTCCCGCTCCACTTTGGCGATGACGCTGGCAGCGGCAACGCTCAGGCACTGCATGTCGGCCTTAATCTTGGTGTGCACAGGTGCGTCGCAACCGGCGTCAAGAACGGGCTCGTCGAACAATGACAGCTGGTCTGCGGGAGAAAGCCAGTTGTGGCTGCCGTCCAGGAGAACCAGGTCGGGGGTGACTCCTGCGGCGAGAATTTCCTGCCAGGCCCGGGTGCCTGCCAGGCGCAGGGCCGCGATGATCCCGATGGAATCAATTTCCTGCGCCGATGCGTGGCCTACGGCGGACGCCACGCTCCACCTGCGGACCAGTGGATCAAGCCGTTCCCGTTCGGCGGGGCTCAAGAGCTTGCTGTCCTTCACTCCGGCAAGCGGCTTCTGGCGCTCCAGGTCCACAACGGCGATGCCTACGCTCACGGGACCGGCAAGGGCGCCGCGTCCCACTTCGTCCACGCCGGCCACCAGCCGTGCACCCTGGGCTTTGAACGTGCGTTCGTGCCTCAAAGTAGGCGCCTTGGCAGGGCGCGCGGCCACCTTTGATGATCCAGCCCGTCCCTTAGCGGCGCCACCCTTTGCGGGATCCGTCGTCGCCTGCCTGGCTTTGGCGGTGCCGGCTTGAACTGCGGAGGACATGGTCAGGGGGCCGCCGGTACGTTTCGGAACACATCCGGATAGTTGCCCAGGGCTGTGATGCGGTTCAGCGGCCAGGCGATGACCGCGGCTTTGCCTTCGAGGTCGGCGATATCTATGAACCCGCCGTCGGAATCCATATGCGCCCTGGAGTCAGCTGAATGGTTCCTGTTATCGCCCATCACCCACACCTTGCCTTCGGGGACAGTCACATCGAAGCTGCGGACCTGCGGAACCTCAGCCGGGTTGATGTAGCTTTCGTCGATGGCGGTCCCGTTGACAGTCAGTTTACCGCCGGCATCACAGCAGACCACGTGGTCCCCTGGCAGACCGATGACCCTCTTGACCAGGTGCTGCTCGGAGTTGTCCGGCAGGAGGCCCACGAAGGTCAGGCCGTCCTGGACCCAGGTGAACGGTCCGTCGGCCCTTTCCTCGGCGGCCGGCAACCAGCCCTTGGTGTCGCGGAAGACCACCACGTCACCACGGCTCAGCGAGAAGGGTTCAGGCACCAGGAGATTAACAAAGATCCGGTCATCAACGTCGAGTGTGCTAACCATGGACTCGGAGGGGATGAAGAACGCCCGGAACAGGAAGGTCTTGATGAGGAAGGAGAGCACCACCGCGATCACTACCACCGTGGCAATTTCCTTCAGCCAGGCAAGCAGCTGGCTTCCGCCGTCCTTCCCGCTGGCCTTGGCGGCAGCACGGCTGCCGGCTTGTTTGGGAGCAGGTCCTTCAGGGCCCGTGGCGGCTGCCTCAGGTGCGGCTGCCTTGGGTGCGGCGTCGGCCCGGGAATCCGAAGCTCCGTCGGGACGCGGTTCGGGTGTCCGCGCATGGTTCTCGGGCATTTACTGTCCGTTCTCTGTTAAGGGGCCTGCCGCTGGCGGCCGAGGTACTTCAGCAAATCTATCAAGCGGCCAAATGATCTGGACGGGCCTGCCGATAACACGGTCTACGGGCACCATTCCCCCGCCGGGAGCACCGAGCAGGCTCCGGGAATCGGCGGACAGCGAGCGGTGGTCACCCAGCAGCCACAGCCGCCCGTCAGGCACCTCGGCACTGAACTTCCCGGTGCTGGGGGCATCTCCGGGAAAGATATAGGGCTCATCCAGCGGCTCGCCGTTCACGGTGATCTTCCCGTCGGCATCACAGCAGACCACGGTGTCCCCTGGCAGGCCGATGATCCGTTTTACATACGTGGTGTCGCTGCCGGTGAGGCCAAGCCATTGGGTGATCGCGGACGCGCCGTCCGCGAGCGGACCCTTGCCGCTGTTAAGCGGCGCGAAGGTTCCCCGGCCGTCAAACACCACGATGTCGCCCCGCCGGACGGGTTCGGACCGAAAATCGGTGCGGGACACCAGGATGCGGTCCCCGCCCTCAAGGACCGGTTCCATGGACTCGGACGGAATGAAGTAGACGTCGAGCCACAGGGCGCGGACCAGCCCGCTGACGGCAATGGCCAGGACAAGGGCAAGGAACACAAAACGCCAGCCCGTTTTTCGGGGCTGGCGTTTTGTCTGGTCCATAAGTCCGTATCCTGGGCGCTGGTGCATGGCTCCGGCGCTGGCCGGATACGGCTGCGGCCCTGCCTCTGTAGGTCTGTTAAGGACTTACTTGGCGGTGCTGAAGTCGCGCTTTTCCTTGATCTTCGCAGCCTTACCGCGCAGTGCACGCATGTAGTAAAGCTTGGCGCGGCGCACGTCACCCTTGGTAACGAGCTCGATCTTGTCGATGATCGGGGAGTGTACCGGGAAGGTACGCTCCACGCCGACGCCGAAGGAAACCTTGCGGACCGTGAAGGTCTCGCGGATGCCGTCACCCTGGCGGCCAAGGACGAAGCCCTGGAATACCTGGACACGGGAGTTCTTGCCTTCGATGATGTTCACGTGAACCTTGAGGGTGTCACCCGCGCGGAACTCGGGAACATCGGTGCGCAGCGAAACTGCATCTACGGAATCGAGAATATGCATGATTGCACTCCTGGTGAACGCCACAGGTCATTCACTTTGGGTCACGGCAGCCAAGCCCGGACGCTTGCAGCGCTACCGGAAATTACTGCCGAAAGGTAAGTGGTCCGCTCTCTTTCACTGATTGAAGAGGACGGTTGTCTTAGCTGTTGGTTGCGCTCCCCCTGTGGCAGGTGCGGACCCAGCAGACACAAGGACTAATTTTGCCACAGTCCGCCACGTACAGCCAATTTTGGTTCCTTCCGCGTCGAACCGGCGGCCGGGTCAGTCCGGCTGTTCCGCCTGCGCGTCCGGGCGGCGCAGCAGACGGCCGTCGACGACGTCGTACCCCAGGTCCTGCAGGGCGGTGCGGTCGGCACGCGGCAGCTTCCCGGCGTCGAACGTTTCGAGCAGGTCCGGGCGGCGCTCCGCCGTCCGTCGGTACTGTTCGCTGCGGCGCCACTGCGCAATTTTTCCGTGGTTGCCGCTGAGGAGCACGGCCGGCACTTCGCGTTCCCGCCAGACGGAAGGCTTGGTGTAGACAGGGTACTCCAGCAGCCCGTCGGAATGGGACTCCTCCACCAGCGACTCGGGGTTGCCAACAACGCCCGGCAGGAGCCTGCCGATGGCCTCCACCATGGCCAGGACGGCCACTTCCCCGCCGTTCAGGACGTAGTCGCCCAAGCTGACGGGGCGGACGGTGAAGTGCTCGCGGGACCACTCGATGACCCGCTCATCGATGCCCTCGTACCGCCCGCAGGCAAACGTCAGATGTTCCTCCTCGGCCAGCTCGTAGGCGAGGGCCTGCGTGAACCGCTCCCCCGCCGGCGATGGAACGATCAGGACCGGCTTGCCCGCATCTTCCGGACGGTCCGTTGCGATCGAGGAGAGTGCCTGGGCCCACGGTTCAGGTTTCATCACCATGCCGGCGCCGCCGCCGTAGGGTGTGTCATCCACTGTGCGGTGCCTGTCCGTGGTGAAGGCGCGGAGGTCGTGGACACGAAGGTCCAGCAGCCCGTCCTGGCGTGCCTTGCCGATCAGCGATAGTTCCAGCGGCGCCAGGTACTCGGGAAAGATGCTGACAACGTCGATCCGCATTTAGGCTTTGCCTTCGGTTTCCGGCACACCGTCCTGGTCGGGCCCCGCCTCCTGGTCCGAGTTGACCTCGAACAGGCCGTCCGGCGGGGTGAGGAGGATGAACCCTTCCTCGATGTTGACCTCGGGGACGATCTGCTCGACGAAGGGAATAAGGATCTCTTCCCCATCCGGGGTGGTGACCGTCAAAAGATCCTGTACGGGCATGGTGTTCAGTGCGGTGACCTTGCCCACTGCGCGGGAACCGACGCGGGCCTCGAGCCCGACCAGTTCGTGCTCGTACCAGCCTTCGTCGTCGTCCTCGTCGAGCTCTTCGGTTTCGATGAAGAGCTTGGCTCCACGCAGGGTCTCCGCTTCATTGCGGGTCCCAACCTCGTCGAAGCCCAGCAGGAGAATGTCCTTGTTCCAGCGGGCGCTGCTCACGGTAAGCGGACCTGCGGACGCCGGTTCCACCACAAATTCAGTACCCGGCACAAACCGGTCCCCAGGGGCGTCCGTCAGGACCTGGACCGTAACTTCCCCGCGAATGCCGTGGGGTTTGCCGATTCGTGCCACCTGGAGCTGCATGTGTTCCTCTGTCTTGGATGTGGTTGGCGGTGTTCTGGTGAAAGCACTCCGGCCCCTCCACCGTTTGGTGGAGGGGCCGGAGCAAAAACTGATGTTGCTGAGCGCTCAGCGGCGGCGGTCGGTGTCGACGACGTCGACCCTTACCGGTTCGCCGCCGGCCAGGGCTGCCACAACGGTGCGCAGTGCGCGTGCCGTGCGGCCCTGGCGGCCGATCACCCGTCCGAGGTCGTCCTGATGGACCCGCACGTCGAGGGTGTCCCCGCGGCGGTTGCTCTTGGAGCTGACCTTGACGTCATCCGGGGAATCAACGATCCCCCGGACCAGGTGTTCGAGCGCTTCTGCCAGCAATTTACTCAGCCTCGGTGGTCTCTGCTTCGGCCGGTGCCTCGGCTGCGTCAGACTTGGATGCCTTCTTGGTGATGGCTTCCGGGATGATCACAGAACCCTTTTCCGGGGCAACGAAGGCTTCCTTCGGAGCTTTGGTCTTCAGGGTGCCTTCCTGGCCCGGGAGGCCCTTGAACTTCTGCCAGTCACCGGTGATCTTCAGGATAGCGGCAACCTGCTCGGACGGCTGGGCGCCGACGGAGAGCCAGTACTGGGCACGCTCGGAGTCGACCTCGATGTACGAGGGCTCTTCGGTGGGGTGGTACTTGCCGATCTCCTCGATGGCGCGGCCGTCACGCTTGGTGCGTGAGTCTGCGACGACGATGCGGTAGTACGGTGCGCGCATTTTGCCAAAGCGCTTAAGGCGAATCTTTACGGCCACTTTTGTGGTCACTCCTGTTTCAGAAAGGGGGTGAACCCGGCGTTCTGCACCCGTGGGGCGGGCCGTACTTGCGGGCTCGAAGGACAGGATCCGGACGCGGAGAGAGGGGCCACGCAGATCGAGTACCTGTTTATTGTGCCAGATGAGCGTCCGGATTTCGACTTGGGACCCCGCCCGCCGTCACCGGGCAGGGAAGCCGACGGTGGTGTCAGGAGGACCAGACGTACAGGCCGGTGCGTTCTGCGTCGTCGATTCCGCCGGCCAGTTCCGCCAGCTGCTGCACATAGGTCCGTGCCTGGGCTGCTTCGAACGGCATGTCGTCCTGGGCTGCCCACTGCTCGGCTACGTCGTCGAGGACGTTGCCTTCCCCCTCGGTTTCATAGGAGAGCAGGTCCGCCAGGGCACGGACCATGGCGGCCGGGACAGCCAGGAGCGAATCGCTCGAAACGTCCACCATGGTCAGCTCATAGTCGGACCCACCGGCGTGCACCGCAGTGCCGGCCAGGTCGCCGAGCTGCTCTACTTCGAAATCACTGATTCCCTGGATCCTGACAGCATCGCCGGCAGGCGCGCTTCCGCCCTGGTCCAGGATTCCGGCGCGCTTCAGCGCGCCTTCGTGGGTGGCCACAAAGATTTCGGTAAAGCCCATGGGAATTGCCCTCATTCCGTCGACGGTGCGGCCTTCAGGAAAGCGGCGCCCGCCGCCCCGGCCGTTCGGCTTCAGCCTAGTACAAAGCCCGCCCCTGCCCAGGCGCGGGGGGCCTGCGCAGGGGGCGCAAGCGTCAGCGGACCGCCACCCGGATTCTGTTGCGCCAGGGATCCTCGAACCGCAGCTCCGCGCCAGTGTGATGGGCCGGCAGCCCTGCGACCTTCAGGCGGTCCGCGAGAGCCCCGACGTCGTCTCCGGACGGCACCTCGATGAGTACCTCGCCGAGGCCGAGTGTGTCCTTGCGGGGCCCGGCGCCACGGCTGTTCCAGACATTCATGGCCATGTGGTGGTGGTAGCCGCCGGCGGAGACGAACAATGCCTGCCCGTGCCAGCCCGCAGTCTTTTCGAAGCCGAGGATCCCCACGTAGAAGTCGCGGGCAGAATGGACGTCGCCCACCTGGAGGTGGACGTGGCCAATTCCTGCCACGGATCCGTGCTGGCGCTCCAGGGATTCTTCGGTGAGGTGCTGTTCCAGGTAACGCTGCGGCGGCAGGGCCAGGCTGTCCATGACCACGTCGGTGCCGTTCCAGGACCAGTTGCTCCGCGGCCGGTCCCAGTACAGCTCGATGCCGTTGCCTTCCGGGTCGTTGAAGTAGAAGGCCTCACTGACGAGATGGTCGGCGCTGCCCGTGAACGAGCGGGGCTCGAACTGTGCCGCGGTGGCGATGGTGGCTGCGAGGTCTGCCTGGTTGTCAAAAAGCAGCGCCGTGTGGAAGAGGCCGGCCTCTCCCCTGCCCGGGAGGTTCAGCCCGGGAGCGGGCGCAAGGTGGACCAGGGGCTTCTGCAGGCGGCCGAGGTAGATTCCGCCGTCCTGCTCGGCGACAACCTCAAGCCCAAGGGCCCGCTGGTAGTAATCGGTCATAACCTTCATGTCGCCGACCTTGAGCATCACGGTGCCCATGGTGAGGTCGGCGGGAAGAAGGTCCTGGCTTGCGGTTTCTGCAGTCATGTGGGAACTCCCGGTGCTGGGGCCCTTTGGGGTGGGGGCCTATGACTATTAAAATTACTTGAAGCTTCAATTTATTCCAAGTGCCACAAAAGTCCTCCCGATGCCGGCATCAACGAAGGACGCGGCCGCCCAGCACAACGTTTGCCAGCCCGCTGACCGTTTCCGGAACCTTCCGCGGATCCTCCCTGCACAGCACGACGTCGGCGCGGGCCCCCTCCTGCAGACCCTCGGCGCCCAGCCACTCCCGGGCGCCCCAGCAGGCGGCGTCGAGGGCAGCGGCCATGGGAAGCCCTGCGTGATGGAGGGCAAGGATTTCATCGGCGATCCTGCCGTGCCGTATGACGCTGCCGGCATCGGTACCGGCGTAGATCTGCACCCCTGCCTCGTACGCCTCCAGCACCCGCTCCGCCCGGCGCTCCCACAGCGCGCGCATGTGTGCGGCGTACCGGGGAAACTTGGGCTCCGCCTGCGCTGCGATGTCCGGGAAAGTGGCGATGTTGATGAGGGTGGGAACAATGGGGATGCCCTGCTCCACGAACCGCGGGAGGTGCCGCGGCAGGAGCCCGGTGGCGTGTTCGATGCAGTCGATGCCCGCGTCCAGCATCTGGTCCAGGGTGTCTTCGGCAAAGCAATGCGCGGTGATCCGGGCCCCCTCGTCGTGCACCGCCTGGACAGCGTCCCTAACGACGGCGGCGGGAAACGACGGCGCCAGGTCACCGGCGCCGCGGTCGATCCAGTCCCCCACAAGCTTGACCCAGCCGTCGCCGTCCCGGGCCTGCTTCCGGACGGCTTCCACCAGGCCGTCCGGTTCAACTTCCTCAGCGAAACCCCGTAAGTACCGGCCGGTCCTGGCTACATGCCTGCCGGCCCGGATCAGCACCGGCGCGTCGCGGCTGTCCTGCAGGAAGCGGGTGTCAGCAGGGGAACCGGCGTCCCGGGCCAGCAATGTGCCTGCGTTCAGGTCCGTCCGGGCCTGTTCCTCCGCCGTCGCAGGATCCACGGCGCCGCCGGGTCCCAGCCCGATGTGGCAGTGGGCATCAACGAAGCCCGGAAGCACGCAGCCGTCCAGGACCCGTTCGGGAACGAGCGGCGGCCGGGTGAAGGTCAACAGCCCGTCAACGGACCACAGTCCCCGCCGCACGGTGTCCGGCCCGGTGAGCACCGGGCCGCTGAATTCGATAACTTCCGGCATTAGGCCCCTCTTCCTCGCCAGTCAGGCTAGCACCGGCAAGGTGACAAGCCCCTCCCGGACGGCTGTGGTAGCTTCGTTCCTGACCACACGGGTGCCCCTGCAGGGGCTGAGATCGGGCTGACGCAGCCTGCGACCGTTGAACCTGTCCGGGTAATGCCGGCGAAGGAAGTGAGTATTCCCTTGCGTACACCAAAAGCACAGCTGGGCCCCGCCCACATTCCGTCCGGTATGACGGCCGGCGGCCAGGACCAGCCACCTGTTACCCAGTCGCTGAAGTCCCATTCGCTGGCCTATATCCACGATGAAACCTCTGGTATCCGGGTGCCCGTCACTGAGATTTCCTTGGCGGACTCGCCAAACGGCGAGGCCAACGGCCCGTTTCGCACCTACCGGACGGCAGGCCCGGGAAGCGACCCCGTCCGTGGCCTCAACCCCTTCCGCGCCGAGTGGATAGCAGCACGTGGGGACACGGAAACCTACGGCGGCAGGGGACGGAACCTGTTCGATGACGGCCGCTCGGCTGTCCGCCGCGGTGCCGCCAGCGTGGAGTGGAAGGGCACGCCGCCGGTGCCCCGCCGCGCCGTCGAAGGCAGGACGGTGACGCAGATGCGCTATGCACGGCAGGGCACCATCACGCCCGAAATGCGTTTCGTGGCGCTGCGGGAGAACTGCGATGTGGAGCTGGTCCGCAGCGAACTGGCTGCCGGCCGCGCCATCATGCCGAACAACATCAACCATCCCGAGTCCGAACCCATGATCATCGGCAAGGCCTTCCTGGTGAAGATCAACGCCAACATCGGCAACTCGGCCGTCACCAGTTCCATCGCGGAAGAAGTGGACAAGCTGCAGTGGGCCGCGCAGTGGGGCGCTGACACCGTCATGGACCTGTCCACCGGTGAAGATATCCACACCACCAGGGAATGGATCATCCGCAACTCGCCGGTTCCGATCGGCACCGTCCCCATTTACCAGGCCCTTGAAAAGGTCAACGGCGAAGCGAACGCGCTGACCTGGGAAATATTCCGCGATACCGTCATAGAGCAGTGCGAACAAGGCGTGGACTACATGACCGTCCACGCCGGAGTCCTGCTCCGGTACGTTCCCCTGACCGCCAACCGGGTGACCGGCATCGTGTCCCGCGGCGGGTCGATCATGGCAGGCTGGTGCCTGGCGCATCACCGCGAAAACTTCCTTTACACGCACTTCGACGAGCTTTGCCAAATCTTCGCCAGGTACGACGTCGCGTTTTCGTTGGGCGACGGCCTGCGGCCCGGCGCGACGGCGGACGCCAACGACGCCGCGCAGTTCGCCGAACTGGACACCCTGGCCGAGCTGACGCAGCGCGCCTGGGAATACGACGTGCAGGTGATGGTGGAGGGCCCCGGCCACATACCGTTCCACCTGGTCCGGGAGAACGCCGAACGCCAGCAGGAGCTGTGCAAGGGGGCGCCCTTCTACACGTTGGGGCCGCTGGTTACCGACGTGGCACCGGGGTACGACCACATCACGTCTGCCATCGGCGCCACGGAGATCGCCCGCTACGGCACCGCCATGTTGTGCTACGTCACTCCCAAGGAACATCTTGGCCTGCCCAACAAGGACGACGTCAAAACAGGGGTGATCACCTACAAGATTGCGGCGCACGCAGCAGACCTCGCCAAGGGCCACCCGGGTGCGCACGAACGCGATGACGCGCTGTCCAAGGCGCGGTTCGAGTTCCGCTGGCGGGACCAGTTCGCGTTGTCCCTCGATCCGGTGACGGCCGAGGCATTCCACGACGAGACCCTTCCTGCGGAACCCGCCAAAACCGCGCACTTCTGCTCCATGTGTGGTCCAAAGTTCTGCTCGATGAGGATCAGCCAGGATATCCGGGACGAATACGGTTCAGCGGAGTCCCAGGCGGCACTTGCAAAGCTGGCGTCCGGCATGCGGGACAAGAGCCAGGAATTCCTGGCCGCCGGCGGCAAGGTCTACCTGCCTGAGCCGCGCGTCTCCGCCGGACGCCCGGGCGCCTAAGAGGCCCGGGCTGACTGGACCCGGCTCACGTCGCTGATGAACGAGCGGATAATGCGGTCCCCTTCGCGGGAGTCCTGGGGCCGGTGTCCTCCCGCCGCCGTGCGGTGCAGGGCGCCGGTTTCCCGCAGGTACCCGGCAATTTCCTCGTAAAGCGGCTCCCATCCCCCGGTCAGGACAAGGGTAGGAACGCCGGGAACAATGTGCAGCGGGGCTTCCCAGGAGGTGGCCTGGAGCCGGAGCCGCCTGGCGGAACGCTTCTCCTCCACCGTGGCCGGGTGTTGCAGGTCCGTGGCGTAGACCCTGCGGACAAACTCGCGCTGGAAATCCTGGTCACTCATCTGGTGCCGGACGTCGAACAGTGGCTGCATAAGACCGATGTGCGCGGCCGTGGCCGGCAGCTCGGCTGTCAGTGACAGGCAGGCCGGCTCCACCAGCGTCAAGGAAAAAACGAGGTCCGGACGTTCGACGGCTGCCATCATGGCTGAGATGGCTCCTTGGGCGTGCGCCACGATATGCCCTCCGGCAGCACCCCTGCCGTCGTCGGCAAGGGACCGCAACACAATGGCCGTGTCCTCCTCGAAGGAGGACTCTACGGGCTCCGCCACCGGATCGTAGCCGTGGCGGCGCAGGAACAGCGCGTCATAGGACAGTGCCATACCGTGCTGGCGCGGCCAGGCCACGGAGCCGAAGCTGCCGGCGCCGTGCACGAACACTACCCTCTGCTTGAACATGACCCAACCCTATTCCACGGCACCGACATCCCCGGGACCGCCCCAACAGACTTGCAGTTAGTGCACCGAAAAGCGCGTTTCAGAGCGTTATGTGCCAGTCAGTTGGGACAGGGGTTACTGGCCCAGGAACTTGTCGAAACCCTTGGGCAGGTTTAGCTGCGAAGGATCGAAGTCGCCTGTTTGCTGGCCGAACGCAGCTCCGGTGGGCAGCGCCTTGGCGGCATTGGCACGGCGGGCCTCAGCATCCTTGCGCTCCTGGGCGGCCTTGGCGGGGTTGCCGGACTTGGCCTTTTTCTTGGGGGCGTTCTTGGCGTTCTTCCGCGCGCCGGCGCCCGCTCCGGGCATTCCCGGCATACCAGGCATGCCCGGCATCCCGCCCTGGGCCATCTTCTTCATCATCTTCTGGGCCTGCGCGAAGCGCTCCAGGAGGCCGTTGACCTCGGAGACGTGCACGCCGGAACCGCGGGCAATGCGGGCCCGCCGGGAGCCGTTGATGATCTTGGGAGCCACACGCTCGTGCGGCGTCATGGACCGGACGATAGCCTCGACGCGGTCAATCTCGCGCTCGTCGAACTGCTCGAGCTGCTGGCGGATGTTCTGCGCGCCCGGCATCATCATGAGCATCTTTTTCATGGAGCCCATGTTGCGGATCTGCTGCATCTGCGCCAGGAAGTCGTCCAGGGTGAAGTCCTCCTGGTCGGCGAACTTCTTCGCCATCCGGGCGGCTTCATCCTTGTCCCAGGACTTCTCGGCCTGCTCAATGAGCGTGAGGACGTCACCCATGTCGAGGATACGCGAGGCCATCCGGTCCGGGTGGAAGAGCTCGAAATCGTCGAGGCCTTCACCGGTGGAAGCAAACATCACGGGCTTGCCGGTGACCGACGCAACCGAAAGCGCGGCACCGCCGCGGGCGTCGCCGTCGAGCTTGGACAGCACGATGCCGGTGAAGTTCACGCCCTCGTCGAAGGCGTGCGCAGTGTTCACGGCGTCCTGGCCGATCATGGCGTCAAGGACGAACAGGACTTCGTTGGGCACGATGGCGCGGCGGATCTGGCGCGCCTGCTCCATCATGTCGGCGTCCACGCCAAGGCGTCCGGCGGTGTCGACAATAACGACGTCGTGCAGCTTTTGCCGGGCTTCCTCAACACCGGCGCGGGCCACCGCCACCGGGTCACCGGCAGGGTGCTCAAGTTCGGATGACGTGGCTCCGGGGTGGGGCGCGAACACAGGCACCTTGGCCCGCTCACCAACCACCTGGAGCTGGGTGACGGCGTTCGGGCGCTGCAGGTCGCAGGCCACCAGCATGGGACTGTGGCCCTGTGCCTTCAACCATTTGGACAACTTGCCGGCAAGGGTGGTCTTACCGGCACCCTGGAGGCCGGCAAGCATGATGATGGTGGGCCCGTTTTTGGCCAGGCGGATGCGGCGGGTCTCTCCGCCGAGGATCTCCACCAGCTCCTCATTGACAATCTTGACGATCTGCTGGCTGGGGTTCAGTGCACCGGAAACTTCGGCACCCAGGGCGCGCTCACGCACCCGGGCCGTGAATTCACGGACAACGGGGACGGCAACGTCCGCGTCCAGGAGGGCGCGGCGGATCTCGCGGACTGTGGCGTCAACATCCGCCTCAGTGAGGCGGCCCTTGCCGCGGAGATTCTTGAAGGTTGCTGTCAACCGGTCAGAGAGTGAATTGAACACGCGCCGTGCACTTCTTTCAGTGGATGATCAGGACTCGACTATCTAGGGTACCAAGTCGGGCCCGCAAGGTGGCATGCTGGCAAAATGACGAGCCAAACAACAGTAAAAACCCTGCTTATCCTCGGCGCTTCCGGCGACCTCACCGGCCGGCTGCTCCTGCCAGGGCTGGCGCGGCTTGTGGCCAAGGGCCGCGCGGCGGGGCTCCGGCTTGTCGGGGCAGGCTCCGATCCCTGGACCCCGGAACAGTGGCGGGAAAGGGTGGGTACGTCCTTTGCGGCATCCGCGCGGTCCGCTGGCCCGGACGGCGTGCGGGCACTGGAGGATTTGGAAAAGGAAACCGTCTACCACCAGCTGGACGTCACGGCGGACGGCGCGCTGGCATCACTGCTCGCCACCCTTGAGGGTCCCACCGCCGTCTACTTCGCACTGCCGCCCCGGATCAGCCAGCTCGCCTGCGAGGCCCTCCGGCCTGAGCAGGTTCCGCCCGGGACGCGGCTGGTCATGGAAAAGCCCTTCGGCTCCAGCGAGGAATCAGCCCGCTCGCTCAACCGGACCCTGGTGCGGCTGGTACCGGAGGACCATATCCACCGGGTTGACCACTTCCTGGGCAAGGCCACCGTGCTGAACATCCTGGGCCTGCGCTTTGCCAACAACTTCCTGGAGCCCGTCTGGAACCGCCAGCACGTGGAGAAAGTGGAGATCATCTTCGACGAGGACCTCGCACTGGAGGGCCGGGCCCGCTACTACGACGGCGCCGGCGCACTCCGGGACATGATCCAGAGCCACCTGCTCCAGATTATGGCCCTGATGGCGATGGAGCCGCCGTCAACCATCAGCGAACGGGACCTGCGCGACGCCGTCTCCACGGTCCTGCGCGCCAGCAGCGTCGGTGCCCCCTACGCGGCTTCAACCAAGAGGGCGCGCTACACGTCCGGGACGGTGGCAGGGAAGGAAGTGCCTGACTACGCCAAGGAGGACGGCGTCGACGCGTCGCGGGGCACAGAGACCCTGGCGCAGATCCAGGTGGGGATCGATAACTGGCGCTGGAAGGGCGTTCCGTTCATCCTGCGCTCGGGCAAAGCAATGGGCGCTAAGCGCAAGGAGGCCGTGGTGACGTTCCGGCCGGTCCCCCACCTTCCCCAGGGCTTCACGGGCGTGGACGCACCCAACCAGCTCCGGATCGGTTTCGGGCCGGACACCCTCCAGTTCGACGTTGACGTGAACGGCCCCGGTGAGATCCTCAGCCTCAGCCGGCTCACCCTCGAAGCGGAACTGAGCGCCTCGGAGCTCCTGCCCTATGGTGAAGTGCTGGAGGGCGTCCTGGCCGGAGACCCGCTGCTCTCCGTCCGCGGCGATACGGCAGAGGACTGCTGGCGGATCGTGGAACCGGTCCTGAAGGCATGGCAACAGGGCACGGTCCCGCTGGAGGAGTACGACGCCGGATCGTCCGGACCCGCCGAATGGTCCGGTACCGCGCGGGCTGAGTAGCGCGGGCGGCCCAGCAGCGGTGGGTCGAAGTGGACAGGACGTCGCAGTCGGCAGGACAAACAGAAGAGCGGGCAGGAAACCTTTTGGTTTCCTGCCCCCTCTTCTGTGACTGAGTTTTCCGGGTAGCGTCCGCCTAGATGGCGGCGACTCCCCGTTCCCCGGTCCGGACCCGCACTGCCTCAAAGACATCCATGGTCCAGACCTTGCCGTCCCCGGCCCGGCCGGTGTTCGAGCTGGCGATGATGACGTCCAGGATGTCGTCGGCCTGCTCGTCGGTTGCCAGGACTTCCACCCGGATCTTCGGCAGGAGGTCCACGTTGTACTCGGCCCCGCGGTACACCTCGGTGTAGCCGCGCTGCCGGCCGTAGCCGCTGGCCGCGCTGACCGTCAGGCCCTGTACGCCGTAGGACTCCAGCCCTTCCCGGATGGCTTCGAGCTTCTCCGGCCTAACGATTGCGGTGATCAGTTTCATGCCCCCACGCTTTCCTTGCCTGTTGCTGATGCGGTCTTCTGGCCTTCCGCCGTGGCTTCGGCGGCCTGAGCGGCCTCCGGCTGCGTTTTGCCCGTAATCATGTCGTGCAGCGGCTGGAAGCTTCCGCCGTGGCCGCCAACACCGAACTCGTAGGCGGTTTCGGCGTGCAGGCTGAGGTCCACACCCACCGTCTCCTGTTCCTGCGAGACCCGGAAGCCCATGGTCTTGTGGATGGCCAGGGCGATGATCGCGGTCAGGATTGCGGAGTAGGCAATGGCGATGCCGGCTGCCGCGAGCTGGGCCCACATCTGGGTCATGCCGCCGCCGTAGAAGAGGCCGCCGCCCACGCCGTCGGTGGGCAGTGCGATGAAGCCGAGGGCCACGGTGCCGATGATGCCGGAGACGAGGTGGACGCCGACGACGTCGAGGGAGTCATCGAATCCCCACCGGAACTTCAGGCCCACTGCCAGGGCGGACGCTACACCGGCTACCACACCGAGGCCGAGGGCGCCGACGGGGCTGACGTTGGCGCAGGCCGGGGTGATGGCCACCAGGCCGGCAACCACACCGGATGCTGCACCCAGTGAAGTGGGGTGTCCGTCGCGGATACGTTCAGTGACAAGCCAGCCGAGCATTGCCGCGGCGGGTGCTGCGAGGGTGTTGACCCAGATGAGGCCGCCCTGTTCCGCGGTGGCGGCGGCGCCGCCGTTGAAGCCGAACCAGCCGAACCACAGCATGGCCGCGCCGAGCATCACGAAGGGGATGTTGTGCGGGCGGTGGTTGGGATCCTTGCCGAAGCCCTTGCGGTTGCCGATGATGAGGACCAGCACCAGTGCGGCCACGCCTGCGTTGATGTGGACCACGGTGCCGCCGGCGAAGTCGATGGCCGGGCCAAGGGCCTGGCCAACAGCGCCTTCGGGACCGAAGAGGCCGCCGCCCCAGACCATGTAGGCCAGGGGGCAGTAGACCAGGGTGACCCAGACGGGGACGAAGACGCTCCAGGCGCCGAACTTTGCCCTGTCCGCGATGGCACCGCTGATCAGTGCAACGGTGATGATGGCGAAGGTGGCAGCGTAGCCAACCTTGATCAGTCCGTCAGGAGTGTCGATGCCTTCGAGGCCGAAGGTGGCGAACGGATTGCCGACGATCTGCAGGAATCCTTCACCGGAGCTCATGGAGGCGCCCCAGAGGACCCAGACAACGCCCACCATGCCGATGGAGATGAAGCTCATCATCATCATGTTCAGTGCGGCCTTGGCGCGGGTCATGCCGCCGTAGAAAAATGCCAGACCCGGCGTCATGAGCAGCACGAGGGCTGCCGACACCATGATCCATACGTGACCTGGGGTAAGTTCCATGGTGCACGTCCTCTCTGGTCGAGTAATGCGGAGTCCTCCGCCTGCCAACGCCTTTTTGCGTCCTGTAACGAGTTTGTCCGCGCCGTGTTTCACCCACGGAGGATTTGGATTTCCGGGCTGTTACAACAACCTCTAGGAAGTAAATGGTGCATATCGTGCTTGTTACGGTTGTGTTTCATCGTTTTCGCCGGACCCCGGCACTCCACAATGCAAGGATTTGCGCACCATGACGGCAGCACCCCGCGGAAGCGGCGCCACTTCAAGGATCCTGGCCCGCTTCCGGCCGCAGCGGGACCGGCTTCCCCGCGACATTAAGGTGATGCTCGCCGCCGCGTTCCTCATTGCTCTGGGATTCGGGCTTGTTGCGCCCGTATTGCCGCAGTTCGCCACGACCTTCGGAGTGGGCAATACGGAGGCGTCCGTTATTGTTGCGATCTTCGCGTTTATGCGGCTTGTGTTTGCCCCCGCGGGCGGAAGCATGATCGGGAAACTCGGAGAACGGCCCGTTTACGTTGCGGGGCTGCTGATCGTGGCCCTGTCCACGGCGGCCTGCGCGTTCGCCCGGGACTACTGGCAACTGCTGCTTTTCCGCGGGCTCGGCGGCGCCGGTTCCGTCATGTTCACCGTAGCCTCCATGGCGCTGGTGATTCGGTTGGCGCCGCCGGAGAGCCGGGGCAGGGTGTCCGGAGCCTACGCCTCGGCGTTCCTGATTGGAAATGTCTGCGGGCCGATTGTGGGCGGGCTGCTGGCAGGGTTCGGCCTCCGGATACCCTTCCTGGCGTACGCAGCAGCCCTGGTGGTGGCCGCCCTGGTGGTCCAGACCCAGCTGAGCCACGAGCGCCGGGGCTCCGCTGAGGCGCAGCAGCGCGACCCGGCCATGAAACTCGGAGAGGCCCTGGCGACGGGAGCGTACCGGGCTGCCCTGGTGTCGAGCTTCGCCAACGGGTGGGCCACCTTCGGCGTACGCATGGCCACGGTACCCCTCTTTGCCGCGGCCGTCTTTGGTGCCGGACCGGAGGCAGCAGGGCTTGCGTTGGCGGTCTTCGCCGCAGGCAACGCTCTGGCGCTGACGTTCTCGGGCCGCCTTGCCGACAGCATGGGACGAAAGCCCATGATGATCTCGGGCCTGCTCGTGGCTGCCGCGTCCACGGCAGGGATCGGCTTCGCCGGCGAACTGGCCTGGTTCCTGGCAGCCTCGGCGCTGGCCGGGGTCGGCTCCGGATTATTCGGACCCGCCCAGCAGGCCGCCGTCGCCGATGTGATCGGCAACGGGCGCTCCGGCGGCAAGGTCCTGGCGGTCTACCAAATGACATCCGACGTCGGCGCCATCGCAGGGCCCGTGCTGGCCGGTGTGCTGGCTGACCGGCTGGGCTATGGCTGGGCGTTCGGAGTTACCGGCGGCATCATGCTGGTTGCCGCCTGCACCTGGTTCGGCACCCGCGAAACCCTTCGCGCCGCCAAGGGCCCGGGCACGGCGGACGGGCGCTAGTTCAGCAGGGCGTCCACAAACGCTTCAGCCTCGAACGGGGCCAGGTCGTCAGCACCCTCACCCAGTCCGATCAGCTTGACCGGAACGCCGAGGGTCTTTTGGATCGCGACGACGATGCCGCCCTTGGCCGTACCGTCCAGCTTCGTCAGGACGATACCCGTGATGTTGACCACCTCAGAGAACACCCGAGCCTGGCTCAGGCCGTTCTGGCCGGTGGTGGCGTCCAGCACCAGGAGGACCTCGTCCACTTCGGCCAGCTTTTCCACCACTCGCTTGACCTTGCCCAGCTCGTCCATGAGCCCCACCTTGTTCTGGAGCCGGCCGGCGGTATCAATCATCACCACGTCGACTTCCTGGTCAATGCCCGCCTTTACAGCCTCGTAGGCCACTGAAGCCGGATCGGCGCCGTGGATGTCCGACTTCACCGTGGGAACGCCCACGCGCTGGCCCCAGGTTGCCAGCTGCTCGGCGGCCGCAGCCCGGAACGTGTCCGCAGCGCCAAGGATGACGTCCTTGTCCTCCGCCACCAGCACGCGTGCGAGTTTGCCAACAGTAGTGGTTTTGCCGACGCCGTTTACGCCTACCACCATCATGACGGCGGGCCTGTCAGCGTGGCGCTGGACATTCAGCGAGCGGTCCATGGTGGGGTCGACGAGCTTGATGAGTTCCTCCCGGAGCAACAGTTTGACCTGCTCGGGAGTCCGGGTGCCCAGCACCTTCACGCGTTCGCGCAGCGCGTCCACGAGCTGCATGGTGGGTTCGGTTCCAAGGTCCGCCAGAAGGAGGGTTTCCTCAACTTCGTCCCAGACGTTCTCGTCGATCCTGTCACTGGAAAGCAGTGCCAGGAGTCCCTTGCCCATAACATTGTTGGAGCGGACCAGCCGTTCGCGAAGGCGGATAAGGCGGCCGGCCACGGGCATCGGCGTCTCCACCGAAATGACTTCCAGCCCCGCAGCATCGTCCGGGACCGTCGTGGTGTCCAGGTCCGCCAGGTCCGCGCCATCCGGGTCGCGAAGGCCGATGCCCGGGGCCGGCCTGTCCTCAACGGCTGTGCTGCCGCCCCGCGGCAGGACAGGATCGTTGGCGTCCCGGGTGCCCGGGTACTGGTTGATGTTCTTCCGCGTCTTGAGCAGGACCGGAATCAGCCCGCCAATAACCGCCAAGGCAGCAACAATGGACAAAATTATGGGGAGGATGTCATTCACTCCCCTAGCTTCTCATAACGCGGCAGGCGTTACGGGCGGCGCTGGGGGCAGCCCGTCCCTGCGCCCGGTTACACCTCGGCGCCCAGGCGTTGGCTGATCACGGTAGAGACGCCGTCGCCCCTCATGGTCACGCCGTAGAGGGCGTCCGCTACTTCCATGGTCCGCTTCTGGTGGGTGATGACGATGAGCTGGCTGGACTCCCGGAGCTCCTCAAAGATGGTGATGAGCCGGCCCAGGTTCGTGTCATCGAGGGCAGCCTCCACTTCATCCATCACGTAGAACGGCGACGGGCGCGCCTTGAATATGGCTACCAGCAGGGCCACGGCAGTCAGCGAGCGCTCACCGCCGGACAGGAGCGAAAGGCGTTTGATTTTCTTGCCGGCAGGGCGCGCCTCGACTTCGATGCCCGTGGTGAGCATGTCCGTCGGGTCGGTCAGCACCAGCCGTCCCTCACCGCCGGGAAACAGCCGGGCAAAGACCCTGACGAATTGTGCCTGCGTATCCTCGAACGCTTCAGTGAACACCCTCTGGACGCGGTCATCCACTTCCTTGATGATGTCCAGCAGGTCCTTCCGGCTTGCCTTGAGGTCCTCCAGCTGGGTGCTGAGGAACTGGTGGCGTTCCTCAAGCGCGGCGAATTCCTCCAGCGCCAGGGGGTTAACCCTGCCCAGGCTGGCGAGATCGCGTTCTGCCTTCCTGAGCCGCTTCTCCTGCTCCTCCCGGACATAGGGCTTCCCCGGGATGATCTCCGCGCCACTGGAGTCCACCGGGGCGCGCAGCGCCGCCCATTTGTCGCCGCATTCTTCAGCAGGGACCGGAACAGGGACTGCCGGCCCGTATTCCGCCACCAGGGCATCCGGGGTGATGCCGAGTTCATCGATGGAGCGGCCCTCCGTGGCTTCAATGCGGGCCAGTTGATGCGTGCGGGCAAGCTCGTCGCGGTGGACGTTGTCCGTGAGTTCTGCGAGTTCCCGCGCCAGGACGTCGGTCGCGGTCCGGATGTGCAGCAGTTCCTTGTCGCGCTGTTCCCGGTTCTCTTCGGCGAGGTCGCGTTCGTGCCGTGCCAGGTCCACGGACACATCCATGTACCGCAGGGCCAGCTCAACAGCGGCCGCTACGGCGGCAGCCCTTTTCGCCTGCGCCCGGCGGCGGCGGGCACGTTCCGCTGCTTCCTCGCGGGCGCGGCGCTCGGTGGCAGCGGCGCGTTCCAGCGACTCCACCCGGTTCCGGGTGGCGGCCAGCTGTTCTTCCGCGCTCCGCAGTGACAGCCGCGCCTCCACCTCTGCGGCCCGGGCTGTCGAGGCAGCCTGGGCGAGTGCATCACGGTGTTCGGTGGAGGGCTCCTGCTCCAGCGGTGCCTCCTGGGCTGCGGCCAGCCGCGCAGTCATGGCAGCGAGCGCTTCCTGCTCCGCCACCACATGTGCTTCTGCCCTTGCGAGCGATGCTGCCAGCCTGTCGCTCTCCCCCACCGCGCTGCGAAGTACGGAGTTAAGGTGTCCCAGCCGTTCCGCCACCGCGGCGAGCCTGGCATCCGATTCATGCAGCCGGTCAA
Source organism: Pseudarthrobacter sp. Hb11 (assembly GCF_059383655.1). Lineage (NCBI taxonomy): Bacteria > Bacillati > Actinomycetota > Actinomycetes > Micrococcales > Micrococcaceae > Pseudarthrobacter > Pseudarthrobacter sp. Hb11. The sequence continues at coordinate 32,394 of NZ_JBWZCM010000016.1, forward strand.
GGGCAGCGTCCGCCCGTTCCTGCGCCTCTGCCCGCCGGGCCTCTGCCCCGGCCAGGGCGAATTTGTTCCGCTCCAGCTCGGCGGTGACGAGTGAAAGCTGGCCCTCGGCGTCGTCCACTGCAGCCTGGACCTCGAGGAGGGACGGCGCCTTCGCGGACCCGCCGGTGGCTGAAACCACGGTGAAAACGTCCCCGGCCCGGGTCACCGCGGTGGTGCCGGGGCGGGCGGCCACCAGCGCGGCGGCCGCCTCGACGTCAGGGACGACGGCGGTGGCGGCCAGCAGGTGCCGGACCGCCGTTGCTGCGCGTCCTGCGTCCTGCACCAGTTCCGCTGCCCAGCGCGCTCCGTCCGGCAGCGTTGCCGCCCCGCCGGACGGGGCACCGCCGGCTCCGGGCCCGGGGGCCGCACCCGCCAGTTCGAGCAGCAACGCCGCCCTCCCGGCGTCGTCATCCTTGAGAAGTTGAATCACGCCGGCTGCAGCCTCGTGGTCCCGTACGAGGACCGCTTCGGACGCTTCGCCCAGGGCGGCGGCGACGGCCGTTTCATAACCCTGTTCCACTGTCAGTTCCCCCGCGAGGGTTCCCAGTACCCCTGCCAGGCCGGCATCGAGGACGTGGCCTGCCCCGTCCTTCCTGTTGAGCCCGAGTTGAAGGGCGTCCCGGCGCGCTGCCAGGGCATCACGCTTCCGGATTCCTTCACTGACGGCGGCTTTAAGGCCCGAGATGTCCTGAAGCACTGCATCGAGTGCCGCGCTGGCAGCCTCATAGTCGGCGTCGAGGGATTCCTCCCCTTCTTCCACTCCTGCCACCTGGTTTTCGAGCGCGGTGAACTCGGACTGGGCGCGGGACCGCCGTTCCGCCCCGGCAGCCTGGGATTCCCGGAGCCGGCCCAATTCAGCCTGCGCGGATTCGACACGTGACCTTGCAGCAGCGACCTGTCCGGCCAGCCGCGCCAGTCCCTCACGCCGGTCAGCGGCTGCCCGCAGCACAGCCGTCAATCGCTTGTCTTCGGCCAGGGCGGCGGCCTCTGCCTCTGCCTTCGCTGCGCTGGAGGACTCCAGGCCGCTGCGCTTATCCAGGATGTGGCGTTCGAGCTCGGCAAGTTCCCCGCGGACCCGCGCGGCCTGCCGCTCCAGCTGTTCGGGATCGCGGCCGGCTGCCGGAGGTTCCGTGGACCCGAGCAGGCGGCTGCGTTCCTGCGCCAGGGTTCCGAGGGAACGGAGCCGTTCACGCGCGGCCGTGAGCCGGTACCAGGTGTCCCTTGCCCCGTTCAGTTTCGGGGTTGCTTCCGCGGCCAACTGCTCCAGGGCAGCCTGCTGCCGGCGCCCCGTTTCCAGTTCCTGTTCGACGGCGATCCGACGGGATTTCAGCGCGGCCTGGTCCGCGACGTCCTGCTCCAGTGCCTCCTGCAGGTGGACGAGGTCGTCTGCAAGAAGCCGTGCCCTGGCATCCCGGACGTCGAACTGCACGCGCTGGGCACGGCGGGCCACCTCGGCCTGTTTGCCCAGCGGGGTCAGCTGGCGCCTGATCTCCCCCGTGAGGTCGGTGAGGCGCTGCAGGTTGGCCTGCATGGCTTCGAGCTTGCGGACTGTCCGTTCCTTACGGCGCCGGTGCTTCAGGATTCCGGCGGCTTCCTCGATGAAGCCCCGGCGGTCCTCGGGGGTGGCGTGGAGGACCCGGTCCAGCTGCCCCTGGCCCACAATGACGTGCATCTCCCGGCCCAGGCCCGAGTCGGACAGCAGTTCCTGGATGTCCAGCAGCCTGCAGCCGGCACCGTTAATGGCGTATTCGGAACCGCCTGCCCGGAAGAGTGTCCGGGAAATGGTCACTTCGCTGTACTCGATGGGCAGGGCACCGTCAGCGTTGTCTATGGTCAGCGAGACGTGTGCGCGCCCGAGTGGTGCCCTGCCGGACGTTCCGGCAAAGATGACGTCCTCCATCTTGCCGCCGCGCAGGGTTTTGGCGCCCTGTTCCCCCATGACCCAGGCCAGCGCGTCCACCACGTTGGACTTGCCGGAGCCGTTGGGGCCTACTACGGCGGTAACGCCGGGTTCGAAGTTGAAGGTGGTGGCGGACGCAAACGACTTGAACCCCCGGACGGTCAGGCTTTTGAGGTGCAAGGCTTTTGGATCTCCTGGATGGCTGGGACGGATGCTTCCCTGCACCAAATCTACTGCGTCGCGTGCCAAAGGCCCGGATTGAAGGCGGGGTTGCCCGGCCGGCAGGCCCTGCAAGGCCTGGACCGCCGCGGATTGCTTACCAGCGCCCGTTCCGGGGACGGGGCTGGCACACAGGACAGGTGTGCGAGGAACGGTTCATGAACTGCTCCCGGCGGATGGACGCGTGGATCCCCGCTGCGGCACACCGCCGGCACGGCTGGCCTTCCCTCCCGTAGGCGTTAAGGGACCGGTCGAAGTACCCTGAGGCACCGTTGACATTCACATACAGGGAATCGAAGCTGGTTCCGCCCGCGGCCAGCGCATCGAGCATAACCTCACGCGCGCTGCCCAATACCCTTTCCGCTTCGGCGCGGCGCAGGGTGTCAGTGGGCCGGGCGTAATGAAGGCGGGCGCGCCATAACGCCTCATCGGCGTAGATATTTCCGATGCCGGACACCAGGCCCTGGTCCAGCAGGGCACGCTTCAGTCCTGTTTTGCGTTTGCGGAGTCGGCGATAAAAAAGGTCAAAGGAAAAGGCCGGATCCAGGGGGTCCCGTGCAATGTGCGCCGCCTCCTCAGCAATCAGCGGAAGGGGCGACTCGGCGAGGCCGCCCGGGCCGCCGTCGTCCGTTGGAACCATAGCGGTGACGAACAGGCCGCCAAAGATCCGCTGGTCCACGAACCGCAACTGCTCGGGCATGCCTTCGCGCGGGCTCAGCCGGATCCGTACCTTGAGGTGTTTCTCGTCCGGGACATCGCGGTCCTGCATCAGTAGCTGGCCGCTCATCCCCAGGTGCGCCATCAGCGCCACCTGCGGGCTACCGGCCGGACCGGCTGCGGCAGGCGCGTCCGGGCCCGCGGGCGCATCAAGCAGCGGCATCCAGAGGAACTTACCCCGCCGCACAACGTCGGCAACCGCTGCGCCTTCGAGGTTTCCGACGAAATCTTCGGTTCCCAAGGCGTGACGGCGGATCGAACGCTGGTCGAGGACTTCCACACGTTCGATGGTCCTGCCGCGGACCCAGCTGACCAGGCCGCGGCGGACCACCTCAACCTCGGGAAGTTCAGGCACGTCGGCTACTTGGCGGCTACGGAACCGGCAGACTTGCCCGCCGGCGAGGAACCGGCATCGCCGGTAAGGGTCCGCCAGGCGTCGGCAGCAGCTTCCTGCTCCGCTTCCTTTTTCGAGTGACCAGTGCCTTTGCCATAGGCCTTGCCGCCAATGTGCAGGGCAGCGGCAAAGACCCGTGCGTGGTCAGGCCCGGAGCCCTCCACCGCGTAGTGGATGGTGCCGAGCTGCCGGCTGGCGGCGAGTTCCTGGATGCTGGTTTTCCAGTCGGTACCGGCACCCAAAGCGGCGGCATCCTTCAGCAGGGGCCCGATCAGGCGCATCACCAGCTGGCGGGCCGTCTCGATGTCGTTGGACACGTAAGTGGCACCGATGAGCGCCTCCATGGTGTCCGCCAGAATGGAGGCCTTGTTTTTGCCCTCCGTGAGCTTTTCGCCCTGCCCAAGGTAGATGTAGTCGCCAATGCCGAGGCTGCGTCCGATGCCCGCGAGGGCACGGGTGCTGACCACGGCGGAACGCCGCTTCGCAAGGTCGCCCTCGGGAAGGTCCGGGTTGTCCCGGTACAAAGCGTCCGTCACGGAGAACCCAAGGATGGAGTCGCCCAGGAATTCGAGCCGCTCATTCGTGGGGATGCCGCCGTTTTCGTAGGCGTAGGAACGGTGTGTGAGCGCAAGACGAAGCGTCCCGGCGTCAATAGAGACACCGAGACGCTTCAAAAGCTCTTCAGTTGAAGACATCATGTCAGCCGAAGGGGCCGATTAGACGTCCGCGACCTTGCGGCCCTTGTACTCAAGGAACAGCGCGGTGCCGGCCGAGTCGGTGACAACCTTTGCCTGGTGCGGCAGGCTGTAAGTAACCTGGCCGTTCTCCACGGTCTTCACCAGGTGGGGGGCGGTCGCCTTCCACTGCGAGCGGCGGGCGCGGGTATTCGAGCGAGACATTTTCCGCTTGGGAACAGCCACGGCTAACTCATTTCTCTCTAGACAAACACGTACAAATCAATTTTGCCGGTCAGGCTTAGCCATATCAGCTAGGGCAGCCCAGCGAGGATCCAAGACCTCGTGGTGGTGCCCCGGCTCGTCTTCCAGGCGAACTCCGCATTCGGAGCAAAGGCCCTGGCAGTCTTCCCGGCACACCGGCTGGAACGGCAGATTGGTGACAACCGCGTCCCGCAACACCGGTTCAAGATCGATTACATCGTGCTCGACTCGACGTTGCTCTTCATCATCTTCTTCGTCCGAAAGCTCGACGCCCTCATAGAAGAAAAGTTCCTGCACATTGACCTCAAGGTCATACGCAAGGGGATCCAGGCATCGCCCGCATTCACCGGTTACCCCGGCAAGTGCGGTTCCTGATACCAGAATTCCTTCGTGTACGGCCTCAAGCCTCAGATCCAGCTCGATATCCGAGCCTTCCTGAACACCAATGAGTGCCACACCAAGATCACTCGGTGCGGGTACATGTTCCGTCAGTGTCCGCATGCTTCCCGGACTGCGTCCGAGGTCCTTGACGTCGAACGCCAGGGGCGAACCAGCATCTCGTTTGATGAGAACTCCTGTTGAACATATGACCGACGTACCATCTTAGCCTGAAGAGCCACAGGGACTCAAACCAGGCAGCCGGCGGCGCCGAAGTACCGGACTAGCCTACCCTCTTGGCGGCTGTTCCTGCGCCGACTCGCCCGCGAGCATCCTCCGGTGCACGGACCTGGGAACGTATTCGGAGACATTGCCGCCCAGGCCCGCGACTTCCTTGATCAGGGTGGAGGACAGGTGAATGTAGTGGGCCTCGGCCGGCAGGAACACTGTTTCCACGCCGCTCAGCTGCCGGTTCATGGTGGCCATGGGAAGCTCGTAGTCGAAATCCGAAGACGACCGGAGGCCCTTGACTATTGCCGAGACGCCCCGCTGGCGGCAATACTCGGCGAGGAGTCCTTCCCCCACGGGTTCCACCACAATGCCCTTGAGTGAGGCCAGGGTTTCCCGCGCCATGTCCAGCCGCTCCTCCAAGGTGAACCTGTATTTCTTGGCCGGGTTGGTGGAGACCGCAACAATGACTTCGTCAAAGAGGCCCGCAGCCCTGGCAATAACCTCAAGATGACCATTGTGGATGGGGTCAAAGGATCCGGGGCAGACTGCTCTTCTCATGCTCCGAACCTACCCCACGAAATGGCCGGGATACCATGACTGGATGCATCCACGACGGGAAGTTTGCACCCCCACGGCCCCTGCCCCCTGGCAGCGGACCGCGCTCGGAGCCAACCTCCTGGGGCGCGACGGCGGGCTGGGAATCACAATCTTCGAAGAAATGACCACCCTGGCAGTCCAGACCGGCGCCATCAACCTGGGCCAGGGCTTTCCAGACGAGGACGGACCGCTGGAGATACGCGAAGCCGCCCGCGCGGCCATCGCCTCCGGGGCGAACCAGTACGCGCCGGGCAAAGGCGTCCTGGAGCTGCGCGAAGCAGTGGCTGCGCACCAGCAAAGGTTCTACGGACTCTCCCCCGACCCGCAGACCGAGGTGATCGTCACTACTGGGGCCACCGAGGGCATCGCCGCCTCCCTGCTGGCGTTTACCGGACCCGGCGACGAGGTGCTGACCTTTGAACCGTTCTACGACTCGTACGGCGCAGTCATCGGCCTTTCCGGCGCCACCCACGTGACGGCTCCCCTGCTGGCCCCGGACTTCATGCCTGACCTCGCCGCCCTGGAGTCGGCTTTCAACGAGCGGACCCGGGTGGTACTGCTGAACAACCCGCACAACCCCACCGGCGCCGTCTTTCCGCGCACGGTCCTGCAGCGCGTCGTCGACCTGGCCCGAAAGCATGACTGCCTGATCGTCACTGACGAGGTGTACGAACACCTCACCTTCGGCGACCGCCACGTGCCCGTAGCATCCCTGCCGGGCGCCGGCGAGCGGACCATCACCATTTCCTCGGCCGGAAAGACCTTCTCCCTGACCGGTTGGAAGATTGGCTGGCTCACCGGTCCGGAGGAACTCGTGTCCCCGGTGCGCACCGTCAAGCAGTTCCTCACCTACAGTTCGGGCACGCCGTTCCAGTCGGCCATTGCTACGGGCCTCGGCCTGCCGGATGCTTTTTACAAAGATATTGCCGACACCCTGAAGCACAAGCGGGACATCCTCAGCGAAGGCCTCCGCACAGCGGGTTTCGACGTTTTCACCCCGCAGGGAACCTACTTCATCAACGTGGACACGGCACCGCTGGGCATTCATGACTCTGTGGACCTGGCACGCAAGCTCCCTGGCCTGGTTGGCGTTGCCGCCATCCCGGTCCCTGTTTTCTGCCATCCCGAAGGAGCTGCAAGGACGCGCAGCCTCCTCCGGTTTGCGTTCTGCAAAAAGACCGAGGTTCTGGAGGAAGCCGCCGCCCGGCTCGCTACCCTCAGCGGCCGGCTTTGATGCGGGCAGGCAGCGATGGGCGGGCGGAACGGTTCCTTCGCACCACCGGGCAACACGCAACCATCGAACCGGACGCCTTCACCGACGGCAGCTACGTACTCAGCATTGGCGGCGCGGAGCAGTCCCATGTGAACCTTTCACGGCCGGACGAGATCTTCTACGAGTATCTGCGGCGGATCGGCCATCTGGTGGATTTGGCCGCCCCTGCAGGAATGCCCGTGGCGGCACTGCATCTGGGGGCAGGCGCGCTGACTCTGGCCCGCTATATCCAGGCGACCCGCCCGGGGTCGGTCCAGCACGCGGTGGAGCTGGAACGTGAACTGCTGGATTTCGTCCTGCGCCAGCTGCCCCTCCAGGAGGGGACGGACCTGCACGCCATTGTCGGGGATGCCCGCGGCGCCCTCGCTGAACTCGAACCTGGACTCCGGTTCGACGTCGTCATCCTGGACATCTTTTCCGGCCCGGAAGCACCGGCACACCTTGCCTGCACCGAGTTCTACAGCGAGGTGCGGGAACGGCTCACCCCCCGTGGGCTGCTGATCGTCAATGTGGGCGACGAGCCGGGGCTCACCCTGGTCCGCAGCCAGGTGGCAGCGATGCGGCGGGCGATGGTGGACGTGGCCGCGTTTGCCGAAGCAGGAATGTTTGAAGGCCGCTACCCGGGCAACATTATCCTCACCGGCACTCAGACGCCGTGGCCTGAAGGCTGGTCCGCGGAATTAGTGTCCCGCGGCCCGCATCCCGCTAAGGTCCTGGCCGGTGTGGACCTGGACACACTGGCGCCCTAGTCCTGATCGACTGCGTCTTTGTCGACCTCGTCCGGGTCGACCCTGTCTCTATCGACCTCATCCGGGTCGATGGCATCCGGCACAAACGGCTCTGCGAACCACAGCCGGGTCTCCCCGTATTTCTTCTCCGCAAACCGCGCCAGGCCACCGGGCCAGCCCGGTTCAGGTGAGCGGGACGACCGTTCAACCACCACCACAGCCGCCGGCGAAAGATGGGCGGAAAGTTTTTCGAGCATCGCCGACAACGCGGTCTCGTCCAGATGATAGGGCGGGTCCGCGAACACCAAATCCCAGGTTTCCGTGTCGGCGGTGCGCTCCAGGAAAGGCTCGACTTTTGAGCGGTGGACCGTCACGGTTTTGCGGCCCAGGACACCATTGATGAGGTCGGCATTTCGCTGGCAGACGGCACTCGCCTTGGCATCGAACTCCACCAGGTCCACTGTCTGCGCGCCCCTGCTGCCGCTCTCGACACCCAGCGAGCCCGAACCGGCGTACAGGTCCAGCACCCGGGCCCCGCTGATGACGTCAAAGGCGTCCAGCCGCGAGAACAGCGCCTCCTTGACCCGGTCGGTGGTGGGCCTTGTCAGGGAACCCGGTACCGACTGCAGGGGCGTACCGCCCGCGGCTCCAGCAACGATCCGGCTCATCGGGCGCCCGCGCTTCGGCCACCACACAACTTGGGTTCAACCGTGCTAACCGCGTTCAAGGAACGCCTCCTTTTCGGGATTGAGGTACTTGTCGATTGCTCCGGCCAGATCCGGGTGCCCGCCCAGCGAGGGGTCCTGCGCAACGATCTGCTGGGCATCGTCCCTGGCGCGGCTGATGATGGCTTCGTGTTCGAGCACGCGCAGCAGTTTCAAGGTGGAGCGCCCGCCGGACTGGGAGGCGCCCAGGATGTCACCCTCGCGGCGCAGTTTGAGGTCCTCCTGGGAAAGTTCGAACCCGTCGGTGGTGGCCGCGACTGCGTCCAGCCTCCGCCGGCTGGGGTGCTCAGGTTCCAAAGCGGTGACCAGCAGGCAAGTCCCGGGCAGCCCGCCCCTGCCCACCCGGCCGCGCAGCTGGTGCAGCTGCGAGATGCCAAACCTGTCGGCGTCGAGGATGACCATAAGGGTGGCGTTGGGAACGTCGACGCCCACCTCAATCACGGTGGTGGAGACCAGCAGCTTGACGCTGTTTGCCGTAAAGCCCGCCATGGCCGCGGACTTCACCTCGGGCGGCTGGCGCCCATGCAGCGGTGCCAGTGGAACCCCCGCCAGGGCGGGTTCATCCAGGAGTTGTTCGACGACGGCGGTCACTGACGCGAGTTCCCGTCCGCTTTCCCCCTCGGCCCCTTCAGCCATATCGGATTCCCCGGGGGTGAAGTCGCCGTCGTCGTCGGTCCCGATCTTTGGACAAACGACGTACACCTGGTGTCCGGCTTCGATTTCCTCGCGGGAACGGGCCCAGATGCGGCCGGCCCAGGCGGGATTTTCCGCAAGCCCCACCAGGTGGGTGCTGATGGGTGCCCGGCCCGCGGGAAGCTCGTCCAGGACCGACGTTTCGAGATCTCCGAACACCGTCATGGCAACGGTGCGCGGGATGGGCGTGGCGGTCATGACCAACAGGTGGGGCGGTTTCCTGGCTTTGGCCCGGAGCGCATCCCGTTGCTCCACGCCGAAGCGGTGCTGCTCATCCACCACGATCAGGCCAAGATCGTAGAACGTGACGTTGCCGCTGAGCAGGGCATGGGTGCCGATGATGATCCCGGCCGTCCCGGAGGCTGCGTCGAGCAGAGCCTGCTTCCGTGCCGCAGTGGGCATGGAGCCTGTCAGCAGCGTGACCTGGACGGAGGCGTCGTCGAGCCCTCCCAGCAGGCCGTCCCTGGAGAGCGGCCCCAGTGCGCGGCGGATCGACTCGAAGTGCTGCGCCGCGAGGACCTCGGTAGGGGCCAGCAGCGCCGCCTGTCCCCCGGCGTCCACCACTTGCAGCATGGCCCGCAGCGCCACGATGGTCTTGCCGGACCCCACTTCGCCCTGCAGCAACCGGTTCATCGGAGAGTCGCGGGCCAGTTCCGCTTCGAAGGTCTTCCCGATGGCAGCCTGCCCGCCGGTGAGGGTGAAAGGGAGGTTTGCGTCAAAGGCGGCAAGCAGGCCGTCAGCGACGGGCCGGCGTGCCGTGGCTTCCTCCGCGGCCAGCTGCGCGCGGCGTCGGGCCAGCGCGGACTGCAGCACGAGCGCTTCGTGGTACCGCAGCCGGTCCCGTGCCCGTCGCCAGTCGTCAGGGGCTTCCGGAGCATGGATGAGCCGGTACGCCTGGGCGAGCGGCAGGAATCCCTCGCGTGCGGCGACGGAGGCCGGGACGGGATCGGGCAGGGCGTCAAGGTCCACGGTTTCAAGCAGTGTTGAAACGGCCTTCTGGATCTTCCAGCTGGGAAGCTTGGACGTCGCAGGGTAGACCGGAACGGGCATGGCCGCGAGCTTTTCCGGGTCCTGGCAGGCATCGCTGAACGGGTCTTCATCGAGGAGCTGGAAATCGGGGTTGGTGAGGCCCAGGGTGCCCTTGAAGCTGGTGACTTTTCCGGAGAACAGGGCCCGGCGTCCCGGCAGGAGTTCAGTTTTGGCTTTGTACCCGTTGAAAAAGCTGATTTTGAGGGTGCCAGGGACTTTGCCGCGGTAGTCTGTGCCGCCTACCAGCCGAAGCCCTTGCTGCCCGTCGTCGTCGGAAATCACGACGTCGGTGATGGTCCCGCGGCGTGCCTGCATGTTGCGCGTGCTGCTGGACAGCACCCGGGCAATGAGGGTGACTTCCTCGTCGAGGGGGATGTCGCTGATGGGCGTCAGCTCGCCGCGGTTCATGTAGCGGCGCGGGAAGTAGTTCAGCAGGCCGTCCACCGTGGTGATGCCCAGATGCTTTTCGATGATTGCCGCGGAACGTTTGCCAAGCCGCCGTTCCAGCGCAAGGTCCAGTTCAGCGCTCATGCCCACTGGAGTTCACTGCATCCGTGTGCGGTTCCTGCGGCAGGGCAAGTTCGCTGATACTGATCTGGACCGGCTCGCCGAGGGACCGGATGATGGCAACAGCCGGTTCAGGAGCAGGAACGTGGACGTGGACCCGCCAGCGGTAGTTCCCGTCGCTGTCGGGGCTGCTGCCCACCTGGCTCATAATGACCGACTCGCCGATCTCGTCAAGCTGCTGCCGGAGCGTTGCGGCGTTCAGCGGCGAGAGGTTGATGGTGCACATGACTTCGACGCCGTCGTCATCCGGCAAGGCTGTGTGGATATGGGGATCGGACACGTCATAACCGTGCAGCCCGTCAAGGAGCTCGCTTTGAAGTTCCTCGCCCAGGACAGCGGACCGGAGGCAGTCCAGGATCAGGAGCATCCCCACTCCGCCGGCATCCACCACGTGCGCGGACGTCAGTGCGTCCAACTGGTCCTCAGTGCGGATGACGGCAGCAAGGGCAGCTTCGACGGCGGCATCAAGGGCAAGGCCCAGGGCGTGGTTGCTGTCATCGCCGTTCTGCCCCGCATCCACGGCCGCTGCGGCCCGCGCAGCAGCCTCCATGACTGAAAGCATCGTTCCGGGGACGGGATCGCTGAGCGCTGACCACGCCCGGATCTGGGCGCGGTTCAGGGCAGTTGCCAGCAGTGTGGAGGTCAGCCGGGTGTGACCTGTCAGGGGCTCAGCCGCGGCGCAGAGGAACACTGAGAACAGGGTGCCGGAGTTGCCCCTTGCCTCCTCCATGGCCGCCTGGCCGGCACTGGCCAGGACGGCGCCCACGTCCAATTGTGCGGGCTGGTCCCCGGCCGCCGCAGCAGACTGGGCGGCGGCGCGGACGGTGAGGTAGAGGTTCGTGCCGGTGTCGCCGTCAGCCACCGGGAAGATATTGATGGCATTGAGGCGGTCGCTGTGGTTTCCAAGGACGGTCTCAGCCTTGCCCAACCACCTCTTCATCGCTTGCGCGTTGGCGGCAACCTTAGTGTGCAAAGTGATCCCATCCCCCGGTGTCCGCGGACCGGCCCGCTATTGTGACGCTCGGGCTTTCGTTGCTTCCCAATGCTTGTATCGAGCCTATCGCAGTGAATCCGGCTGGTAGCTGAACGTGCGGTGGGAATGTGGCGAGCAATCCGTGGTCCTCTCCGCCGCCCAGCACCCACGACATCGGATCCGTTCCCAACAGCTCCGATGCGGGCCGCAGGACATCCGTCAACGCCCGGAGCTGTGCCGCGTCCAGGTCCATGGTTACGCCGCTGGCGGTGGCCAGCCGTAACCCGTCCCGCAGCAGGCCGTCCGAAATGTCCAGCATGGCAGTGGCGCCGGCACCCCGGGCAGCAGGGCCGGAAGCCAAAGGCGGCCGGGGCCTGCACTGCAGGTCAAGGAAGACGCGCTGTTCAGGGCGAAGGGCATCGATGGCTACGGTCGACTCAAGAAGGGCCAGGCCCGCGGCCGCATGTCCCACCGTTCCGGCAAGTGCAAGGACATCTCCTGCTTGCGCGCCTGACCGGAGGACGGCGTGGTTGCCGTCGAGCGTACCCAGGACGGCAACCGTGACGGAGATTTCCCGCCCTTTGCCCAGGTCTCCTCCCGCCACCGAACACCTGGCGGCACCGAGGTCCCTGATTCCCGCTGTCAGTCCGTCCGCCAGGTCTTCCACCCACTCAACAGGTGTCTCCGGAGTAAGGGTAAGGCTGACTACCATTGACGTGGCCGCGGCTCCCATCGCATTGATGTCACTCAGATTCTGCGCCGCTGCTTTCCAGCCGACATCAAAACCGGTGGTCCGGTACCCGTTGGGCCATTCCAGCCGGAAATCCTGGTCCTGGACCTGCGTGTCAATGCTGATAACCGTTTTCCCGTCCGGGGCCGCCACCACGGCGGCATCATCGCCCGGACCAAGCAGGGTGGCCTGGGTATGGTTCCCCTTCAGGGAGAGGCGAGGAAATATCCGCCCCAGCAGTTCTGCTTCGGAGAGGGCGGCGACGGCGGGCGGCTGCTCTTGGACGGTCAAACGCTTTTCAGGCACGCCACTACGCTACAGCGGGCCCCTGACAATGGTTGCCTGCGGTGCCCGCGCCGCCGCCGGTCCCGTGTCCGGAACAACGGGGCTGCAACGATAGTCTTGGAGTATGCACCGCCCCCAGCTTTCCCTGCCCGCCCGCGCTGCCAGGATGGCGCTGACCGGGACCGTTGTTTCCCTCGCCTTGGCTGCTTGCGCCCCCGCCGTCGACGTCCCCGCGGCCCGGGATGCCGCTAATCCCGCTTGCGCCCCCATGATGGTTGCCCTGCCGGAAGCCATCGGTGACTCGGCGCTGCGCAAGACGAACAGCCAGGCCACCGCGGTCTGGGGTGATCCGTCCCTGGTGATCCTTCGCTGCGGAGTCAACGTGCCCGGCCCCACTACGGACCGCTGCGTGACCGTCAACGGGATCGACTGGGTAATCAAGGAAGGCAACCCCGTCTGGACGCTGACCACCTACGGCCGGGAGCCCGCCACCGAAATCCTGATGGATCCGGACAAGATCAGCTCTGCCACGGTCTTGGCCGATCTTGCCGTTGCCGCAGGTGAAATTCCGGCCACCAGGAACTGCGTGGGCCAGGAAGAGCTGCAGGACCTGCCCCAAAGCCAGTAAATTCCTGGCTCAAACACCGGGAATCTAGCGGAGCCCGGTCTTGCGGTTCAAGGCCAGGTAGATGAGTTCGTCGATCAGCTCGGCGTAGTCCAGCCCGGAGGCGGCCCACATCTGCGGGTACATGCTTTTCGGCGTAAAGCCCGGCATGGTGTTGATCTCATTGATGATCAGCTGGCCGTCCGGCGTGAAGAAGAAATCCACCCGGCTCAGGCCCTCTGCCCCCACCGCATCAAAGGCGGCTGCTGAGAGCTCACGCACCCTTGCAATCGCTTCCTCCGGGAGGTCCGCCGGGCAGCTGAGCGATGCGGCATCGTCCTCGACGTATTTTGCATTGAAGTCGTAGAACTCGTGGGTGCCGCCGGCCACGGAGATCTCACCCGGCATGGACGTCCTGGGGGCGTCGGTGCCCCGGCCTTCCAACACCGCGCATTCAATTTCCCGGCCGGTGATTCCCGCCTCAATCACCAGTTTGAGGTCGTGCCGCCGTGCTTCCTCGATGGCGGCGTCCAACTCCTCGAGTGAATCAACTTTCGAGATTCCCATGGACGATCCGGCCCGCGCAGGCTTCACAAAAACGGGGAAGCCAAGCCGGTCCACCTGCTTCCGCACGGATTCCGCATCCTTGCGCCATTGCCTGTCGGTCACCGCAATGTAAGGGCCAACCTGAAGGCCCGCAGCCTCAAAAACCACTTTCATGAAGTGCTTGTCCATGCCCACTGCCGAGGCCAGTACGCCGGCTCCGACGTACCGGGTGTCGGAGAGTTCCAACAGCCCCTGGATGGTGCCGTCCTCGCCGAAAGGGCCATGCAGCAGTGGGAACACCACGTCCACGGCACCGAGTTCCTGCGGGACCTCGTTCGGGGAGGCCACGATCAGCTGGTGTTCGCCGCCGATCTGGGCCAGCGTCACCGTTTGCTGCGACGGAACCACCTCCGGCAGCGAGGACGCTGCCAGGGACCACTGCGCAGTATCGGCGGCGGCCAGGACCCATTGCCCCGACTTGGCGATCCCGATTGGGATGACCTCGTACTTATCCTTGTTGATGGCGCCGAGGACGCCGGCCGCGGTTACGCAACTGACGGCATGCTCGCTGGAACGGCCGCCGAAAAGTACCGCCACCCGGGGCTTTGCCCCGCCGGCCGGCTCTGCTGCGGTGAGTTTGTCATGGGACATTGTCAGTAATCGCCTTCAGGTTTCAGTTCCCGGGCCAGCAGGACGGGCCCCAGTTGGTCAACGGACAGCTTGCCTGCCAGTACGGCCACGACGGCCGCCGTAATCGGCATGTCGACGCCCAGCTTTGCGGCCAGTTCGTGGACGGCCTGGCCGGACTTGATGCCTTCGGCGGTCTGGGTCATTTTCTGGCCCACTTCCTCCAGCGTGAGGCCCTGGCCCAGCAGCCGTCCGGCGGTGTGGTTCCGGGACAGGGGCGAAGAGCAGGTTGCCACCAAATCGCCCAGGCCGGCCAGGCCGGCCATCGTTTTCGCTTCCCCGCCCAACGCAAGGGCAAGGCGCGACGTTTCAGCCAGTCCGCGGGTGATCACCGAAGCTTTGGTGTTGTCCCCCATCTGCCGGCCTTCGCAGATACCCACCGCCAGGGCAATGACGTTTTTGACGATGCCGCCGATTTCCACCCCAACGATGTCTGAGGTGGTGTAGGGCCGGAAGTAGGGTGCAGTGCAGCTGCGGGCGATCCAGCCGGCAGCAGCCGAATCGGTGCAGGCCACGACGGAGGCCGTGGGTTCTTCACGGGCAATCTCCATGGCAAGGTTCGGCCCTGAGACGATGGCAATGCGCTCGGTGGGCAGGCCGAGTTCCTCGCTGATGACCTCGCTCATCCGGGCGTCGGTACTGAGTTCAAGGCCCTTCATCAGGGAAACCACCATGGCACCGGGTGCGACCAGGTCCTTCCACCCGCGCAACTGCGGCCGCAGGGACTGGGCCGGGACGGCGAGGACCACCAAGTCCGCCCCTTCAAACACCTCACGGACGTCCGTGGAAGCCGTGATGCTGTCCGGCAGGGCAATGTCCTTCAGATACTGCGAGTTGCGGTGGAAAGTGTTGATTTCCTCCACCACTTCGCTGCGCCGGCCCCAAAGGCGGATGGTGCGCGGCTCGCCGGCTGCGGTGGCAGCATCGGCCAGGATCTTGGCGAATGTTGTCCCCCAGGAGCCCGCTCCGAGCACTGCAACGGACCGGGCCGAACCGGGGTGATTCCCCTCAGAGGTCACCGGCCGTCCGTTCCCCGGGTTTCTGCTGTCCGCGTTCCACGAAGCGGCCGTGCTTTGCCTGCTGCTGCTTTGCCGGATCCCAGCGCTCTGCAGGCGGTTGCTCATCCCGGAGTTCCGCCAGGAGCGTGGTGACGGCATCCATTATGACCTCAGTCGCCCCGGTCAGCGTGGCCTTGTCCAATGGCCGGCCGGTGAAGGCACTGAGGTCGACGGGTTCGCCCACCACCACCCTCGACTTCTTGCGGGGGAACAGGTGAAACCGCTTGCCGTAGCGCGGGAACACTTCGTGCGCACCCCAGTGGGCGATCGGGACCACGGGAATGCCGCCTTCAAGGGCCAGCCGTGCCGCGCCGGTGTGGCCCTTCATGGGCCACAGGTCCGGGTCGCGGGTGAGTGTGCCCTCAGGATAAATAATGATGGCGCCGCCCTCGGCAACAATCTCCTGGGCAACCTGCAGCGAACGGTTGGCACCCGCCGTCGAACGTTCCACCGGGACCTGCTTGGTTGCCCGCAGGACCCAGCCCAGGACGGGAACCTTGAAGAGTCCGGCCTTCGCCAGGAAGTGCGGCGCGCGCTTGTGGTTATAGAGGAGGTGGCCGATGATCAGGGGGTCAATCTCGGTGCAGTGGTTGGGCGCGGCGATGAAACCGCCGGCAGGCAGCCTCTCGGTGCCTTCCCACTTCTTGTCCATCATGAGGTTGAACAAGGGACGCACTATGGCGGCGACCACCGCGAGGGTGGCGCGGCTCTTGGCCGATTCCTTCACGTCGGTACCGTTACTTCGCCGTGGTGATGTCGAAGTCGGCACCAAGTCCGGCGAGCTTTTCGGTGAAGCGCTCGTAGCCGCGGTTGATGATGTCGATTCCGGTCACCCGGGAGGTTCCCGTGGCCGCCAGGGCCGCGATCAGGTGGCTGAAGCCGCCGCGGAGGTCCGGCACGTCGATGTCGGTTCCCTTGAGCTGGGTGGGCCCGGAGATGACGGCGGAGTGGAGGAAGTTGCGCTGGCCGAACCTGCAGGGCACGCTGCCCAGGCATTCACGGTGCACCTGGATGCTGGCACCCATCCGGATCAGGGCATCAGTGAAGCCAAAACGGTTTTCATAAACAGTCTCGTGGACGATCGAGACGCCTTCGGCCTGTGTCAGCGCCACCACCAGCGGCTGCTGCCAGTCGGTCATAAAGCCGGGGTGCACGTCTGTTTCCAAAACCAGCGGGTTGAGCTTCCCGCCGCGGTGGTAGAAGCGGATGCCGTCCTCGCCGATGTCCATGCCGCCGCCTACCTTGCGGTAGGTGTTGAGGAAGGTCATCATGTCGCGCTGGGAGGCGCCTTCAACGAAGATGTCACCCTTTGTCACCAGGGCAGCCGAGGCCCACGATGCCGACTCGTTGCGGTCCGAAAGCGCGCGGTGGTTGTAGCCGCCGAGGTCGCGGACGCCTTCAATGCGGATGGTGCGGTCGGTCTGGACGCTGATGATTGCGCCCATCTTCTGCAGCACGGCGATGAGGTCGATAATCTCCGGCTCCGTTGCAGCGCCGGATAGCTCCGTGATGCCCTCGGCGCGCGTGGCGCTCAACAGCACCTGCTCGGTGGCACCGACAGAAGGGTACGGCAGGGAGATCTTGGCACCGTGCAGGCCCTTGGGAGCGGATATGTGGATACCGCCGGGCCGCTTTTCCACCACGGCACCGAACTGGCGGAGCACATCAAGGTGGTAGTCGATTGGACGATCGCCGATCTTGCAGCCGCCCAGGTCCGGAATGAACGCTTCGCCGATGGCGTGGATCAGCGGGCCGCAGAGCAGGATGGGAATCCGGGAGTCGCCGGCATGCGCGTCGATAGCGGTGCTGGGCGCAGTCTTGGCTGCTTTCGGGTCCAAAGTCAGGTCCCCGCTCACCGGATCCTTGACCACAGTGACGCCGTGCAGCTGCAGGAGGGAGGTGACGACCTCCACGTCCTTGAGCTCCGGCACATTCCGCAACACCGACGGTTCGTTGCCCAGCAACGCTGCCACCATTGCCTTGGGAACGAGGTTTTTCGCTCCCCTGACGGTGACGCGGCCCGTAAGCGGGACTCCGCCGCGGATTGTCAGAACACTACTCATATACCGGTTTCCTAACGATGACTAGCCCCCAAACCCTTGTAAAGGCTCCAACCAAGCATAGGAGGTCGCGTTACCGAACCGAAATACGCGGGCGACGACGGTATGGTGTGGCGCACCGCCGTCGCGCGTTTGCGGAGGCACGCAGGGCTGCCTAAGCCGGGTCAGGAAAGGCGGGCCGGCAGGGTTTTCGGCTTGAAGGCGGGACGCGTGGCTTCATAGGCAGTGATGTCCGCCTCGTGCTGGAGGGTCAGCCCAATGTCGTCCAGGCCTTCGAGCAGGCGCCACCGGGTGTAGTCGTCGATGTCGAAGGGTGCCACGATGTTGCCGCAGACCACTGTCTTGGACGCGAGGTCCACGGTGACCTCGGTTCCGGGGGCGTTCTCCAGTTCCTTCCAGATCAGTTCTATGTCATCCTGCGCAACTTCGGCGGCGAGCAGACCCTGCTTGCCGGAGTTGCCCCTGAAGATATCGGCGAACCGGGAGGAGAGCACGGTTTTAAAGCCGTAATCCTTCAGCGCCCAGACGGCATGCTCACGGGATGAGCCGGTGCCGAAATCCGGACCTGCCACCAGGACGGACCCGGAGCTGAATGGGGCCTGGTTCAGGATGAAGGCCGGGTCTTTGCGCCACGCCGAGAACAGGGCGTCCTCGAATCCAGTGCGGGTGATGCGCTTGAGGTAGACGGCCGGGATGATCTGGTCCGTGTCTACGTTGCTTTGGCGCAGCGGGACACCGATTCCGGTGTGGGTGGTGAACTTTTCCATGGCGTGTCCTAGGCGGCGTCGGTACGGATGGCGGCGGATTCAGGATCAGGATCAAGGTCCGACGGCGAACTGAGCGTGCCGCGGATGGCCGTCGCTGCGGCAACCACCGGGGACACCAGGTGGGTGCGGCCGCCCTTGCCCTGGCGCCCTTCGAAGTTGCGGTTGGAGGTGGACGCACAGCGCTCTCCCACGTCCAGCTGGTCCGGGTTCATGCCCAGGCACATGGAGCAGCCGGCGAAGCGCCACTCCGCACCGAAGTCCTTGAAGACCTTGTCCAGCCCCTCGGCCTCAGCTTCCAGCCGGACCCGCGCGGAACCGGGCACCACCAGCATCCGGATGTTCGGATCCTTCCGGCGGCCGCGGATGATGTCCGCAGCGGCGCGCAGGTCCTCCATGCGGGAGTTGGTGCAGGATCCGAGGAACACAGTGTCAACCCGGATGTCCTTCATGGGCGTGCCGGCCGCCAGCCCCATGTACTGCAGGGCGCGTTCGGCGGCGGCCTTGGCGTTTTCGTCGCCGAAGTCCTCCGGGGACGGCACGGATTCGGACAGCGAGACGCCCTGGCCGGGGTTGGTGCCCCAGGTGACGAACGGCTCCAGGGTGTCCGCGTCCAGGTCCACCTGTGCGTCGAAGGTGGCGTCGTCGTCGGTGCGCAGCGTGTTCCAGTATTCGACGGCGGCGTCCCAGTCAACGCCTTCCGGCGCGTGTGGACGGCCCTTCATGTAGTTGTAGGTTGTGTCATCCGGGGCCACCATGCCGGCACGCGCGCCGGCTTCGATGGACATGTTGCAGATGGTCATCCGGGCATCCATTGACAGCGCGCGGATTGCCGAGCCGCGGTATTCCAGGACGTAGCCCTGGCCGCCGCCGGTGCCGATCTTGGCAATGACGGCAAGGATGATGTCCTTGGCTGTGACACCGGGCCGCAGCGTGCCTTCGACGTTGATGGCCATCGTTTTGAACGGCTTCAGCGACAGCGTCTGGGTGGCCATAACGTGCTCCACCTCCGACGTTCCGATGCCCATGGCCAGTGCGCCGAAAGCTCCGTGCGTGGAGGTGTGCGAGTCACCGCAGACAACAGTCATGCCCGGCTGCGTGAGGCCCAGCTGCGGGCCCACCACGTGCACGATTCCCTGTTCGGCGTCGCCGAGGGAATGCAGCCGGACACCGAACTCGGCGCAGTTGTTGCGCAGGGTCTGGATCTGGGTGCGGCTGGTGAGATCGGCGATAGGCTTGTCAATGTCCAGCGTCGGGGTGTTGTGGTCCTCGGTGGCGATGGTCAGGTCCGGCCGGCGCAGCTTCCTGCCGGCAAGCCGGAGGCCCTCGAAAGCCTGCGGGGACGTGACCTCGTGGACAAGGTGGAGGTCGATGAAGAGAAGGTCGGGCTGGGCGTTGGCACCGTCGCCGTCGCCTTTGCGCACCACGTGCGCGTCCCAGACTTTCTCGGCCAATGTCTTTGCCATGGCCATCTCCCTTCACTGCTGTTTGGCTGATGAGTTCCACTGAACCAGTACGCGTTCGCACTGCGCCAGCCGAAAGATTTGCATCTCAGATAATGAGACGGCAATATCATTACATGGACAATTCTAGTGGAGTCGGCGTCATTGATAAAGCGGCCCATGTGCTTGATGCACTCGAGGCCGGCCCCACCACTTTGGCGCAGCTGGTGGCTGCAACCGGCCTTGCCCGGCCCACTGTCCACCGCCTTGCGCTGGCCCTCGTGCATCACCGCCTGGTAAGCCGCGACATCCAGGGCCGCTTTGTCCTGGGAAGCCGTCTGGTTGAACTGGCGTCGGCAGCAGGAGAGGACCGTTTGATCGCTTCCGCCGGCCCCGTGCTGATGCAGCTGCGCGATGCCACCGGCGAAAGTGCCCAGATCTTCCGCAGGCAGGGTGACTGGCGCGTCTGTGTTGCCTCCGCCGAACGCCCCATCGGGCTCCGCGACACCATCCCGGTAGGCACCCAGCTCTCAATGAAGGCAGGATCGGCTGCCCAGGTGCTGCTCGCGTGGGAGGACCACGACCGCCTGCTTGAAGGGCTGCAGTCGGCCCGCTTCACGCCTACGGTCCTGGCAGGCGTACGACGGCGGGGGTGGGGCCAGAGCCTCGGCGAACGTGAGCCGGGGGTCGCCTCAGTTTCCGCACCCGTGCGGGGACCTTCCGGCCGGGTCATAGCCGCTGTTTCGATTTCCGGGCCAATCGAGCGCCTCACCCGGCAGCCCGGCAGGCTCCACGCGGAAGTGGTCTGCAACGCGGGCCGGGTCCTCACCGAGGCCCTGCGGAAAAATAACGACTGACGTAAAACAGCGGCCGGACAGCCAGGGCCTGCACAGCTGGGGCTAGGATTTTCGCCATGGGCAGCTACGCAGTCTTTCTTCGCGGCATCAACGTGGGCGGCATCAACATCAAGATGGCCGATCTCCGGGAGGCGCTGCATGCGGCGGGCTTTTCCGATGCCCGGACCCTCCTTGCCAGCGGAAACGTTGTGCTGGCCAGCGGCCTGGATGCTGCGGCGGTGAAACGGGAGTGCGAGAAGTGCCTCCGCGACGCGTTCGGTTATGACGCCTGGGTGGTGGTGCTCGAGGCAGCCCGGGTGTCTGAACTGGTGGCAGCCTGCCCCTACCCGGACGATGACAAAAGCACCCACACCTACATTACGATTTCCTCGGACGAAGCGATGCTGGACGAACTCGATGCTGCGGGAGCTGCGCTTGAGGGGGTGGAGCAGAAGAGGCTGGGACCCGAGGCACTGGCCTGGCTGGCGCCGGCGGGCGGAACACTGGACAGTCCTTTCAGCAGGATCTCCGCCAAACCCAGGTTCAAAGCCGCCACCACAACACGCAACCTGCGGACCCTGATCAAGGTTCGGGACGCCGCGGCGGATCTCGCTGCCGCCGCGGGTTAGCCGCTTCCCGCCTCCCACTTCCGGCAGGGGCGGTGCCTACCCCGCCTCAGCCGTTTTCAGCGCGGCGTTAAACGCGGCAAGCCTGGTGATTTCGACCTCCACGGGATCCACCACAAGTTCCTGGGCAACACCCGCCACCGCAGCATTAAGCCGTTTCCTCGCCCTCGCCGCCCTTGCATTCGCCGCGGCAGCGGCAATAAAACGGCCGGTAACGGCCAGGAAGATCCCCAGCACCACGCCGGCTGCGATCATCAGCGTTGGCACCGGCCAGCCCTCAACCCTTGGCACCTCCGGAACGGGCATCTGGAAATAGCCGAGGGCGGCCAGGACGCCGAGCCAGCCAAGGCCTCCCAGCACGGTGAGCAGGGCAAGCCATTGCACCACATTGAACGGGCCCCACCACCAGGACCTGCGGTTCGCGGCCAGTTCCGTTCCGGCGATGGCCTGGTCAAGCGCGTCAGGAAGGCGTTCCCTGCCCTCCCGGGCCGCGCCCCGGATGGCGGCCCGCCAAGGACCGGGAGCGCCCGCACTGGCATTATCGGCGAACTCCCGCACGGCCGCGTCCGTCCGGGCGCGCTCCGGCGCCCCCGCGGGCGGCAGTGAGGTTCGGTTCAGTTCAGACGGAGCAGCACTTCGCAGATTGAGCCGGCGCAACGGATCAGGCCGGAACCTGGAGAGCCACCTGGTCACCGGCCAGCCTGTGCGCTTCACGGACTCGAGCCGGTAAGACTGGGCCACCGCCCGGACCACCGTGGGTACGTTGGCTGCCACGGCGAGCTCATCAGCAAGGCGTGCCTTTGCTGCCGGCCGGACACCTGCGGCCTCTCCCCCGCCGGACACAGCGCCCAGTTCCGCGGAAGCCCGGGTGATGTCTGCAGCGAGCCGTTGCGACTGGGCTTTGCGCTTTACGGCTACGCTGCGGACAGCCTCCCGGACCTTGTCCACCCCTGACCCTGTCAGGGCGGAGGCCGCCAGCACCTGGACCTTGGCCAGTCCGTCCCGGGCAAGGATGGACCGCAACGAATCAAGGACGGGCTGCACGTCATGCTCCGGCAGCCGGTCCACCTGGTTGAGGACCACCAGCGTGACGGCACCGTGCGCGGCCAGGCGCGACAGGAAGTCATTGTGCACGGCTGCGTCTGCGTACTTTTGGGGATCAAGAACCCAGACCAGGACGTCCACCAGGCCCACCATCCGCTGGACCACTGCCCGGTTGGATGCCCTGGTGGAATCGAAGTCCGGCAGGTCCAGCAGGATCAGGCCGGTTTCCTCGTCAGCGAACCCTTCCACGGCCTCTGCGTGGTGCCGGTTCCGGACCTCCAGCCAGTCAAGCAGGGGCTCACTGCCCTCGGCTCCCCACACCCCCGCCAAAGGTTCCGACGTCGTAGGGCGGCGGGCTGCCGCCGTCGCAATTTCAGCTCCGCTGACCGCGTTGAACAGGGAGGACTTGCCGCTCCCAGTGGCTCCGAAGAACCCCACCACGGTATGGTCCGCCGAAAGCGACCGCCGTGAACTGGCCCGCTCAAGGACAGTGAACACTTCCTGGAGGGACTCATCGGGAAGGACACCTTCGCCAAGCTCACGGGCATCGTTGAGGGCGGAAAGCCGCCGGTCAAGCCGGGACGCATCGCGGGTATCGCTGTGGCGGCTCATGCGGTGTCCGCCAGCCGGACCAGTGCGTCCGCGTGGGCGGTGAGGGTCTGCGGGCCGCTGTCATCGCGTTCCGGCAGCCGGGTAAGGAACTTTTGCTTCTCGTCCTGCAACAGGCGCTGGCAGCGGGCGTGAAGGTCCTCCCGCGCTTTTTCGGCCATCCGCCGGACCGCGTCCTCGCCGAAGACCGCTTCCAGCAGCCTCTGGCCCACGACGGCGGTTCCGCCCGCCACGCCAACCTCGAGTCCCGTCAGTCCTGCAGTCATCGAGAACACAACGATCATCAGGGCTGCACCCAGTCCGTTGATCCCAAAGGACAGCCAGCGTGCCTGTGTCCGCTTTCCCTGGCCTTCGGTGCGGATCAGCTCCATCAGCGCTTCCTGCCAGGCCCTGATTTCGGTGGCGGTCTGGTCCTCGAATCCGGGCGTAGTCCCGGAGAGGTCGTCCGTCCCCAGCAGTTGGCGCCCTGCGGGGTCAGTCCGCCAGCGCTGGTCGGTGTCCTCGGCGGCATTTGCAGCTTCATCGACGATGACGGCCTGCAGTCCTGTCTCGATGGCCGCCTCGACCCGCACGGCGGGGGCCGGCTCGCCGCGGAAGAAGGCGCCCAGCCGGTCGCGGAACCGGCCAACGTTCTGTTCCAGAACCCGGAAAAACTCACCGGTGCCCACGAAGTCCTGCCAGCGTGCCAGCACCTCTCCCCGCAGCAGGGCGCCGTCCTTTGTAGCGTCGAGGATCCGGCCCGCAGCATCACGGTAGGCCGCTGCCGCAGCGGCTTCAAGGCTGTCCGCAGCGGCCTGCTGCTCCCTGGCCGCCTGCGCCACGGCGGCAACACGGCCAGCCAACGCCCTGACCGTCCCGTTGAGTGTGCGCCGGGCGATTTCTGAACGGCCGGCGGCATCTGCGGCCAGCTCTTCGAGCCAGGTCCGCAGCGGGAGGACCGTTGCGGCCGGCAGCATGCCCAGCGGATCCAGGGGGGTCTCCGGGATGATAAACAGCTGTGCCGCGTCCAGGCCCTCACGGTCCAGCAGGCTGCGCAGGTCCTCGCTGACTTCCGTTTCAGCCCCTGGCGGTACCCGGTCCAGCACCACAGCCACCATGATGTCCCGTGAGGCTGCGTCCAGGAGCAGTTTCCAGGGGACGGCATCGGCGTAGCGGTTGGCAGTGGTGACGAAAATCCACAGATCGGCGGCTGCAAGGAGCTGTCCTGCCAGCTTGCGGTTGTCGTCCGAAATCGAGTCAACGTCGGGGGCGTCCAGGACGGCGATACCGGCGGGGACTGCGGGGTCGGCCACAAGGACGAGGGAAGACATTGCCCCCGCGTCCGGGATGGCGCCGGCACGGCTGGCCGGTACCGGGCTGCTGGCGGCGTATCCCCGAATCCTGCTCAGGTTGGGCAGGACCCGCTGCCCTTCGAACCAGGCTGCCTCGGACGGGTGGTGCAGGAGGTTCGGCTGGCGGGTGGTGGGGCGGATAGCGCCCACCCGGGTGACGGGGTGGCCAACCAGTGCGTTGACCAGCGTGGACTTGCCCGCCCCCGTGGAACCGCCGACGACGGCCAGGAGCGGGGCGTCAAGGCTGCGGTAGCGGGGAAGGATGTAGTCGTCGAGCTGGGCAACCGCCCCGGCAGCGTCGCGCCGGGCCTGCTCCGCGTCCGGCAATGCCAGCGGCAGCGCAGCGCCGGCAAGATCTCCGCGCACTTCTTCCAGCAGCGTGACTGCCGCCAAAGCCGGCGGGGCAGTCTGCGCGTTGTGCGGGAGGTCTTGCTCGTTCGGGGAGGTCACAGCAACATCATGCCAGTTCATGCCCGCTGCCGTCGCCGTTCCGCAGGCTCCGGCAGCGGGCTCCGGCATCCTTGGGGCCCGGTAATCGCCCGGTTACAAATAAATGGCCCCGGGCGTTAGCCCGGGACCATTTCATTGGTGACCCCAGCGGGATTCGAACCCGCGTTACCGCCGTGAGAGGGCAGCGTACTAGGCCGCTATACGATGGGGCCCTGCACTTTTCCATACTTCAAACCGGCGCTTCCGCTGGTCAAGCTCAGTGATTGTTTCACACACCTCGCTGTGGTTTCAAATCGGCGGACCGGCTGAAACCTTCTGCTGCCAGCCCGCTGATGGGGCTTGAAACAGAGCTGGGATACCAGGACTCGAACCTAGAATGACGGTACCAGAAACCGTAGTGTTGCCAATTACACCATATCCCAATGATACTTTCGGGCCGGTTTTCAGGGCCTTTACCCTGCTCCGTGCGCCTCAGCACGAGAAATTACTTTACCCGAGACTTCCGGCTCGCACAAATCGGCGTCCCCCACGCCTGTGGGGGAGGACGCGGGCCGCCAGCTAAACGGCCCGCGCAGCTGCTTCCTACGCGATCAGCCCTTCGAGGGAAGAGATCGAGTTGCCCTCGAACCCCTCCCCGCGGTTCCCCGCCCGGTTGAGCCAGACACCCAGGAGGCCGGCCGCCGTCGAGCCCTCGGCATCAAGGAGGCGGTTGTCTCCTACGTACATCGTGTCCGCCGGGTGGGTTCCCAAAAGCCGTACGCCTTCAAGGTAGATGGCGGGATCGGGTTTGGCCACGCCGAGGGTGTCCGTTCCCACCAGGCGCCGGACGCGCGCGAGTCCCGCGCCGTCCAGTTTGGCCCGCTGGTAGTCATGGACGTTGTTGCTGACGGCGCCGTAGGGGATGCCGGCCTTGTCCAGGAGGTCCAGCAGCGGCATCACGTCCGGAAATGGCTTCACGTAGGCCGGCTGCTTCTCCATGTACGCGCTAAGCCACTGGTGCGATTGCTCACCCTCACCAAGCTCGACCCCGAAGTGGCCCAATGCTGCCCGGCCGCGCAGCAGGCGCTGTTCGTTGAACGTTAGTTCCCCGGCCAGGTACCGGTCGTAGTAGTGCGTGGTCTCGTGCGTGAAGATGCGCCCGAACCGCTCCCACCCGGCCTGGTCAAGGCCCGGCAGGAGGTGTTCGCTGACCTCCCGCAGCGCAGTGGTCATTGAGTATTCGAGGTCAACCAGGGTGTCGTCAATATCGAAGAGCACTCCCCGGACTGTGCCAAAGGGTGTGGCCAGCACTGCGCCGCCTGCCCGGCTGGGAGCTTCCATCAGCCGCTGAACGCCTGCAGCCGGCGGAGGGAAGATTCCTTGCCCAGGATCACCATTGACTCGAACAGCGGGGGCGAGATGCGGCGCCCGGAGACCGCAGTGCGGACAGGCCCGAAGGCCAGGCGGGGTTTGATGCCGAGGTCCTCAACAAGTGCCTGCTTTAGCGCGGTCTGGATGTTGTCCGGGGTCCAGTCCTGGACAGGTTCGAGCGCTGCGATGGCTGCATCCAGTACTTCCGGAAGGTTTTCCGGAAGCCCCTTCCGGGCATCGGCGGCAACGTCGATGGCGTCGTCGGCCTTGAAGAGGAACGCCAGCATTTCGGGAGCCTCCCCCAGCAGCGTGATGCGCTCCTGGACCAGCGGCGCGGCCTCGGTGAGGATCTCCTCTTCCCGGTCGGTCAGGATTTCCCCCACAAGGTCTGCTGCACGCAGGTACGGGACCAGGCGCTCACGGAAGACCTCGGGCGGGAGCATACGGACGTGGGTGCCGTTGATCGCTTCCGCCTTCTTGAGGTCGAAGCGCGCGGGGTTGCCCAGGACGTCATGGATGTCGAAATGCTCCACCAGCTGCTCCACGGTGAAGATGTCCTCGTCGGCGCTCAGCGACCAGCCCAGGAGCGACAGGTAGTTGAGCAGGCCCTCGGGGATGAAGCCGCGCTCCCGGTGCAGGAACAGGCTGGATTCGGGATCGCGCTTGGAAAGCTTTTTGTTGCCCTGACCCATTACGTATGGCAGGTGGCCGAACTCCGGCATGTACTTCGCAACGCCCACCGCATACAGGGCACGGTAGAGGGCAATCTGGCGCGGAGTGGAACTGAGCAGGTCCTCGCCGCGGAGGATGTGGGTGATACCCATCAGGGCATCGTCCACCGGGTTCACCAGCGTGTACAGCGGCGCGCCGTTGGCGCGGACAACCGCGAAGTCGGGAATGGATCCTGCGCGGAAGGTGATCTCGCCGCGGACCAGGTCGTTGAAGGTAATGTCCTCGTCCGGCATGCGCAGGCGCAGGACGGCGTCCCGGCCTTCTGCCTTGAACTGGGCGAGCTGCTCCTCCGTCAGGTGGCGGTCAAAGCCGTCATAGCCAAGCTTTGGATCGCGTCCCGCGGCACGGTGGCGCGCTTCGATTTCATCCGGGGTGGAGTAGGACTCATAAACGAAGCCACCCTCGCGGAGGCGGGTAATGACGTCCTGGTAGATATCGCTGCGCTGCGACTGCCGGTAGGGCTCGTGCGGGCCCCCTACCTCCACACCCTCGTCCCAGTCGATGCCCAGCCACTTCAGCGCGTCCAGCAGTTGGTGGTAGCTTTCCTCGCTGTCCCGCGCAGAGTCTGTGTCCTCGATCCGGAAGACCATGGTGCCCTTGGTGTGGCGGGCGTAGGCCCAGTTGAACAGGGCCGTGCGGATCAGCCCGACGTGGGGAGTCCCCGTGGGCGAGGGGCAGAAGCGTACCCGGACGGGGGTGTCCGCGGTGACGGGCGGGATGGAGGCAGCATTCGACGCAGAAGCAGTAGTCATAGTGGCTTCAACTTTACCTTCTGCCGCCAGGCGTCCCGGCGGAGAATGGTCAGCGGCGCACTATGGGGTTGGACAAGCGGCCGATGCCCTCGATTTCCACCTCGATGCGGTCACCCGGGTTCACCAGGCCAACGCCGGCCGGCGTACCGGTCATGATGACGTCACCGGGCAGGAGGGTGAATGCCTGGGAGACAACG
Source organism: Pseudarthrobacter sp. Hb11 (assembly GCF_059383655.1). Lineage (NCBI taxonomy): Bacteria > Bacillati > Actinomycetota > Actinomycetes > Micrococcales > Micrococcaceae > Pseudarthrobacter > Pseudarthrobacter sp. Hb11. Next base: position 59,898 of record NZ_JBWZCM010000016.1, read on the forward strand.
GACACAAGTTCCCGCACTCCCCTGATCATCTGGCTGGTGCTGCCGTCCTGCCGCAGCTCCCCGTTCAGCCGGGCCTGAATCTGCACGTCCTCCGGATCAAGCTCGGTCTCGATCCAGGGGCCCAGGGGTGCCGAGGTATCAAAGCCTTTGGCGCGGGTCCATTGCAGGTCGCTCTTCTGGACATCCCGCGCCGTGAGGTCGTTGCCGCAGGTGTAGCCGAAGATGACGTCGTCCACGCGTTCCTCGGGCACGTCCTTGCAGATGCGCCCGATCACCACGCACAGCTCAGCCTCGAAGGAGACTTCCTCGGAGAACTCCGGCAGCACCACGGGATCGTTGGGACCAATGACGGCGGTGTTGGGCTTCAGGAAGAGGAGCGGCTGGGCAGGAACCTCGTTGCCGAGTTCGTGCGCGTGCTCCACGAAGTTGCGGCCTACGCCGATCACCTTGCTGCGGGGAATGATGGGGGCGAGCAGCCGGACGTCTTCCAGCTTGTGCCGGACGGAGGTGCGCTCCACCCCGTTGAAGAAAGGGTCCCCGTGGATGACAGTGATCTCTTCACTGCCCGTGTCACCTTCGACAACGCCGTAGAGGGGATCAGAATCGACGACAAACCTGGCAATACGCATGGCTCCTACCCTACCGTCTCGCCGGGGCAGGGCACGTCCGGCTCACAGCCGGTCCGTTCCGCCCCGCAGGTAGTGAAGCTGGGCGGCAACAGAGGTTTCAGCGGCGCGCCGGACGGAAGGGTCGACGTCGGCATAGACCGCGTCAGCGACGTCACCGGCCGTGGCATCCGGGCCCAGCCGGTCCAGAGCCGTGCGGATCTGCGCCAGCCGCCCGAGGCGATGCGTGCGGTAATCCCGGACGACATCGGTCAGGGACGGCAGCACAGGACCGTGGGCGGGCAGGACGGCGGCCGGCCCCAGGGATTCCAGCCTGTCCAGCGAGCCAAGGTAGTCCCCAAGGGTCCCGTCCGGGTACTCGAGCATGGTGGTGCCGCGGCCAAGGATGGTGTCCCCGGTCAGTACCGAACCCTGTGGACCGTCGCCGGGGAGGTGGAAGCACACCGAATCGGAGGTGTGGCCAGGCGTCGCCACCACCCTGGCCTCAAGGCCCGCGGCGCCAAGTACCTCTCCGTCCTGCAACGGGACGCCGCTTCCGTGGCAGTGGGCGGGGTCGGCAGCACGGACGGGAGCGCCGGTCAGGTGATGCAGCCTGGCCGAACCGGCTGTGTGGTCCGCGTGCCGGTGGGTGATGAGGATGAGTTCAACAGGGCCGGCACCGGCAAGGGCCCGGAGGTGCTCCTCGTCCAGCGGTCCGGGGTCAACCACTACGGCGCCGGGGTGGCCGGCTGCCCGCAGCACATACGAGTTGGTCCCCTCCAGGCTCATCGGTCCCGGATTGGGGGCCAGGATGAACTGCGACAGGGCCGAGCTGCGCTGAAGGACGGGGCCGGAAGCTGAAGTCACTGTCCCATCTTTGCACCGGCAAATGCCCTTGTGGCTTTCCCTGCACCGGAATAGAACAGCCAGGGAACCGGGTTGAGCCAAATGACGACCCAATGATCCCCACCAGGAAGCCTGAACCAGACGCCATGAGCACAACCACCCTTGCAGATCTCCTCGCCGAAGCAGACGCCGCCGGCCACGACCATGCTGCGACGGAGAAAAACAGCGGACTCCAGCACATCCACATCCACAACCACGCGACGGGCAGCATCGTCTGGTTTCCCACATGGAAGAAGTTCCGCGAGACCACCGACTGGAGCGATGTTGTGGACGGCCTGGCTGATGATTTCGGGTCAGGGACAGCACCTGTGGAGGAATGGGCCACAAATTTCCTGGCCGAAGATCTGGACATCCTGCTGAAGCGCGCCGCTACCTCCAGCGACGCAAACTCCTTTGTCCAGGAGAACCTCACGCACCACCTGACCCGGACCTGGGCTGTGGGCGATGCCGTCGCAAGGGCAACAGGAAAGGATCTGCCAACCGGCAGCTCTACGCCGGCCATATTTGCCGATTACCCCTACGACGTCTACGCCCAGGACGGCGGTGTCTTTGCGACAACGCTGTGGAACGACATCATTGATGCCCGCCGCAATCAGGCCCTGGCCGAAGAAGCTGAGCGGAAGGCATTGAAGCCGGTGTCCCGCAAGGCCCTCAAGAACGCCGCCCGGAAGGCCGCCCGGCGCTGATCGGCACCGGCCGGGGCTGACGAAATCCACGCACAACGGCGCCCGGCAGGAAAACCTGCCGGGCGCCGTCGTAATTTGCGGACCTGAAGCCGCCGCTAGGCGAGCCGGGTCAGCCAGCCGTGCGTGTCGGGAACGGTGCCGGTCTGGATGCCGAGCAGCTTCTCGCGGATGGCCATGGTGGTCTCCCCCGCCTTGGCATCGTCGGAGCCGATGAACTCGGTGGCATCCTTAAGGACTCCGATCGGGGTGATGACGGCCGCCGTACCGCAGGCGAAGACCTCCGCGATCCCGCCGGAGGCAACGCCGTCGCGCCACTCGTCCAAGGTGATCTTTCGCTCGCTGACTTCACGACCCATGTCCTTGGCCACCTGGATGACGGACATCCGGGTGATGCCTTCGAGGATGGTACCGGTGAGCGCAGGCGTCACCAGCGAGCCGTCCTTCATCACAAAGAAGACGTTCATGCCGCCGAGTTCTTCAACCGCATTGTCGTTGAACTGGTCCAGGAAAAGGACCTGCTTGCAGCCGTTGGCTTCAGCCTCCTGCTGGGCAATCAGCGAAGCCGCGTAGTTGCCGCCGCATTTGGCATCGCCGGTTCCGCCGCGGCCCGCGCGGGCGTATTCCCGTGAGATCCAGATGGACACGGGCTTCAGTTCTCCGCCGAAGTAGTTGCCTGCCGGTGAGGCGATGACCCGGAAGGAAACCTCGCGGGCCGCGCGGACACCCAGGAATGCCTCGGTGGCAATCATGAACGGCCGGAGGTACAGGGCTTCGCCGTCGCCGGCCGGAACCCATTCCCTATCGGCGGATACGAGTTCACGGATGGCTCCCAGGAAGTACTCCGGCGGCAGTTCGGGAAGGGCAAGCCGGCGGGCAGACTTGTTCAGGCGCGCGGCGTTGGCTTCGGGGCGGAAGGACCAAACGGATCCGTCGGCGTGGCGGTAGGCCTTGAGTCCTTCGAAGATCTCCTGGCCGTAGTGCAGCACCGCAGCCGACGGATCCAGGGCGATCGGCCCGTACGCTTCCACCCGGGCATTGTGCCAGCCGCCATTGCCGTCCGCGTCCACGCTGTAGTCGACGATGGCCGTGTGGTCGGTGAAGTGGTTGCCGAATCCCGGGTTGGCCAGGATTGCTGCACGCTCTTCAGCAGACTTCGGGTTGGCCGAGGGCTGCTGGCTGAATTCGACGCCATGGGCGGTCTGGGTCATGGTTCCTCCACGATCGGCCGCCCTGCATTCAGCGTTGAACGGCGGGGCGGCATTTGGTGATTCGAGACAAGCTTACGCCCGATGCCGGAGGCCCTGGCGCGGGGTTAGAGGCCGGCGGCGATGGCGTCGCCTACGGCGCTGGTGGTGCGTGCACCGCCGTCGCGCTTCTCGACGTCGGCAACCACTGCCGCTTCGATCCTGCGGGCCGCGCGGGTGTAGCCGAGGTGGTCCAACAGGAGCGCTGCCGACAGGATGGCGGCGGTGGGGTCGGCCTTGCCCTTGCCGGCGATGTCCGGAGCGGAGCCGTGGACGGGCTCAAACATGGACGGCGCGGTGCGGTCCATATTGATGTTCCCGGAAGCTGCCAGTCCGATGCCGCCGGTGATGGCTGCGGCAAGGTCTGTGAGGATGTCGCCGAAGAGGTTATCGGTGACGATCACATCGAAGCGTGACGGGTCGGTGACCATAAAGATGGTCGCGGCGTCCACATGGAGGTAGTCGTGGGTGACCTCGGGGAACTCCTGCGCTACGGCCTCCACCGTACGCTTCCAGAGGTGTCCCGCGTAGACCAGGACGTTGTGCTTGTGGACCAGGGTGACATGCTTGCGCTCCCTGGCGCTGGCGCGGCGGAAGGCATCCCGGACAACGCGCTCAACACCGTGGGCGGTGTTCAGCGAAACCTCTGTGGCCACCTCGTGCGGGGTTCCGGCACGAAGGGTGCCGCCGTTGCCGACGTAAGGACCCTCTGTGCCTTCACGGACCACGATGAAGTCAATCACTCCGGGGTTGGCCAGAGGGCTGCCCACGGTTCCGTAAAGCCGGGACGGCCGCAGGTTGACGTAGTGGTCCAGGCTGAAACGGAGCTTGAGCAGCATCTCGCGTTCAATGATGCCGGAAGGGATGCGGGTGTCGCCGGGGGCTGCACCGACAGCGCCGAACAGGATGGCGTCCCTGGTACGGAGATCTGCCAGGACATGGTCCGGCAGGGTTTCGCCCGTGGCCAGCCAATGATCCGCGCCGAGCTTGTAGTGCGTCTGCTTGAGCTCCACGCCCTCCGAGGCGACAGCCTTTTCCAGCACTTTGAGTGCTTCCGCAATGACCTCGGGGCCAATGCCGTCGCCGGGAATAACTGCAAGATCGATGGAGGATGCGCTCATGCTTTCAGGGTAGCCAAGTCATCCATATGCTGGTCAAGCCGTCTCAGTATTCGAACACTGCTTCTGGCGGCAGGGCGCGCAAAGCGCCGCGCACGTTTCCGTGCACGGCGCATGCGCATCATCCAGTCAATTGCCCTTCATCGAGCTTTAAAACTTTCTACCCGCGGTGCAGGCGCCGGAGGCATCCACCGCCAGCCAGGGTCCGCCGCGCCGTTATCGCCGCGCCCGCCAGCAACACAGCTGCCACGCCTCCAAGCCAGGGGTCCGGTGCCGGCCCCGCTGATTCCGAAACTGCAGTCTGCACGTTAAAGCCCTCGTTCGGGGCAACAACAGCGCCTGCCCCGCCACCGGCAGCCGCCCCGCGTGGAGCGGGTGCGACGGGAACCACCGGCGTTACGGCAGGGGAAACCGCAGCGGGAGGAACCACGGCTGGAGGAACAACTGCGGGCGGAACCACAGCTGGAGGAACCACTGCGGGCGGAACAACCGGATGATTCACCGGCGGAACTACCGGCGTAACCTTCACCGGGACGCAGCCGTTGTTGTACGTGGCCTTGCCGTCATCAGTCCAGTTCTGGCCGTAAGGAACCACCTTCCCGTGGTTCGGCGGGATGATGTCCGCGCTGTGCTGGTGATGGTCACCGGCGTGTCCATTGAGGCCCCGCAGTGCGACGGTGATGACCACGTAGGGGTTTGATTCCGAACCGGTCGCGTGGCAAATGGTGATTTTTTTATCTTTGTCCTCATGGGGTTCTTTGTCCTCATGCGGCTCTTTGTCCTCATGCGGCTCTTTGTCCTCATGCGGCGATCCACCCGGCTTGGCACAACCGGAATTCCACCAGTCCACCTTGTACAGGTTCCGCCCGCCGGGCAGCGCCTTCCCCTCATTGGCCGGAATGATGTCCTCTTCGTGCTGGTGGCCGATATGGGCATTCAGCGCGTTGAGACTGATGGTGATTGGCACGTAAGGGTTCGTTTCCGAGCCCGTTGCGTGGCAGATGGTGATCTTTTCGCCGCCGCCGCCGGACGATTCGTCCGTGGCAAACGCCGTTGCTGAGGCACCCGTGAGTGCGAGGCCCGTAACCCCCAGCACGGCAAGGATCCGTTTCATTTCCGTCTCCGTCCATAGTCTGCTTCAAACTGCGCAGACGCCGAGGAGAACACGACCGCCCCGCACTGACGGGTCAAAAAAGGCAAACAGACAGCATCGGGGCGACGGTTCTCCCAGATGCGAACTGTCAGTTTGCTAACAGGATCAGGCTAAGGATTTTGGCATACGGATTCCCCAGTAGGACGTACTCAGATCCCGAACACGGCACTACTTGGCCTCAGCAGGCTCCTCGTACTTGGGGAACACCGGCGAGGGAGCCGGCAGTTCGGTCCCCGCGGCAATCGGCGTTCCGATGGCGGAGAACTGGCGGGCCTCCCCTTCCGGCTGGCCGAGGGTGGCAAGGAGGGCCGCTGTTGCCGTCGGCATGACCGGCTGGGCGAGGATGGCCACGATCCGCAGGACTTCCAGGGTCACGTACAGCACGGTGTTCATGCGTCCGACGTCGGTCTTCCGCAGCACCCACGGCGCCTGCTCCGCGAAGTAGGCGTTGGTGTCACCCAGGACGCCCCAGACCGCTTCGAGGGCGCGGCTGAATTCCTGCTTCTCAAACGCTGCCCGCGCAGCTTCGAGGAGGCCGCCGGCCTGCTCCAGGATGGCGTTGTCTGCCGCCGTGAACGCGCCGGGAGTTGGCACCTTGCCCCCACAGTTCTTGGCCACCATGGACAGGGAGCGCTGGGCAAGGTTGCCGAAGTTGTTCGCGAGGTCGGCGTTCATACGGCCGACAATTGCGTCGTGGTTGTAGCTGCCGTCCGCGCCGAAGGGCACTTCCCGGAGGAAGAAGAACCGCACCTGGTCCAGGCCGTACTGCTCCACGAAGTCGGCCGGGGCCACCACGTTGCCCAGCGACTTGGACATCTTGACGCCGTTGTTGTGCAGGAACCCGTGGATCATGACCCGCTTGGGCAGTTCCAGGCCGGCGCTCATCAGGAAGGCGGGCCAGTAGATGGCGTGGAACCGGGAAATGTCCTTGCCAATAACGTGGACATCGGCCGGCCAGAACGTCCGGAACTTTTCCGAGTCGATGTCGGGGTAGCCCACGCCGGTGAGGTAGTTGGTCAGGGCGTCCACCCAGACATACATCACATGCTTGTCATTGCCCGGGACCGGGACGCCCCAGTCGAAAGTGGTACGGCTGATGGAGAGATCCTCCAGGCCGCGCTTGACGAAGCTGATGACTTCGTTGAAACGGTACTGCGGAGCACCGAACTCCGGTTGGGCCTCGTAGAGCGCCAGGAGCTTGTCCTGGTAGGCGGAAAGCCGGAAGAAGTAGCTCTCCTCCGCGGTCCAGGTCACCTCGGTGTCCGTCTCCTTGGAGTAGCGCACGCCGTCGTCCTTGACCACGGTGTCGTCCTCGACGTAGAACGCCTCGTCCCGGACGGAGTACCAGCCCTCGTACTTGGACAGGTAGATGTCCCCGTTCGCTTCCATCTTTTTCCAGATGGCTTGGGACGCAGCGTAGTGGTCCTCGTCAGTGGTCCGGATGAAACGGTCGTACGAGATGCCCAGGGCCGAGTGTGCCGCCTTGAAGACCTCGACGTTCCGGTCCACCAGCTGCTTCGCCGTGATGCCTTCCTTTTCGGCGGTCTGGGCGATTTTCATGCCGTGCTCGTCCGTGCCGGTCAGGAACATCACGTCATACCCGTCAAGCCGCTTGAACCGCGCCATGGCGTCGGTGGCAATGTACTCGTAGGCGTGGCCGATGTGGGGCACACCGTTGGGGTAGGTGATGGCCGTGGTGATGTAGAACGGCGTTTTGTGTGAAGCAGTCACGGGAGGACGTTACCTTCGGTGCGGAGGGACAGGCTAGATCAGTTCGGTCAGCGAGTCGCTGAGCCGGACGAGTTCGTGGTCGTGCGAAGCCACCAGGACTGCGATGCCGTCCGACGTGGTGTCCTTCAAGATGCTGATGATCCGGTTCGCCGAGGCACGGTCCAGGCTCGCCGTGGGTTCATCCACCACCAGGACCCTGGTGCCCAGGATCAGGGCACGGGCGATGGCTACGCGCTGGCGTTCGCCGCCGGACAGCTGGGCCGGGCGGTGCCGCATGCGGCGGCCCAGGCCCACCAGGTCCAGCAGGTCCTTGGCCATGTCCCGGCGCTGGTCCACTTCCCCGTCCGGAACAGCCGGCAGGAGCACGTTCTCCAGTGCGCTCATTCCATCGATGAGGGCACCGCCCTGGTCCACGTAACCGATCAGGGCACGACGGCGGTCGGCGATTTCGTCGTCGCCCATGCTCTCCAGGGAATCACCTTCCCAATAGACGCGCCCCGACGTCGGCAGGGTCAGCCCCGCGCCGACGGTCAGGATGCTGGTCTTGCCGGATCCGCTTCGGCCGGCGACGCAGTGCATCTCGCCCGCGTGCAGCGTGAGGTCGAAACCTTCCACCACGCTGACTGCCTCGGCGCCGCCCTTACCGCCGCCGTAGCGGATGGTGATGTCGCTCAGTTCCAGCGGGGTTTCGTGGTCAGCGGCCTTGACGATGGTGTTGGCGCGCGTCTGCAGGGGGACGTCGCCGGAGCCGCTCCTGCGGCTCCGCTGGACATTCGTCTGGTTTGTCATTGGACCACTTTCGTTGCAATCGGTATCCAGCAAAGTACAGCCACGAGGCCGGCCACGCCTGCCCACAGCGCGGCATAAGGGGCCAGCAGGAGCCCGATGCCCAGGGCGCCCAGCACGCCCAGCGGCAGTGCCACGCTTCCCACCAGCGCGTTCTCGAACAGCCGGACCTGGCGGAGCATGTCCGGGTTCCAGCCCATGGCTTCGAGGATGCCCAGGTACTGCCGCTTGGCGTTGAGCTCAAAGCGTCCGGTGACCAGGGTCAGGACCAGTCCCACGATCACGCCCGCGAGAGCCAGGAGAATGCTCGGCAGTGCCACGCTGGCAGCGGCGGGTCCGCTCAGGGCACTGGCGCCGGCCGCGCGGGGAATGTCGATCAGCAGCGCGATGAGTCCGCCCACCGCAGCGCCGAAGACGCCAACGGCAACGGCCAGGGCCAGGGTGTTGAACTTGTTGGTGCCCAGCTGGCGGTTCGCGAAGGTCAGCGGTGAATCCACCGGGATGAGGCGCTCGTCATGCTGCGGTTCCTGGTCAATGACGTCGCGGTGGCGCAGCTGCTGTGCTGCGAAAAAGGCGGCACCGGCGTACAGGACCAGGACGGAAACGCAGACCAGGGCGGTGGTGAGGCTCCAGCTGACGAGGCTCAGAACGATGCCGGCCACGGTGAGCAGTACAGCACCCACACCGAACTCTTCCAGCACCCAGCTGCGGATGCGGCGTTGGGTCCACCCCATCGCGCGCAGGGTCCCTGCTTCGCTCCGCCGTTTGCGGACGTAGCTCACGGTGGACGCTCCGGTGAGAAGCGCAGCTCCGCAAAGCGTCAGGAAGAGCAGCGTGACGTTCGTTCCGGAAAGCGAACCCGTCACGGCCTCGGCGGCGTTCTGCCTGACCCATGACTGCTGGACCGTACCAAGGTCGGATTCCTTGCCGGCGTCATCCTTGGAGTAGCCGGGAACGAAGATGCTGGCGTCCTCGCGGGCAGAGCCGGCCACGACGGTGGCTTCCAGTCCCATCCCGCGGATCTCGGTGGCCAGCTTTTCCACGTCCGGCTGGGCTTCTTTCCAGCTGCCGGATGCATCGGCCCGGACACGGACGGCGTCGATGACTGCTGCGTTTTCCTTGTAGCCGCGGGCAGCAGCCAGGCCGTAGTAATCGGTGATGGCACCGGCAGACTGGCTGGCAAGCCCCGTGGCGCTCAGGGACGGTTCGAGCGCTGTGGCCGAAACGTCCTTGCCCTCGGCGTCCTTGACCAGGGTGAAGGGGGCGGGGTCGTAGCCGCCCAACGGAAGCTTGTTCACGTCACCGGCGGCCTGTGCCACTGCGGAAGGATCAAACGTTCCGTAGACCATGGCAAGTGGTGCCGCCGCCTTCTGCTCCCCCGTCTCCAGGTTTTCACGGTAGGAGCGTTCGTCCACGGGCTCGCGCTGGGTCTGGTCAACCGGGGTCCCGTTGGCGCTCTTTTCCGGCAGCCGGTTGACGGTGACCCACTCGCCCGGTACGGCGGTCTTGCCGACAGCGCCGTTTGCCGCCGTCTCGCCGTCGGTGTATTTCGGGGCGGCCGCGAAGTCGGTGCTCCACTCCGCGGGGGTGTACAGCCCCTGGTTGAAGTTGCCGGTGGCACCGAGAACCGACGAGTGGTCGGTGGAGCCAGGCCAGGAAAGAACGAAGGGGTCCTTCGAGACAAACGGGAGGTAATCCTGGTCCAATGACTGGGAGACAGTCCCGACGTCCTTGACCACCTTGCCGGTGTCGTCGATTTCCTCGATCTTGACGTTGTACTTCAGGTCCAGGGAGGTGCCCGAGCGCACGATGAGGGGAATGGCCTGGGAATCGGCCGTCAGCTGGCCGTTGCGCTTGGCCTGCTGGTACTGCGTCATCAGCGGCGCCCAGTATTTGAGCTTCACGCCCAGGAAGTCCGGGCCTTCTTCCAGCTCGTCCAGGCCAATGCCGTTCGTGAACAGGCCTTCGAAGTAGCGGCCGATGGCCCCGGCATCGCGAGCATCGGCAGGCGGCGCTTTTTCCAGCGGAGCCAGGAAGTCACCGGCAGAACCCAGCAGAGCGCGCTCGGCGGCGGGATCAACGGCGACCACGGATTCGGTGACCTCCGGCGCGAGGGGCAGCGACACGGACACATTGAAGAGGTTGTGTTCGGAACCGCCGGCCGGGGCGGCGAACTTGATACCCGTTTCATCCTCAGGAGCGGCGATGCGGATGCTGCTCCCCCCGGCGGCCTGCTCCTCCACGAGCTTGGCCTTGCCCAGGGTGCCTTCGGCGGTGGACTTGAAGAGCGTCTGCTCTGAAACACCGTCAGAGCTCACGGCGCTGGCGGTCAGGCGGTATTTTTTTGTCTCATCGCTGAGAACCGACTCGGCCTTGGGCCAGTCTGCCGGCGCCGTGGCACCCGCGGCCTGGTCCGCCGTCGCGGTGCCTGCAAGCCCGGCGTTATAGCCGAGGTAGTCCATGGCGTCCAGGCGTGGCGCCTCAAGGTTCTGGGTTACCCGGGACACGAGGCTGATGGGCGCTGCAACGGAAGTTCCCTGCAACTTCCGGATGGCCTCGAGCTGTTCAAAGCTGATGCCGCCGGTGCCGTTGGCGATTTCCGGCTGCAGCAGCGCACCCGAGGGCGCCTTTGCCTGGACCAGGACATCGTAGAGTCCCCGGGAATTCTCATCCACCGTCCGGTTGAGCGCGGCCTGCGACTGGCTTTGGACGAGGACCGACAAGCACATGGCTGCGATCAAGATGGCCGCGGTCAACAGCAGCACTCTGCTTCTGATGAACCTCTGGACGGCGTTCATGGAACTCCCTGAAACCTGGATTGCGTGCGCACATTCGCGGCCGCGCGCGGCGGACGTGGACGATCACGGACGGATGTGCAAAAGGTATTGGCCGGCCTGCCGGCAGGGTCCTGAACCAGGACCCAGCCATTGTAAGCAGACCGGCCAATCATACGTGGCACCGCCGGGACGCGCCGAAGCGGGGGCGGCAGTACGGCGTTTCGGCAGACCGGAGGTTAGTCCTCCAGGTCTACTTCGCGGACCATCTCGGCGCCGATTCCGGCCTTGATGGCGTCCAGGACCTGCTGGGGCACGGAGCTGTCAATGGTCAGCAGCGCGAGCACCTGCCCGCCCTGGTCGTGGCGGGCCACCTGCATGCCGGCGATGTTGATGTTGTTCATGCCCAGGATGTGGCCGATGGTTCCGATCACGCCGGGGCGGTCGGTGTAGGCAACCACCACAAGGTGCTCACTGATGGGGATTTCAACTTCGAAACCGTTGATGCCCACGAGCTTCTCGATCTGCTTGGGCCCGGTCAGGGTGCCGGCCACGGAAATCTGGCTGCCGTCGCTGAGGGCACCGCGGAGGGTCAGGACGTTACGGTACGACTCTGTCTCCGGGGTGGTCATCAGGCGGACGTTGATGCCGCGTTGTTCGGCGATGACCGGGGCGTTGACGTAGGAGACCTGCTCGGTCACCACATCAGCGAAGACTCCCTTCAGTGCCGCCAGCTCCAGGACCTTGACGTCCAGGGACGAAATTTCGCCGGCCACCACGACGTCAAGCTGGGTCAGCGAATCGTGGGTCAGCGCCGTGAAGATGCGGCCCAGCTTCTCGATCAGCGGAATGCCCGGGCGGACGTCGGGGGCAATGACGCCGCCGGCGACGTTGACGGCATCCGGCACGAGCTCACCGGCCAGGGCCAGGCGAACGGACCTGGCCACCGAAACGCCGGCCTTTTCCTGCGCTTCATCCGTGGAGGCGCCGAGGTGCGGGGTGACCACCACGTTGTCCAGCTTAAAGAACGGCAGGTCGGTGCTGGGCTCCTTGGCGAAGACGTCCACGCCCGCGCCACCGATCTCGCCGTCCTGCAGGGCCGTGAACAGCGCTTCCTCGTCCACCAGGCCGCCGCGGGCCACGTTGACCACATAGGCGGTCTTTTTCATCTTCTTGAAGGCATCCACACCGAGCATGCCCAGGGTTTCCGGGGTTTTGGGCATGTGGATGGTGATGAAGTCGGACTGGGCCAGCAACTCGTCCAGGGTCACCAGCTGCACACCGAGCTGGGCGGCGCGGGCGGAGGTGATGTAGGGGTCGTACGCAAGGATCTTGGTGTCGAAGCCTTTTAGGCGGGCCGCGACGAGGGCACCGATCCGGCCCAGGCCGATGATGCCGATCTTCTTTTCGAACAGCTCGATGCCCGTGTACTTGGAGCGCTTCCACTCGCCGTCCTTGAGGGCTGCACTGGCCTGCGGGATGTGGCGGGCCAGGCTGAGGATGTGGCCCACGGTGAGCTCGGCCGCGGAGACGATGTTGGACGTGGGTGCGTTGACCACCATCACGCCGGCCTGGGTGGCGGCCTTAATGTCCACGTTGTCCAGGCCCACGCCTGCACGGGCGATGACCTTGAGGTTTTTGGCTGCCGCGATCGCTTCAGCGTCCACCTGGGTGGCCGAGCGGACCAGGATGGCGTCAACATCGCTGATGGCAGAGAGTAGCTGGGAGCGGTCAGCGCCGTCGGTCTGGCGGATCTCGAAGTCCGGGCCGAGGGCCTCGACAGTTGCTGGGGAAAGTTCTTCGGCGAGCAGTACTACGGGTTTTGACACGGCTGATCCTCTGCGTTGCAGTCCTGGGGATGAAACAAGTCTAGGCCGACGGAAAGGCCGGGCTCACATTGTTAAGTGTGAACCCGGCCTCACAGCTGCCTTTTAGAGCGGCGCCTCGTCGGCGGCCTTAGCGGGCGGCAGAACCTTCAACGTAGTCCGCGTCCTGCTGCTGCCAGGAGAAGAGTGAGCGCAGTTCGCGGCCAACCTCTTCGATGGGGTGCTGCTCTGCCTTGGCGCGCAGTTCCTTGAACTCAACGCCGCCGTTGTCCTGGTCCTCGATGAACCGCTTGGCGAACGCGCCGGACTGGATGTCGGCCAGGACGGCCTTCATGTTTTCCTTCACCTCGGGGGTGATGACGCGCGGGCCGGAGACGTAGTCGCCGTATTCTGCGGTGTCGGAGACGCTCCAGCGCTGCTTGGCGATGCCGCCTTCCCACATGAGGTCCACGATGAGCTTGAGCTCGTGCAGCACCTCGAAGTAGGCGATCTGCGGCTGGTAGCCGGCTTCGGTGAGGGTTTCGAAGCCGTACTGGATCAGCTGGGACACACCGCCGCAGAGGACTGACTGCTCACCGAACAGGTCGGTTTCGGTCTCTTCGGTGAAGGTGGTCTTGATGACGCCGGCGCGGGTGCCGCCGATTGCCTTGGCGTAGGACTTGGCCAGGTCCCAGGCGGAGCCGGAAGCATCCTGCTCGACGGCGATGATGTCCGGGATGCCCCGACCGGCTTCGAACTCGCGGCGCACGGTGTGGCCGGGTGCCTTCGGGGCGATCAGGATGACGTCAACGCCCTCCGGTGCCTGGATGTAGCCGAAGCGGATGTTGAAGCCGTGGGCGAAGGCCAGGGCCTTGCCGGGCTTCAGCCTGTCCTTGATGGAGTCGTTGTAGATCGAGCGCTGGTGCTGGTCCGGCGCAAGGATCATGATGACGTCGGCCCATTCGGCGGCGTCGGCAACGTTCTTGACGGTGAAGCCTGCGTCCTCGGCCTTGGCGGCGGACTTGGAGCCGTCCTTCAGCGCAATAACAACCTCGACGCCGGAATCGCGCAGGTTCAGCGCGTGGGCGTGGCCCTGGGAACCGTAGCCAACAATGGCAACCTTGCGGCCCTGGATGATCGACAGGTCGGCGTCGTCGTCGTAAAACATTTCAGTCACTTGCGTAACTCCTCTTGAGTGGATTTGCAGATGGGTGTTCGGTGGTGCGGTTACGGGCGTTGCGTAACGCAGGGGCGGGCCCCTTGGCGGGGTCCTATGCGGAACGCAGCGCCCTGTCACTCATGGAGCGGGATCCCCGTCCAACGGCCAGGGTGCCGGACTGCACGATTTCGCGGATACCGAAGGGCTCGAGCACGGAGAGCAGTGCGGTGAGCTTTTCGGGGTGGCCGGTGGCTTCAATGACGACGGAGTCGGTGGAGACGTCTACCACTGAGGCCCGGAACAGGTCTGCAGCCTGGGTCACCTGCAGACGTGTTGCGGCATCCGCACGTACTTTGACCAGGATGTGGTCACGCTGTACGGAAGATTCGGGGGTCAGCTCAACGATCTTGATGACGTTGATCAGTTTGTTGAGCTGCTTGGTGACCTGCTCGATAAGGTCGCCGTCGGCGTCAACCACCACGGTCATCCGGGAAATGCCCGGGACTTCTGTGGGGCCGACGGCCAGTGAGTTGATGTTGAAGGCGCGGCGGGCGAAGAGGCTTGCGACGCGGGTCAGGACGCCCGGCTTGTCTTCAACCAGGACGGAAAGTGTGTGGCGGCTCATGGTCAGTCCTCTTCTTCCCATTCCGGGGTCATGTTGCGGGCAACCTGGATCTGGTCGTTACTCACGCCGGCGGGCACCATCGGCCACACCATCGAGTTGGGGCTCACCACGAAGTCGATGACCACGGGGCGGTCATTGATCTCAAGTGCCTTCTGAATGGTGGCATCGATGTCCTCGTCACGTTCGCAGCGGAACGACGCGCAGCCGTAGGCCTCCCCCAACTTGACGAAGTCCGGGATGCGGACTGTGTCATGGCCGGTATTGAGGTCGGTGTTGGAGTAGCGGCCCTCATAGAACAGGGTCTGCCACTGCCGAACCATTCCCAGCGAGGAGTTGTTGATGACGGCAACCTTGATGGGGATGTTGTTGATGGCGCAGGTGGCCAGTTCCTGGTTGGTCATCTGGAAGCAGCCGTCGCCGTCGATGGCCCAGACCACACGGTCCGGCTCGCCCACCTTGGCGCCCATGGCAGCCGGGACGGCGTAGCCCATGGTGCCGGCACCGCCAGAGTTCAGCCAGGCGTGCGGGCGCTCGTACTTGATGAACTGTGCCGCCCACATCTGGTGCTGGCCGACGCCCGCAACGTAGATACCTTCGGGTCCGGTCAGCGCCCCGATGCGCTCAATGACTCTCTGCGGCGCAGTCAGCCCATCATCCGGCTCGGTCCAGCCCAGCGGGTAGGTTTCCTTGAGGTTGTTCAGGAAAGCCCACCACGTTGTGAGCTCCGGAGCACCCGACGCCTCGAACTGGGTGCGAACGGCTTCGGTGAGCTCCGGAATGATTTCCTTCACGGAGCCAACGATGGGGACATCGGCGGTGCGGTTCTTGGAGATCTCCGCGGGGTCGATGTCGGCGTGGATGACCTTCGCCATGGGCGCGAATGTCTTCAGCACGCCGGTAACGCGGTCGTCGAAGCGTGCGCCGAGGGTGATCAGGAGGTCGGCCTGCTGCAGGGCAGTCACGGCGGAAACGGTACCGTGCATGCCGGGCATTCCCATGTGCTGCGGGTGGGAGTCCGGGAAAGCACCCTTCGCCATCAGCGTGGTGACAACGGGAGCGCCGGTTGCTTCGGCCAGGGCCAGCAGCTCCGCGGAGGCGTGCGCCTTCACAACGCCGCCGCCCACGTACAGCACGGGCTTGCGGGCTGCGGCGATCAGCTTCGCGGCTTCGCGCACCTGCTTGTTGTGGCCGCGAGTGACCGGACGGTAGCCGGGCAGGTCAACCCGCGGCGGCCAGGAGAAGGTCATCTGGCCAACCTGGGCGTCCTTGGCTACGTCCACCAGGACAGGTCCCGGGCGGCCGGTGGAGGCGAGATGGAACGCCTCCGCCATGACGTGGGGAATGTCATTGGGGTCGGTCACCAGGAAGGAGTGCTTGGTGATGGGCATGGTGATGCCCACGATGTCAGCTTCCTGGAAAGCATCGGTGCCGATCACACCGCTGGATACCTGGCCGGTGATGGCCACCAGCGGCACGGAGTCCATATGGGCATCCATGATGGCGGTAACGAGGTTGGTGGCGCCCGGGCCCGAGGTGGCGATACAAACTCCCACCCGCCCGGTGACCATGGCGTAGCCTTGCGCGGCGTGGCCGGCTCCCTGTTCGTGACGGACCAGGACGTGGTTCATGCTGGAGGCCATCAAGGGGTCATAGGTGGGCAGGATCGCGCCACCGGGCAAACCGAAAATATCGTCGACGCCGAGTTCTTCGAGCGAGCGGACAATAGCTTGCGAGCCGGTCATCACCGTTGGGGGTACAACGTGGTTCGGCCCAAGGACAGGAGAGACGGCAGCAAGGTCGGCGACGACGACGGCGTGGTCCGCCGTGCGGTCGGCGCGTTCCGGAGCCTTTGGGGCTCCAGCGGACTTACTAGCCATCAGCGAGGGGCTGATCGGCGATCCTTTGCTCATCGGACTCTTCCTTGTGGATCATCTGTGGTTCATGGAAACTGCGGGAAATAAAAAAACCCCTCAGCCTGGCGGCTCTTCGAGGGGTTGCGCGTGACGGTTCGTTACCGGGGGGCTAATGTGCCACGCGCTGAATAAGGACGACGACGGTGCCGACAGTAACGAAAGTCATGCGTTCAGTTTTCCCTCTGGGCGAGATACGTGTCAACGAGGTGTTCCCCGATCTCACCATGTGGACATCGGTGTCCACATTTTGATCCCTTCTGGGATCCGTCCCTGCCGGCTCTATTAAGCCCTGCCCCCACGGGCGGCAGGTCTTAATTAGGCTAAGGCCCAGGTGCCCTGGGGGGGGTGGGCCACCCACGGAAGATCCAAACACAGACGCACCACAGCGAAGAGCCACTTGTGAGCCATGT
>NZ_JBWZCM010000017.1:0-72345 GCF_059383655.1 Pseudarthrobacter sp. Hb11
GTAAAAACCAGACCACCCACAGGGGCGGACGATCCAGTCAATTCAACCAATCAATAAAAAATTGGTATCAACAAACTTGGCACACTATTGAGTTCTCAAACAACAGACACATTCGAATATTCCCGAAACAATTCATTCAATGAATTTTCTATTTCGTATTTCTTCGCTGCGATGTTTCAATGTTATTTCATTCATTTTCACTTTGCAAATCCGTTGTTTTCCCGGAATTCACTCTGTGGAGATGAATCCGCCCAGCATAAACGAAGCATTTCTTCGCTCCGGCGCTTTCGCACACGGTGAAGCTGCTTCAGTTTTTGTTGGGGGTTGGTCGCTATTTTTCCGCTTCAGCGGCGGCGACTAGAAAGACATTACACGCTCCCCCGCAGCCTTGCAAATCGGCTGCGGAGGAGCGTGCAATGGTAAGGACCGGGCTACGGAACCAGCACTTCCACGGTGGCCAGATTCTTCTTTCCGCGGCGCAGGAGCAGGTACTGCCCGTGCAGCAGTTCGGACTCCGAAATCACCGCTTCCGGATCGGATACCTTCTCGTTGTTGACGTAAGCGCCACCCTCGCCAACAGTGCGACGGGCAGCGGACTTGCTTTCCGAGAGCCCCGAGGCAACCAGGAGGTTGACGATTCCCAGTGCGTCCACCTGCACCGTGGCCGAAGGAAGCTCCGAGGTAGCCGCCTGGAGCGTCGGCTTGTCCAGCGCGGACAGGTCGCCGTTCCCAAAGAGCGCCGCGGAAGCTGCAATGACCTTCTCTGTGGCATCCACCCCGTGGACAAGTGACGTCACTTCGAAAGCAAGCTTCCGCTGGCCCTCCCGGGCAAACGGGCGCTCGGCCACTGCCTTGGCAACGTCTTCGATCTCGGCGCGGGTCAGGAACGTGAACACCTTCAACCGGTCCACGACGTCGGCATCGGCGGTGTTGAGCCAGAACTGGTAGAAGGCGTACGGGCTGCACATGCCGGCGTCGAGCCAAATGGCGTTTCCCTCGCTCTTACCGAACTTGGTGCCGTCCGAGTTGGTGATCAGCGGAGTACCCAGCGCATGGACACTCTTGCCTTCCACCTTCCGGATCAGCTCGGTACCGCTGGTGAGGTTGCCCCACTGGTCGGAGCCGCCGGTCTGGAGCATGCAGCCGTAGTCACGGTACAGCTGGAGGTAGTCCATGCCCTGGAGGATCTGGTAGCTGAACTCGGTGTAGCTGATGCCCTCGTCCGAGTTCAGCCGGGACGCCACCGCGTCCTTGCGCAGCATGGTGCCCACACGGAAGTGCTTGCCCACCTCACGCAGGAAGTCGATGGCGCTCAGCGGGGCAGTCCAGTCCAGGTTGTTGACCATCTGCGCAGCATTGTCGCCGTCGAAGCTAAGGAACCGGCGTACCTGCGCCTGGAGGTAGCCCACCCATTCAGCAACGGTGTCCTTGGTGTTCAGGGTGCGCTCGGCCGTGGGGCGGGGGTCCCCGATCATGCCCGTGGAACCGCCTACCAGTCCGAGGGGCTTGTGGCCGGCCAGCTGCAGCCGCCGCATGACGAGCAGCTGGACCAGGTTGCCCAGGTGGAGGCTCGGCGCGGTGGGATCGAAGCCGCAATAGTACGTGACCGGTCCGCCGGCGAGGAGCTTTTCCAGCTCTGCTTCGTCAGTGGAGACGTGGACCAGGCCACGCCACTTCAGTTCCTGCCAGACGTTGGCAAAAGTGGGGTCGTTGTGTTGCGATTCGAGGCTGTTGAGTTCTGGCACGCCTTCTAAGTTAGCAGGATTACCCAGTCCAGGCGCCGAGTGGGCGGCACCGGCGCCTGGACCGGATCAGACTGCTTGAGCCGGAAAGATCAGCGCTTGATCCCTGCAGGCACGGGCTCTGAAGCAATCAGCCGAAGCCGCTGCGTTGCGCGCGTCATGGCGACGTAGAGGTCCCCCACCTTGCCGTGCTCATGGTTCAGCATCATGCCGGGCTCCAGCACCACCACACCGTCGAACTCCAGGCCCTTGGCCTCGCGGGGGCTGATCACCACAATGTCCTGCTCATAACCGCCGGCGCCGGTGCCGATCCGGCGGCCGTACTCGGCGCGCAGGGCGGCCATGGCCTCCGGCAGGAGGTGACCATCCGCGATGACAGCCAGCAGGCCGCCGTCGAGCGCTTCCAGTTCCTCCGGCAGGACTTCCACCAGACGGCGGACCACCTGGCCGGGGTCCACTTCGTCGATAACGGGAGACCAGCGTCCTTCCCGGACGGCCTTGGGTGCGGAGACGACGAGTCCCGCAGCGTTGGCCATCCGCACAGCTGCCTCGGCAATCTGGGACGGTGTGCGGTAGTTGACCGTCAGCTCCTCCAGCTGCCAGCGGTCGCCAAACATCGGGGCCAGTGCGCCCTGCCAGGAGTTGGCGCCTGCCACTGAGCTCGTCTGGGCAATGTCTCCAACAATCGTGAAGGACTTCAGGGGGCAACGGCGGACCAGCAGGCGCCACTGCATGGGCGAAAGCTCCTGCGCCTCGTCCACCACGATGTGGCCAAAGGCCCACGTGCGGTCGCTCGTGGCGCGCTCGGCGGCGGTCAGCCGTGCTTCCTGTTCCTGGTTCTGCTCGGCCAGCTCCTCGGCGGACATCAGCGGATCCACGCCTGCAGCCTCCATGTTGACCAGGGTCTGCTTCGCGTTGGCAAGGTCGCGGGCACGGTCGTGCTCCTGCTGCGCCAGTCCACGCCCGGCAGCCGGATCCAGCTCGCCCAGCAACTCGGCAGCCTCGTCCAGCAGGGGAACATCGGATTCAGTCCAGGGGGCATCAGCCGGGCGCTGGAGCAGGGCGCGCTCAGCCCGAGTCAGATGCGGAGTGCAGAATTCAAGCACGGCCGGCTTGCTGAACAGCTCCGAGATCAGCTTTTCGGGCGTCATCGGCATCCAGCACAGGTTGAGGGCAATCCGGACATCACGCGCCGTGCGGACATCCTCGGCCAGGTAGGAGCGGTCCGCGTTGTTGCCGATGTTGCCGGCTTCCACGAGCTCGGTCATCTGTTCGGTCAGTTCGCGCAGCAGGATCTTGACGAACGTCACCCGGGCTTCGTTGTGCGGCTTCCCGGTGGAACGGGCGCGTTCGCGGGCACGGCGCACCTGGCGCGGGGTCAGCACCAGCTTGCGGCCGTCCACTTCCAGGATCCGGTCTTCGGCAGGGATCCGCTGGCGGTTGGCGACGGCGTTGGCCACCACGGTGGCCATGTCGAGCCGGCCCTTGATGGCGGCAACGCCCGCATCAGGTTCGGGCACCGCATTGATGCCGGGCATCAGGCGGCCCACGCTGGCCATCACGACGCCGGTCTCGCCCAGGGAGGGCAGCACCCTTTCGATGTACTTCATGAAGGACGACGACGGGCCCACCAACAGCACGCCCGCGGACTTGAGGCGGTCCCGGTGGGTGTACAGCAGGTAGGCGGCGCGGTGCAGTGCCACGGCGGTCTTGCCGGTACCCGGCCCGCCCTGCACCACCACGGCGCCGGAGATGGAGGACCTGATGATGCGGTCCTGTTCCGACTGGATGGTGCTGACGATGTCCGACATCCGGCCGGTGCGCTTGGAGTTCAGGGCGGCGAGCAGGGCGCCCTCACCCTGCAGTGATTCGTCGTCTGCCAGCATGTCCGCGTCCAGCACATCGTCTTCGATGGCTTTGACCTCGCGGCCCTGCAGGATCAGGTGGCGTCGGCGGCGGACGCCCTGCCGGTCGAAGGCCGTGGCCTGGTAGAAGTGCCCGGCTTCGGGCGCGCGCCAGTCAACCATGAGCCGCTGCAGGTCCTCGGTGGTGAGTCCGATACGGCCGATGTACTGCGCTTCCCCGGAGTCCAGGTCCAGCCGGCCGAAGACCAGGCGGTCATCAACAGCATCCAGCTGCGCCAGGCGGTCCTCGTACAGAGCGGCGAAAGCGTCACGCTCAGAAACGTTCTGCATGGTGCCCACGGCCCCTGACCGCCGGACCTGCGCGAGCTGCTTGCGCTTTTCCTCGCGCAACTCCTCCAGCCGGGCATACAGGCCGGCAACATAGTCCCGTTCGTGGGCCAAATCGGCGTCGAGCATTTAACGTTCCCCTATCGCAAAAGACAGACCTACCATTCTACAACCATTTCCGTTAACGCTGGCGAAACTACCGCGTTCTTGGTTTGGCCGCCTTGTACTTCGACACCGTGGGATCCCCCGTGATCCAAAACCGCCAGGCGTACTTCCCGGATCCGCCGACGCCGGAAACCCCCACCCTGGGGCCTGAACTGACCTCCCGAACCGGCTGCTCCGCGAGCCTCAGCCCAAAAGGCGGCTCCAAGGCGTCACGGCCACTGTAGGCGGTTGTCAGGCCGAGGGCTTTGGCGAGCCGGGCGGGGCCGCTGGCAAGATCGGCAGGGTTTTTCGAGGTAGGCCGGCGGTGCTGTGCCAGCTCGAGGCCCTCCACGATCTCTCCGGCGCGCAGCAGCAGGGCGGAGGCAACGCCCGCCGGGCCGCACACAATGTTCGTGCAGTGATGCATGCCGTAGGTGAAGTAGACGTACAGGTGTCCGGCGGGGCCGAACATGGGAGCGTTCCGGGGCGTAGGGCCGCGGTACGTATGTGATCCGGGATCAGGGTGCAGGGAATCCTCCGGCCCGAGGTAGGCCTCCACTTCGGTGAGCCGCACGGAGACCCTGCCGTCCCGTGAATCATGGGTCAGGACAGCCCCCAGCAGCATCGGTGCCAGTTCGCGGGCATCTCCCGACAGGAATTCCCGCAGCGGTTCCCGGGCCGGAGAGGGACTTCTGCTCATGGCCAGACTCTATCCAAAGACTGCGACGGAGCCGGGCCGCAACGCTACAAAATGGGCGCACGGCCATGTCCGATTTCCGCTAGCTCCGCTCCTGTGCTGCTGGCAGGATGGAGTAATGGACTTTTGGCAGCGCTACCGGGCGATAGACGCCCGGGACACCCGGTTTGACGGGCAGTTCTACACTGCCGTCCGCACCACAGGCATCTATTGCCGCCCGTCATGCCCGGCCAGGACTCCCAAGGCTGCGAACGTCACGTTTTATGAGACCTCAGCTGCAGCCCACGACGCCGGCTACCGGGCCTGCAAGCGCTGCCTCCCCGAGGCGGTTCCGGGAACGCCTGCCTGGAACGTGCGGCAGGACATCGCGGGGCGTGCCATGCGCCTGATCAACGACGGCGTAGTGAACCGGGACGGCGTCGATGGCCTGGCCGCCCGACTGGGCTATTCCTCACGGCAGCTGAACCGAATCCTCAGCCAGGAGCTGGGCGCCGGTCCCCTCTCACTCGCGCGTGCCGGCCGGGCACAGACAGCGCGCACGCTGCTGGTTTCCACGTCGATGAAGCTCGCGGACGTCGCTTTCGCGGCCGGCTTCAGCAGCGTCCGCCAGTTCAACGAAACCATGGTGGAAGTCTTTGACATGACTCCCACCGCCCTCCGCTCCGCCAGGCATGCCAAGGCAGCCGCCGGAGGGTCTACCGCACTGACCCTCAGCCTCCCCTACCGCGACCCCTTCGACCCCGGCGTCTTCACTTTCCTGGCGGTGCGGGCCATCCCCGGGATCGAGACAGGAACGGCGACCTCCTACGCGCGCACGCTAAGGCTGCCGCACGGTGATGCGCGCTTCACCATTGAGTACGATGCCGGCGCACCGGGAAGGCCACTGACTCTCTCCATCGGCGCGGTGGACCTTCGGGACCTGCCGGCCCTGCTGAGCCGCGTCCGGCGGCTGTTCGACCTGGATGCGGACCCGGTGGCGATCGACGGCGCCCTGGCCGGGGACAGCAGGCTGGCGGCTGCAGCGGCCCGCACTCCGGGAATCAGGATGCCGGGGGCGCTTGACCCTGCCGAGATGCTGATCAGGGCCATGATCGGCCAGCAGATCACCGTGGCTGCGGCGCGGACCGCCCTCACCCAGTTGGCCGCCGTAGGAAGTTCAAGCCGAAGCCCCGGTGAGGGCCTCGACCGGATGTTTCCCACCCCGGCGGAAATTGCTGCCGACGGCTGCGCCCTCCTGCGCGGCCCCCGGAAACGCATCGATGCCCTCGGCGCGGCAGCTTCTGCCCTGGCAGAAGGTACGCTCGACTTCGGCTATGGCGACGACGTGGCAAGCCTCAGTGCAAAGTTGCTCCCGCTGGCCGGCGTCGGACCCTGGACCGTGGGCTACCTCGCCATGCGTATCCTGGGCGCCCCGGACGTGTTCCTTGCCAATGACGCGGCGGTGCGGAACGGAATCAAGGCCTTGGACGGCCCGAAAAATCCAGGCCCGGCCGGCTCGGGGAAGTCCTGGACCGCGAACCTGGACTTCCGCGAAGTCAGCCCCTGGCGCTCTTACGCCACCATGCACCTGTGGCGGGCAGCAGCGCAGTTCCCGGCGGGTACACGTCCTGGCACAACAAAGGACATTGCCGCAGCAGGCAGCAGAACAGCAGAGAAAGCGAACCGATGAAGGCCCAGTTGCTTCACATGTCCACCCCCGACGGCCCGTTCACCATCCTCGCCCGGGACGGCGTGGTCCTCTCCAGCGGCTGGACCGAAAAACCCGGTGATTTGACCGGGCAGATCCATCCGACCCTGCGGCCCGCCACCTTGGAACTCGTCAGCGAACTTGGAGAGATTTCGGCGGCGGTCGAAGCGTTCTACGCCGGAAATCCGGCCCCGGCGATGCAGGTTCCCGTGAGGCAAATGTCCGGGCCGTTCCGGGTCCACGCGTGGGACGTGCTGCGGCTGGTCCGGGCGGGGTCCCCCGTGACATATACCGAGTACGCCGGGCTGGCCGGTAATCCAAAGGCCGTACGGGCGGCCGCCAGCGCCTGTGCCTTCAATGCGGCAGCCCTGTTCGTCCCCTGCCACCGTGTCATCCGGACCGACGGTTCGCTGGGTGGATTCCGCTGGGGACTGCCCGTCAAACAGAGCCTGCTGGCGCGCGAAGCCGCCTGATCCAGGTTGGGGAACGCTAGTCCTGTTGAGGTGTTGGCGTTCCCGCAGGCCACGGCAGCAGGGCGGGCAGGTCCACGCCGTCGGCTGCCGCGGATGCCCTCAGGCTGCCCAGTGTGGGTTCGCGCCCCGCCAACCAGGCCGCGATATCCGTGGCCATCCCGCTGATTACGGTGGATCTGTTGCCGCTGCCGATGCTCAGCGGCGGGTAGCCCAGGGGCTGCAGTACCAGTCTGTCGTCGGGCTGGACGCGGGCTGAGAGAAAATCGAACAGGTGCTCACAGAACTCCCGGCTCCAGGTTTCCGGTCCCCTGCCCGTCAACAGGTCCGAGTTATGGATAACGAGTTCCCGCCACAGCGCCAGGCCGCCGTCCAGGACAACTCCCCCGCGGTAGGTGATGGGTGCGTACCAGCCGGTGCGGTTGGCAGACGAATCCTTGATGCCGGGCAGCGCATCGAACGTCTTGATCGCCCGTTGCAGGGCAGCCTTCAGATCCGCCAGGTGTGTGGCGGCGTCGTGGCCGGCAGCCATGTCGATCGCCCTGTTCCGGCCATCCGTGCCGCCGTCGTACAGCTCGATGCTCTCGTCCCGGGCGGCGTACTCGAGCTGCCGGGCCATGGCGTTGGAGATCCCGGTCAGATGGGCCAGGACATGACCCCGCGTCCAGCCGGGCAGGGCGGACGGAGCCCGCAGGTCCTCTTCGCCGAGCTTGGCAGCATCGGAGGCAACGTCGTCGGCGGCTTTATGGAGCCCGGCGAGCAGGACTTCTGGTGCGGGAGCAGTCATGGCGCTCATCCTAGCCGGGAAGGACGCCGTCGGGGCCGAACTTGTGGCGGATGTGGGAGCGGTCGTGGCTCGCCTGCCAGAACTCGATCTCTGCTGGCTGGATGGCGTAAAGCTGCCAGTCGGGGTTGCGGCTGCCGTCAGCCCGCGGGCGCTCCGCCCAATCCCGGGCCGATGCCTCGACGGACAGCTCGACGACGGGGCCGGCCACCCGGACCTGCCGGCCCAGCGACGGCCAGTAGAAGTTGAGGGCGGCGTGCAGGTTGGCGCTCAGCTCCCTGCCTTTGCGCGAGGAGCGGGCTGTGGCAAAGTGCCAGCCGTCGTCGTCAATGTTTTTCAGGATCAGCATCCTCGACGACGGCTGGCCGCTGCCGTCTACCGTGGCAAGGCTGCAGGCATGCGGCTGGCGCTCCCCGGCTGCCAGAGCCTCGTCCAGCCAGTGGCGGAAGAGTTCGGTGGGATCTGTAGGCGCGGTGGCCGGGTCGAAGCCGGGCAGGTTGTCCGGGAAGTCGGGCAGGGTGCGAAGGAACTTCTGGAAGGTTTCGCTCATTGCCTCAGCTTAAACGCCGCGAGATGGCACTTCACGGCAGTGTTTTCAAAAACATTGCCGCGAAGTGTCATCCTCGCTTGTTGGTTGGTTAGGCTGCGTACTCCCGCACGCCCGCCAGCTCGGCTTCCAGTGCAACCAGCTGGCGTTCGACGGCAGCCGGTGCGGTTCCGCCCTGGGAGTTGCGGCTGTTGAGCGACCCCTCCGTGGACAGGACCGTGCGGACCTCCGGCGTGAGGTGCCCGGAAATGGCGGCGTATTCCTCGTCAGTCAGGTCCCACAGCTCCACGCCGCGGGATTCCGCCTGCTTGACGGCCGCACCGGAGAGTTCGTGCGCCTCGCGGAATGGAACACCCTGCCGGACCAGCCATTCGGCGATGTCAGTAGCCAGCGCGAAGCCCTGCGGTGCCAGCGACTCCATCCGTTCTGTGTTGAACGTCAGGGTGGCGATCATGCCGGAGACTGCCGGGAGCAGGAGCTCCAGGGTGTCGGCGGCGTCGAACACCGGTTCCTTGTCCTCCTGCAGGTCGCGGTTGTAAGCCAGCGGCAGGCCCTTCAGCGTGGCCAGCAGCCCGGTCAGGTTGCCGATCAGGCGCCCTGCCTTGCCGCGGGCCAGCTCCGCCACGTCCGGGTTCTTCTTCTGCGGCATGATGGACGAGCCCGTGGAGTAGGAGTCGTGCAGCGTGACGAAGGAGAACTCCTTGGTGGCCCAGAGGATGACTTCCTCCGACACCCGGGAGAGGTCCACACCGATCATGGAACACACCCAGGCGAACTCGGCGAAGACGTCGCGGGAAGCGGTGCCGTCGATCGAGTTGTGCGACGCGGAGAAGAAGCCCAGGTCTTCGGCAACGGCTTCCGGGTCCAGGCCCAGGGAGGAGCCGGCGAGGGCACCCGAACCATAAGGCGAGACGCCTGCCCGCTTGTCCCAGTCCTGCAGCCGCTGCACATCGCGCAGCAGCGCCCAGGCATGGGCCAGGAGGTGGTGGCTGAGCAGTACCGGCTGCGCGTGCTGCAGGTGGGTGCGGCCCGGCATGGCCACTCCATGGTGGGCCTTGGCCTGTTCCACCAGCGCATCCACTGTGGCGAGCACGCCGCGGGCGATGATCCGGGCGTGGTCGCGCAGGAACATCCGCCCCAGCGTGGCCACCTGGTCGTTGCGGGACCGGCCCGCGCGGAGCTTGCCGCCCAGCTGTGTTCCGGCGCGCTCAATCAGGCCGCGCTCAAGCGAGCCGTGCACGTCCTCGTCGGATTCGGCCGGCACGTAGGCGCCGGAAGCAACGTCCTCGTCCAGCTGGCTGAGGGCATCAAGCATGCCCTTCAGCTCGGAGTCGTCCAGCAGCCCCGCCTTGTGCAGCACGCGGGCATGCGCCTTGGAACCGGCGATGTCGTAGCGGGCCAGCCGCCAGTCGAAGTGCGTGGACTTGCTCAGCGCCGCCAGGGCATCAGCGGGGCCGCCGGCGAACCGGCCGCCCCACAGTGCACCTTCGTTAGTAGCGCTTGTCACTGACCAGCGACCCGGATGTCGCGGCCGGAGGCTACCTTCGCGGACATGCCCCACAGTTCGATGAAGCCCTTGGCCTGCGACTGGTCGAACGTGTCGCCGGTGTCGTAGGTGGCCAGCGAGAAGTCGTAGAGCGAGGTGTCGGAGCGGCGGCCGTTCACGATGGCCTGGCCGCCGTGAAGGGTCATCCGGATGTCGCCCGAGACGTACTTCTGGGTGTCCTCGATGAAGGCGTCCAGGGAGCGCTTCAGCGGGGAGAACCACTGGCCGTCGTACACCAGCTCGGCCCAGCGCTGGCCAACGGTGGCCTTGAAGCGGGCCTGCTCGCGCTCGACGGTGATGTCCTCGAGGTGCTTGTGGGCAGTGATCAGGGCCATGGCGCCGGGGGCTTCGTAGACTTCGCGGGACTTGATGCCCACCAGGCGGTCCTCGACGACGTCGATCCGGCCCACGCCCTGCGCGCCGGCACGGCGGTTGAGTTCCTTGATGGCCTGCAGCGGGGTGACCTTCACGCCGTCGATCGCTACCGGAACGCCGGCCTCGAAGCTGATGGTGACCTCGTCCGGTGCCGGCGGGAACTCCGGGGTGGCGGTGTAGTCGTAGATGTCCTTGGTGGGGGCGTTCCAGATGTCCTCAAGGTAGCCGGTTTCCACCGCGCGGCCCCAGACGTTCTGGTCGATGGAGTACGGGTTCTTTTTGGTGGTCTCGATCGGCAGGCCCTTTTCCTCGGCGAAGGCGATGGCCTTGTCGCGTGTCAGGGCGAGGTCGCGGACGGGGGCGATGCACTTCAGGTCCGGACCGAGGGTCTGGATGCCTACCTCGAAGCGCACCTGGTCGTTGCCCTTGCCGGTGCAGCCGTGCGCAACCGTGGTGGCGCCGAATTCGCGGGCGGCCTTGACCAGGTGCTTGACGATGACGGGCCGGGAGATGGCGGACACCAGCGGGTAGTGGCCCTGGTAGAGGCCGTTGGCCTTCAAGGTGGGCATGCAGTACTCGTCGGCGAACTCGTCCGAGGCGTCGGCCACGTAGGCTTCGACGGCGCCGCAGCCCAGGGCACGCTGGCGGATGGTTTCCAGGGATTCGCCGCCCTGTCCGACGTCAACCGCGACGGCGATGACCTCGGCGCCGGTGGCTTCACCGATCCAGCCGATGGCTACTGAGGTGTCCAGGCCGCCGGAGTAGGCGAGCACAATGCGTTCAGTCACTTGAAATGCTCCTTGTGATTGGGGTTGTAGATATTGTCATCAAGCTTATTGCCCGGCTTCTTCAGCCAGTTGCAGGAACCTGGCCGCGAGGTCCTGGCCGCCCTGCGGGTCCCGGGAGACCAACAGCACGGTGTCGTCGCCGGCGATGGTCCCCAGGATGGACGGCATCACCGAATGGTCGATCGCCAGCGCAAGGAAGTTGGCCGCGCCCGGGGGCGTGCGGAGCACTGCGATGTTGGCCGATGCCTCCGCGGTGACCAGCAGCTCGCTGCACAGCCGCGCCAGCCGGGCGTCCAGAATCTCCTGGCTCACCCCGCTCTTCGCGGCCCGCTCGCCGCCCTCGCCGGGGACGGCGTACACCAGCACGCCCTCCTTGCCGCGGACCCGGACCGCGCCGAGTTCCACGAGGTCCCGGGACAGCGTCGCCTGGGTGACCTGCACGCCGTCGTCCGCCAGCAAAGCTGCCAGCTCCGCCTGGGAACGCACCGATTCACCCGTCAGGATGGCGGTGATACGCGCCTGGCGGGCCGTTTTGGTGGCCGGGCTGGAGCCCGGCGACGCCGGTTGGGCGGACACTAGAACGTGCTCTCCCCAGTGCCCTCGACCGGAGAAAGGCCATCGACGAATGCCAGGCCGGACTGGTGCATCAGCCAGGCCATCAGGGCCTTCTGGGCGTGCAGCCGGTTTTCGGCCTCGTCCCAGACGATGGACTGCGGCCCGTCGATCACGCCCGCCGAAATTTCGTAGCCGCGGTAGGCGGGAAGGCAGTGAAGCACGACGGCGTCATCCGCTGCGTGTGCCATGGCCGCCTCGTCCACGGAATACTCGCGGAACAGCTGCAGCCGGGCTTCCTTTTCGGCTTCCTGGCCCATGGACACCCACGTGTCTGTTGCGACGACGTCGGCACCCTTCAGTGCCGCCGCGGCGTCGGTGGTGACCAGCACCGAGCCGCCGGTCTCTGCGGCGCGCTCCTCAGCCGCGGCCACAATGTCCCCGGCGGGAAGGTAGCCCTCAGGCCCGGCGATACGGACGTGCATGCCCGCCGTCACGCCTGCCAGCAGGTAGGAATTGGCCATGTTGTTGGCAGCGTCCCCGAGGTAGGCCATGGTGAGGCCCTTGAGCTCGCCCTTGTGCTCCTTCACCGCCAGCAGGTCGGCCAGCAACTGGCATGGGTGGTATTCGTCGCACAGCGCGTTGATGACCGGCACCCTGGAGTTTTCGGCCATGGCCACCAGGCCTGCATGCGGACCCGTGCGCCACACGATGGTGGACACCATGCGCTCCAGGACCTTGGCGGTGTCCTCCACGGATTCCTTATGGCCGATCTGGGCCTCACCCGGGTTGATGATGAGGGCGTTGCCGCCCATATCGGCGATGCCCGTGGCGAACGAGACCCGGGTCCGGGTGGAGGTCTTGTCGAAAATGACTGCCACGGTCTTGCGGCCGTTGCCATCCGCGGCAAAGGGCTGGACGCTGTACGGCGCAGCCTTCATGCGGACGGCAAGGTCCAGGACCTCCGCCTGTTCGGCAGGACTGAGGTCTGTGTCCTTGAGGAAGTGCCGGGTAGAACCGGTTACAAAAGTCACTGGGCGTCCTTT
This sequence comes from Pseudarthrobacter sp. Hb11, assembly GCF_059383655.1. Lineage (NCBI taxonomy): Bacteria > Bacillati > Actinomycetota > Actinomycetes > Micrococcales > Micrococcaceae > Pseudarthrobacter > Pseudarthrobacter sp. Hb11. Next base: position 12,571 of record NZ_JBWZCM010000017.1, read on the forward strand.
GCTGTTTGGAGGATGGCCGGGAAGGCGGAGAGGAAGGTGTCCGCCTGGGCGGTGGTGAGCACCAGCGGCGGCGCCAGGCGGATGGTGCGGGGCCCGGGGCTGTTGACGATGAAGCCTGCTTCGAGACCCGCCTGCACTACGGCCGGGGCAATGTCCGCGTCCAGGTCGAAGCCGATGAGCAAACCTTCGCCCCGGACTTCCGTGACGCCCGGAATGGCCGCCAGCGCGGACCGCAGGTGCTCCCCCACCTTTGCCACGTTCGCCAGGACATCCTGGCTTTCGATGGCGTGCAGGGTGGCGAGGGCAGCCGCCGTCGCCACCGGGTTGCCGCCAAACGTGGTGCCATGCTGGCCAGCGGTCAGCAACGACGACGTCCCGCCGCCGAACGTGACCAGCGCACCGATCGGGAAGCCGCCGCCCAGGCCCTTCGCCAGGGTGACAGCGTCCGGCACGATGCCTGCGTCCTCGCTGGCCAGCCACTTGCCGGTTCGTCCGATGCCCGTCTGCACCTCGTCGAGGATCAGCAGCGCGCCCGCCTTGGTGGTCAGCTCCCGTGCAGCCCGAAGGTAGCCGGAAGGCAGGGGCCGTACGCCCGCTTCGCCCTGGATCGGCTCCAGGAAGACCGCTGCCACCGTTTCGTCGAGGGCGGCTTCCAGGGCGTTAATGTCGCCGAAGGGAATGTGGACCACACCCCCGGGCAGTGGCTCGAACGGCGCACGGTACGCCTCCTTGGCAGTCAAGGCCAAGGCGCCCATGGTCCGTCCGTGGAAGGCGCCTTCGAGGGCGACGATTTTGGTCCGCGGCGTGCCGGCAGAATCTGTGTTGCGGCGGGCCAGCTTGAAGGCAGCCTCGTTGGCTTCGGTTCCGGAATTGGTGAAGAACACCTTGGAACCGGACGGCGCGTTGGTGAGGCTTAGAAGCTTTTCGGCCAGCGCGATCTGGGTGGGGCTGGTGAAGAAGTTGGAGACATGGCCGAGCGTGGCCAACTGGCTGGAGATGACTGACGTGACGAACGGGTTGGCGTGGCCCAGGGCGTTGACCGCGATGCCGCCCAGCAGGTCGAGGTACTCCTTGCCGTCGGCATCCCAGACCAGGCAGCCGGCACCGCGCACCAGGACCCGCTGAGGGGTGCCGAACACGCCCATCAAAGACGTGGAGTAGCGGGCCAACCACTCGGACCCGGCGTGGCCGGCGGTCTCCACGAGCTCTGTCAGTGACGACTTTTCCGTGGTGTTCATCCGTTGATCTCCTCATCCGGGACCACTTGCGTGCCGATGCCCGCCGTCGTGAATGTTTCCAGCAGCATGGAGTGCGCCAGGCGCCCGTCCACGATGTGCGCGCGTTCCACCCCGCCGTCGATCGCCTTGAGGCAGGCTTCCATCTTGGGGATCATGCCGGATTCCAGGGAGGGCAGGAGCTCGCGCAGGTCTGATGCCTTCAGGGAGGAGATCAGCGAGGACTTGTCCGGCCAGTTGGCGTAGAGGCCTTCGACGTCGGTGAGGATCACCAGCTTGGACGCTCCGAGGGCTTCGGCAACGGCTGCTGCTGCGGTGTCCGCGTTGACGTTGAGCACCTGCCCGGTGGTCTGGACGCGGCCGTCGGCAGGAAGCGCGTCGCCCTCAATTTCCGGTGCAACGGTGGAGATCACGGGGATGCGGCCGGCGGCGAGGATGTCCAGGATTCCTTCCGGGTTCACTCCCACCACTTCACCCACAAGGCCCAGGTCCACCTCTTCGCCGTCCACGACCGTGCCGGTGCGGACGGCCCGCAGCAGCCCGCCGTCTTCGCCGGACATGCCAACAGCGTAGGGGCCGTGGGAGTTGATGAGCCCCACGAGTTCGCGTCCCACCTGGCCGGTCAGAACCATACGCACCACGTCCATGGCCTCAGGTGTGGTGACCCGCAGGCCGCCCTTGAACTCGGACTCGATGCCCAGCCGGGCCAGCATGGCGTTGATCTGCGGGCCGCCGCCGTGCACCACCACGGGATGGATTCCCACGTGATGCAGGAAAACAATGTCCTCGGCGAAGGCACGGCGCAGTTCGTCATTGACCATGGCATTGCCGCCGTACTTGATCACCATGGTGGTACCGGCAAAGCGCTGGATCCAGGGCAGCGCCTCGATCAGCGTGCCGGCCTTGCTTTGGGCATCAAGCATGGTGGTGTTCTCGCGGGTGCGGGTGTTCATAAGGCAGTATCTCCAGGGTTGCCGGGCTGCGGGGCCGGTTCAGCTTGAGTAGGCGCTGTTCTCGTGCACGTAGTCATGGGTGAGGTCATTCGTCCAGATGGTGGCCTCGGTGTCGCCGGCTTTCAGGTCGATTTCCACCAGCACCTCGCGCGGTTCCAGGTCCACCAGGCTGCGGTCATCGCCGATGCTGCCGTTCCGGCAGATCTGGATTCCATTGATGGCCACGTTGAGCTGGTCCGGTTCGAACGCCGCGTCGGTGGTGCCGACGGCGGAGAGCACCCGGCCCCAGTTGGGGTCCTTGCCGAAGATGGCGGCTTTGAAGAGGTTGGACCGTGCCACGGAGCGGCTGACCGTTTCGGCGTCCGCTTCACTGGCGGCGTTGAAGGTCCGGATGGCGATGTCGTGGCTGGCCCCTTCGGCGTCAGCAATCAGCTTCCGGGCCAGCTCGGCGCACACCTGGGTGAGGCCGGCGCCGAAGGATTCGGCGGACGGCACGGCACCGGAGGCCCCGGAGGCCAGCAGGACCACCGTGTCATTGGTGGACATGCAGCCGTCGGAGTCCGCCCGGTCAAAGGTGACGCGGGTGGAATCGCGGAGGACGACGTCGAGCAATTCCGGTTCCACGACGGCATCTGTGGTGAGGACCACCAGCATGGTGGCGAGGCCCGGTGCCAGCATGCCGGCGCCCTTGGCGATGCCGCCGATGGTGAATTCCTGGCCGTCCGCATCGGTGCCGATAAACAACGCAGCCTTGGGAACCGAGTCGGTGGTCATGATGGCGGTGCCGGCGGCAGGTCCGCCATCAGTGCTGAGGGCAGCGGCGGCGGCCTCCACGCCCGGGAGGATCTTGTCCATGGGCAGCTGCTCGCCGATCAGGCCCGTGGAGCAGACAAAAACATCGGTGGCCGAGATGCCGAGTGCTTCGGCCACTTTTTCGGCGGTGCTGTGGGTGTTTTGAAAGCCGGTGGGTCCGGTGCAGGCATTCGCTCCGCCGGAATTGAGGACCACGGCGTCCACCCGGCCGTCCGAAATCACCTGTCGGGACCAATGGACAGGGGCGGCAGCCACCCGGTTGCTGGTAAATACGGCGGCTGCAGATTTCGTGGGCCCATCGTTGACCACCAGGGCAAGGTCCGGGTTGCCGGAGGCCTTGAGTCCCGCGGTGACGCCGGCGGCCCGGAATCCTTGGGGTGCGGTAATTGTCACGGGGCTACTCCCTGCAGGTCAAGGCCGGCAGTTTCCGCCAGGCCGAGTGCGATGTTCATGGACTGGACGGCGCCGCCGGCGGTCCCCTTGGTGAGGTTGTCGATGGCGCAGGTGACAATCACCCGGCCGGTGTGCGCGTCAAAGGCCAGCTGCATGACGGCGTGGTTTGATCCCTGGACGGATTTTGTGGCCGGCCACTGGCCCTCTGGCAGTACGTGCACAAACGGCTCGTCGTCGTAGGCGTCGGTCCACGCCTGGCGCAGCTGTTCCGCAGTGGTTCCCGGCTTGACCTTCGCCGTCGCGGTGGTGAGAATCCCGCGGCTCATGGGTGCAAGGGTGGGCGTGAAGGAAACTGTCACCTGCTCCCCTGCCGCATTGGACAGGCCCTGCTCGATCTCGGGGGTGTGCCGGTGGCCGCCGCCAACGCCGTAAGGGCTCATCGAGCCCATCACCTCGGCGCCGATCAGGTTGACTTTCGCTGCCTTGCCCGCGCCGGAGGTGCCGGAGGCGGAAACGATGACGACGTCGTCGGGCTGGAGGAGGTGTGCGGCGAACCCTGGCGTCAGTGCCAGCAGGGCCGACGTCGGATAGCAGCCAGGCACGGCGATCCGGCTTGCGCCTTTAAGGGCTTCACGCTGGCCGGGCAGTTCGGGCAGGCCATAAGGCCACATGCCGGCGTGGGCTGAGCCGTAGAACTTCTCCCATGCTGCCGGGTCCTGCAGGCGGTGGTCGGCGCCGGCGTCGATCACCACTGTGCCCTCCGGAAGCTGGGCAGCGATGTCGGCAGAGGCCCCGTGCGGCAGCGCGAGGAAGACGACGTCGTGGCCCGAGAGGTTCTCCACGGTGGTGTCCTCAAGGATGCGGCTGGCAAGGCCGTGAAGGTGGGGCTGCAGCTCACCCAAGCGGGAACCTGCGTTGCTGTGCGCCGTGATGGCTCCGATTGTCACGTCCGGGTGGCCCGCAAGGAGGCGCAGTACCTCCCCGCCGGCGTAGCCGCTGGCACCTGAGACTGCAACAGAAATAGTCATGGTACCCACCTTACAGTAAAACTATTCACTACAACCGATATTTATGCACCTATTCTGCCTACTGCGCATGACGCCCGGCCACAGCGGCAACGGCCCTGCCCTGCATCCCTGACGCCTAGGATGGGTGGACCGGGCCGGAAACTCCCGCCCGCGGAAGGAAAACCATGACGCACGCCATTGTCGCCGGGCAAGCCGGTGGTCCCGAAGTCCTGTCCTACGTGCCCGTTGAGCGCCCCATTCCCGGCCCCGGGCAACTGTTGATCCAAGTAGCGGCAGCCGGCGTGAACTTCATCGACACCTACAAGCGCAGCGGCGTGTACAAGGTCCAGTATCCCTTCACCCCCGGCTCCGAAGCAGCGGGAACAGTTGTAGGTCTCGGCGCAGGGGTCACCGGATTCGCCGAGGGCGACCGGATAGCCACGGCTGAGGGCGCCGACTGCTACGCCGGCTATGCCCTGGTGGACGCGGATAGAGCCTTGCCTGTGCCGGATGGACTGGACGATGCCACCGCAGCCGCCCTCCCGCTGCAGGGCCTGACTGCCCATTACCTGGTCAATTCCACCTTCAAGGTTGAAGCCGGCCATAATGTCCTGCTGCACGCCGGCGCGGGCGGGGTGGGGCTGCTGCTCATCCAGCTCCTCAAGGCCAAGGGCGCACGGGTCATCACCACGGTATCCACGGACGAGAAGGAAGCCCTCGCGCTCGGCGCCGGGGCGGACCACGTCCTGCGGTACGACGGCTTCGACAAAGCCGTGCGCGACCTTACCGACGGCAAGGGCGTTGACGTTGTGTACGACGGCGTGGGCAGGGACACCTTCGACGGTTCCCTTAGCGCCCTCCACGTTCGGGGCACGCTGGCCCTGTTCGGCGCAGCCTCAGGCCCCGTCCCGCCGGTGGATCCGCAACGCCTGAACGCAGGCGGCTCCCTTTTCCTGACCAGGCCCACCATGGCCCACTACCTGCAGGACGCGGCGGAACGGCGCTGGCGCTCAGATGAGATGTTCGCCGCCGCCGCCGACGGCAGCCTCAAAATCCGGATCGGCGCCGAGTATCCGCTGGCGGAGGCCGCCCAGGCGCACCGCGACCTCGAGGGGCGCCGCACCACCGGCAAGGTGGTCCTCATTCCGTAGGAGCAGCTTGGGTAGGCAGGGACAGTTCAAGGGTGCAGGAGCAATTCAGGGAGCAGGTTGAGGAACACGCGCTGAACAACCTCCCAACAACGGGTGGACAGCCGGCAAACCTGGACACTTTCTGTTCATGTTGTCCCGGCACACTGCATTGGTGACCGAGCAACCAAGCAGCAGCCTTGCAACCGACGGCTTCCCCGGACCCAGGCCCCGTTACCAGCCGCAGTTGGCCGGGTCTGCCGCCACTCCCCCCGCAAGGACGCTGGTTGACATACTCCAGGACACGGCGGAACGCTACCCGGATGCCTCCGCCCTCGACGACGGCCGGGAATCCCTGAGCTATGCCCAGTTACTGGTGGCCGTCCGCGCGGCTGGCCGGGAAATGCACCTTGCCGGGCTCGGCGCCGGCGACAAGATCGGCGTTCGCATCCCGTCCGGCACCAACAGGCTGTACATCTCCATCCTGGCCATCCTGCTCATCGGGGCTGCCTACGTTCCCGTGGACGCGGATGATCCCGAGGAACGCGCAAGGCTGGTTTTCGGTGAAGCCAAGGTTGCCGCCGTCGTCACGGAAAGCGGAGTGACTCTCGATGGCTCCAGGCCCTCGCCGTTCCCCGCCGCCCGGACAGCGGAGGCTGATGACGACGCCTGGGTGATCTTTACCTCCGGCTCCACGGGAACCCCCAAGGGCGTTGCAGTGCAGCACCGTTCCGCGGCTGCCTTCGTGGACGCGGAAGCCCGGATTTTCCTTCCGGCGGAGCCCATCGGAGCGTCAGACCGGGTGCTGGCAGGGCTGTCAGTCGCGTTTGATGCCTCCTGCGAGGAGATGTGGCTGGCCTGGCGGCACGGCGCCTGCCTGGTCCCCGCACCGCGGGCCCTGGTCCGCACCGGTATGGACCTGGGTCCCTGGCTCATCAGCCATGGCATCACCGTGGTGTCAACAGTTCCCACCCTGGCTGCCCTCTGGCCAGCGGAAGCACTCGAAAACGTCCGGCTGCTGATTTTCGGCGGGGAAGCGTGCCCGCCTGAGCTTGCTGAACGGCTTGCTGTTGACGGCCGGGAAGTCTGGAATACGTACGGCCCCACCGAGGCCACCGTGGTGGCCTGTGCTGCACCACTGGGCGGGCCAGGTCCTGTGCGGATCGGGCTTCCCCTGGACGGCTGGGACCTGGCGGTAGTGGACGGGGAGGGCGTTCCGGTGCCGGAAGGAGCCATTGGCGAACTCATCATCGGCGGTGTAGGGCTTGCCCGCTACCTGGACGCGGCCAAGGATGCCGAAAAGTACGCGCCATTCCCAACGCTCGGCTGGGACCGCGCCTACCGCTCGGGCGACCTTGTCCGCTATGAAGCCGCGGGACTGGTCTTTATGGGCCGCGCTGACGAGCAGGTCAAACTGGGCGGACGCCGCATCGAACTCGGCGAAGTGGATGCTGCACTGCAGGCGCTGCCCGGCATCGCGGGTGCTGCGGCCGCTGTCCGGACGACGGCGGCCGGGAACCAGATCCTGGTGGGGTACCTTGCGCCCGCCGGGGCAGCGACGCCGGACCTGGCCGCTGCCCGCGGACTCCTTGCTGCCAGCCTTCCGGCGGCCCTGGTTCCGCTGCTGACCGTCGTCGACTCCTTGCCAACCAAGACCAGCGGAAAGGTGGACCGGCACGCCCTGCCTTGGCCGCTTGCCGGTTCCGGCGCCGATGATGCAGACAGTGCCCCGCTGAACCTCCCCGACGACGCCCGGTGGATCGTTGAGCAGTGGGGCGCTGTCCTCGGCATCAAGGCAACCAGCCTCGACGCCGACTTTTTCGCTGCCGGCGGTGGATCCCTTGCAGCAGCCCAACTCGTTTCTGCGCTCCGGGTCCGCTACCCCACCATCACGGTGGCGGACATCTACGCTACGCCGCGCGTCGGGGCCCTCATCGATGCAGCACGCCAGTCGGTGCCGGCGGGAACGGTAGCGCGTCCCGCCGAGGCCCGCATCGTCCGGCCCACCGCCCGCAAGTCCCAGGTTTTCCAGACACTGATGGGCGTGCCGCTGCACATTCTCGTGGGTATGCGCTGGCTGACCTACCTGATGGCAGGCAATAACCTGCTTGCCGGGCTGGCCGGCTTCACCGGGGCGGCAACAGTGTCCTGGTGGTGGGTGGGTGCGTCCTGGCTGGTGTTCGTCAGTCCTGCCGGGCGCATGGGCCTGTCGGTGGCAGCGGCCCGTCTCCTGCTCCGGAAAGTTGGGCCGGGGACCTATCCCAGGTCGGGCAAAGTCCATCTGCGGCTATGGCTGGCTGAGCAGATCCAGGACCTGGCCGGAGCGGTGAGCCTGGCCAGCGCGCCCTGGGTTCCCTATTACGCGCGGGCTTTGGGCGCGACGATCGGCACCAACGTGCACCTGCACTCGCTGCCGCCGGTAACCGGCTTTCTCTCGCTGGGCGCCGGAGCGAACGTGGAGCCTGAGGTGGACCTTTCGGGCTGGTGGATCGACGGTGACAACGTGCACATCGGCGCGATCCGCATCGGCGCGGGCGCCACGGTGGGCGCCCGAAGCACCCTGATGCCCGGCGCCAGCATCGGGGCCGGCGGGCAGGTGGAGCCGGGCTCGGCAGTCCTGGGCAAGGTCAAGGCAGGCCAGGTTGTGGCCGGTTCCCCTGCAGAACGCCGGGGCAGGGCAAAACAGAATTGGCCGGCTCAGCCCGCCACCAGCTCGTTACTGGCCCGGCTCTGGTTTACGGCATTCGCCGCCGCCAGCACCCTGCTGGCCATGATTCCCTACCTTTCCGCAGGAGCTGCCTGCCTGGTGGTTTTCCTGTTCATCAGGGGCCACAGTTCGCTGTCGGAGGCCTGGCTTCCCCTGCTTGCTTCCTTGCCGCTTGCCGCCCTCGCCTGGTTCGCCGCGAACCTGCTCCTGATCCTGGGCACCACGCGCCTGCTGGGGCTGGGCCTGCGCGAAGGCTACTACCGTGTCCGCAGCCGGATCGGCTGGCAGGTTTGGGCTACGGAACGCGTTCTTGACCTGGCCAGGGACCTCCTGTTCCCCATCTATGCCAGCCTGTTCACCCCTGTCTGGCTCCGCCTGCTGGGAGCAAAGGTCGGCAAGAACGTGGAAGCCTCCACCGTGCTGTTGCTTCCCAAGATGACCACAGTGGGCGAGGGCGCATTCCTGGCCGATGACACAATGGTGGCCTCATACGAGCTCGGTGGCGGCTGGCTGCGGATCGCACCGGCCAAGATCGGCAAGCGGTCGTTCCTCGGCAACTCGGGAATGACCGGGGCGGGCCGCAATGTTCCGAAGAACTCCCTGGTGGCCGTGCTCTCGGCAACCCCGTCGAAAGCCAAGTCCGGAACGTCCTGGCTGGGAAGCCCTCCCGTCCGGCTGCGCCGCACCGCCATCTCGTCAGACAACTCGCTCACCTACCAGCCGCCACGCAGGCTAAAAATGGCCCGGGCGCTGTGGGAAGCCTGCCGGTTCATTCCCGTGGTGTTGACGGTGGGACTGGCCGCCGGCGTCCTGCTGGCCTTCGATTGGCTGGCCTCGGCCAACGGTTATGCCGTAACTGCCCTGCTCAGCGGTTTGGTGATGCTGCTGGCAGGAGCAGTGGCTGCCGGGAGCGCCGTAGCCGCCAAGTGGCTGCTCATCGGCCGGATCAACGCAGGTGAACACCCCCTGTGGAGTTCATTTATCTGGCGCAATGAAGTGGTGGACACGTTCATCGAGATGGTCGGCGCGCCCTGGTTTGCCCGCGCCGCCACCGGCACCCCCGCCCTTGTCTGGTGGCTGCGCGCCCTCGGCGCCAAAATCGGTTCCGGGACGTGGTGCGAGAGCTACTGGCTGCCGGAGGCGGATCTCGTTTCCCTGGGTGCGAACTCCACCGTCAACAGGGGCTGCGTGGTGCAGACCCACCTGTTCCACGACCGCATCATGAGCATTGGCCCTGTTACGCTCGAAGACGGGGCAACGATGGGACCGCATGGTGTCATCCTCCCGCAGGCACGGATCGGCCACGGCGGAACAGTTGGCCCCGCGTCGCTGGTGATGCGCGGGGAAACAGTACCCGCTGGCACCTACTGGATGGGCAACCCCGTCAGCCCGTGGGCCGGGCCGGCCCTGCCGCGGGGGATATGAATCGTCCGGGCAACACCTGAAGCAACACCACCGCCGTCCGTCAACAGTAGTTAGTTAAGGCCGTTCCCCTTATGAGCTCGCCAGAATCAGTCCGCGGAACCTCCACCCGCGAGCCCGGACCCGACCTGCGGTCCGACCCCTATGTGGCCCACTACGGCACTGACGCCTACAGCGTGACGCGCTACGAGCTGGAGCTGGACTACAGGCTGGCGAGCAACCGGCTGAACGGCAGGGCGCTGCTCCACGCGGTGGCCGACCGGGCTGCTTCGGCTGTTGTGCTTGACCTGGTGGGGCTCCGGGCAGTCAAAGTGCAGTTCAACGGCCGCCGGGTGCGCCGCTTTTCGCAGCGGGCCGAGCAATTGGTGGTGCATCTGGAAACCGCCCTGGTTCCTGGCGAGGGTTTCACCGTGGACGTCCGTTACGAGGGCAATCCCGCTCCCCGCCGCGGCCTATGGGGCGAGGTGGGCTGGGAAGAACTGACCGACGGCGTGCTGGTGGCCGGACAACCCAACGGCGCCCCCTCCTGGTTTCCCTGCAATGACCACCCCCGGGACAAGGCCGCCTACCGCATTTCGGTCACCACGGACGCGGACTACCGCGCCGTCTGCAACGGCGTCCTGGCCGGCCACACGCGCGGGTCCAGCAGGGAGACCTGGACCTACGAGCAGCACGAGCCGATGGCCACGTATCTGGCCACGGTACAGATCGGCAGGTATGACGTCCTCGTCCTCGACGACGGTTCCGCCGGCGGCGTAGCGCAGACCGTGGCCGTGCCCCCGGCCCTGGCTGATGTCTCGGAGGCCGGGCTGAGCCGGCAGCGTGACATGATGGCGGCCTTCGTCCGGCGCTTCGGCCCCTACCCTTTCCCGGGTTACACCGTGGTGGTGACTGATGACGTCCTGGAGATCCCGCTGGAAGCCCAATCGCTGTCGATCCTGGGCCGGAACCACCTCAGCCTGGACTGGGAATCCCAGCGGCTGATTGCCCATGAGCTCTCGCACCAGTGGTTCGGCAACTCCCTGACCGTTGCAGCCTGGCACGACATCTGGCTGCATGAGGGTTTCGCCTGCTACGCGGAATGGATCTGGTCCGAGGAAGCCGGCCTTATGACCGCCCACCAGCGGGCGGCGTCGGCCTGGCGGGGGTTGTCTGCTGCGGAACAGGACCTGCTGGTCGGAGATCCCGGGCCGGCCCTGATGTTTGACGACCGCGTCTACAAGCGCGGCGCGCTGGCCCTGCACGCGCTCCGCCGGCATTGCGGGGATCTTGCATTCTTCACGCTGCTGCAGGAATGGACCAGGACCCACCGCCACGGATCGGTGTCAACGGCAGACTTCGTGCTGCTGGCGAACCGCGTGGCGGGCATCGATACCGAAGCGGTGCTCCACCCCTGGCTCTTTGAGCTGGCGCTTCCGCCGCTTCCTGCCTAGCCGAACCTGGCCCCGCTACCCAGCCGGCCAAGCGCTAAGGCAGCAACGAGCGACGCTGGCAGCCCCGTCGCGGCAGGCGGCAGGTCCGTCAGCCCCGGCCTGTCCAGGACGGCCACTTCCCGGGGATCCGTCCGCAGTCCATCGCCGGTCATCTTGAGCCAGGCTTCCTTGCGGGTCCACAGCCGCGCCCGTTCGCGGAGCAGGGCTGCTCCCTCCAGTCCGGCCACGGCGTGCTTTTCAGCATCCGCCAGGGCCACGTCGTCAAAGTCATCGAAGCCAAGCCGTTCAGGATCTTCGACGTCGGCTCCCAACCGCTCCCCCGCCAGCGGCGATGTGAGGCCCGCCAGCAGAACCCATCGTCCAGCCCTGGCCATGCTCAAGAGCAGGGGCAGCGGCTGGCCGTGGTGCGTGAAGCCGGGGCGGCCATGGGACAGGTCAGGTCCGGAACCGCATTCTGGACAGGAGTATGCAGCCTGCAACTGCGCGGCCGGGAGGTCGAGGAGTTGGGCCGCAAAGCGGCGGAGTGCTGCCCTGCCGGCGAGGAAGCGCGCGGCTGCGCCAGGCTCCATCGCTGCCGCCCGCAGTGCCTCTGCCGGCGAGGGAACCAGCCCACCGGCAGGACTGTAGCCAGCCTGCGGGCAGGGAATATCGGAAGAGATATCCATTGCCCGCAGGGCCAGCCGGGAGTCCATGGGAGTGCGCTTCAGGCCTAGCGCTGAACCGCGCCGAAGCGCTCGGCCGCCAGGGCCACAGCGCCTTCCCGGGCGGCGGATGCCTCGTCCGCCGTGAGGGTACGGTCAGCGGCACGGAACCGGAGTCCGAAGGCCAAAGACTTCTTGCCCTCTTCGATTCCCTTGCCCGCATACACGTCGAACAGCGCGACGTCCTCCAGCAGTTCGCCGGCACCTTCGCGGAGTGCGCCCAGTACCTCATCGGCCGGCACCTCGGCAGGGACCACAAGCGCCACATCCTGGGTGGCTACCGGGAACGAGGAGATGTGGCGCGCCACGATAACGTCAGCAGCGGCATCAAACAGCGCGTCGGCGTTGAGCTCCAAAGCAACCGAGCGGGCGGGCATATCCGAAGCGGCAAGGAGCTTGGGGTGCAGCTCTCCCGCGTAACCCACCACCTCCCCTGACCGCAGGGACAACCGCGCCGCGCGGCCCGGATGGAATGCCTGGTGGCTGCCTTGGCTGACAACGACTTCCACGCCAAGGACGTCGCCGGCAAGGCGGGCAATGTCCAAGGCGTCCGCCCAGTCCCACGCCCGCGGTGCATGTGCCGCCGCGGCGGGGGAATCGTGACCCGTGAGGACCACTGCAAGGTGGAACGGTTGGGCGGGGACGCCGTCGTACAGACGGTCCAGCACCTCGTCGCTTGGCTTGACCCCGAGCGGCGGGATGGAGTCCGTGCCCATCCGCTCAGCCGGCAGGAACACCAGGCCCGACTCGAAGAGCGCCAGGTCCCGGAAGCCGCGTGAGTGGTTCCGCTTGGCCACCTCTATGAGTCCCGGCAGGATGGAGGTGCGCAGGAAGCCCTGCTCCTCGCTGATCGGGTTTGCCAACTTGACCGCGGTCCGGCCTGCTCCCTGCTCTGCCACGCCGAAGGTATCGTTGGCCGCTTTGGATACAAAGGGGTAGGAAAGGACTTCGGTAAGCCCCGCGTCAGCAAGTGCCTGGATCAGGCGGCGGCGCTGCTGCTGCACGCGCGTCAGGCCTCGGCCCGGAGGCGCAACGGGCAGCGTGGCGGGAATCTGGTCGTACCCCACCAGGCGGGCGATCTCCTCGGAGAGGTCCTCCTTGGTTTCCAGGTCATGCCGCCAGCTTGGGGCAGTAACGCTCCAGCCGCCGTCGTTCTTGACCACGGCAGCGCCAAGGTCCTCAAGGGACGTAACAATCTGCTCTTCGGTGAAATCGATGCCGATGCGTGCGGCAGCAAAGGCTGCCGGCAGCTCGATCGTGACCGAGTCAGGGGCGGTGCCGACGTCGGTTCCTGCTTCGTCGGCCGTACCGCCCGCCAGCTCCACCAGGAGGTCGACCACCCGCTGGGCGGCGATGCCGGCAACCTGCCAGTCCACGCCGCGCTCGAAGCGCTTGGAAGCCTCGGACGGCAGCTTGTGGCGGCGGCGGGAGCGGGCGATGGACACCTCGTCGAAGTGCGCGGCTTCAACCAGGATGTTCGACGTCGAGTCGCCCACCTCGGTGGCGGCCCCGCCCATTACGCCGGCGACGCCGATGGGACCGGAAGCGTCGGTGATCAGGAGGTCCTCGGCGTCGAGCGCCCGTTCCTTGTCATCCAGGGTGGTGATTTTCTCGCCCGCCAAGGCCCGGCGGACCACGATGTCCCCCGACAGTTTGTCCAGGTCGTAGCAGTGCGTGGGCTGGCCGAGTTCCAGCATCACGTAGTTGGAAATGTCCACCGGCAGGGAGATGGAGCGGATGCCGGCCAGCCGGAGCCGGGAAGTCATCCACGGCGGAGTCGGCTTCGTGGCATCCACACCGCGGACGGTGCGGGCCACAAAACGATCACAGCCCGGCTTGCCGTAGATGGGGGCGTCGTCGTTGATTTTGACGCCGTAGCCGCCCGCGAGCGCAGCGGGAGCAATAACACGGGAAGCGGGATCGGTGAAAGCAGTCCCGGTGGCATGCGCGTACTCGCGGGCAACGCCGCGGATGGAGAAGGCGTAGCCGCGGTCCGGGGTGACGTTGATTTCGGCGGCCTGGTCATAAAGGCCCAGGAGCTCCATGGCGTCGGTGCCGATTTCCGGGTCCAGCCCGATGCGGGACAGCACCAGGATGCCGTCGTGGTCTTCGCCGATGCCGAGTTCGCGGACTGAGGCGATCATGCCGGCGGAGACGTGGCCGTACGTCTTCCGCGCTGAGATGTGGAAGTCACCCGGCAGTACTGCGCCCGGAAGCGTGACCACCACCTTGTCGCCCTCAACGAAGTTGTGGGCGCCGCAGATGATGCCCTGCACGCCGGACGGGTCGATGCCCTTGCCCGTGAGGGTCTGCTCCTGGCCCTCGGGGACAACACGAACCTGGCACCAGTTGATGGTTTTGCCGTTGGTCTGCGGTTCCTTAACCAAGCTCAGGACCTGGCCCACCACGATGGGGCCCTGGAGGGTGTCCGTGGGACGGTGGACATCCTCTTCTTCGAAACCGACCTTGACGAGCTGGTCCATAACGTCTTCGGCCGTTGCTCCGGCCGGTACCTCTGCGAATTCACGCAGCCAGGAAAGTGGGATACGCACGGTTAGATCTCCATCCCGAAGTGCTCGCTGAAACGTACATCGCCTTCGATCATGTCGCGCATGTCCCCCACCTCATTGCGGAACATAAGGGTGCGCTCTATGCCCATGCCAAAGGCAAAACCTGAATAGACCTCCGGGTCGATGCCCGCGGCGCGGAGCACGTTGGGGTTGACCATGCCGCAGCCGCCCCATTCGATCCAGCGCGGGCCGCCCTTGGCGCCGGGGTGCCAGATGTCAAGCTCCGCAGAGGGCTCGGTGAACGGGAAGTAGTTGGGGCGCAGCCGGATCTGGGCTTCATCGCCGAACATCTGCCGGGCAAAGTGCTCAAGGGTGCCGCGCAGGTCTGCCATGCTGAGCTTTTTGTCGATGGCCAGGCCCTCGAACTGGTGGAACACCGGAGTGTGCGTGGCGTCCAGCTCGTCCGTGCGGAACACCTTGCCCGGGCACAGTACGTAGATGGGCAGCTCGCGTTCCAGCATGGACCGGACCTGCACCGGGGAGGTGTGGGTGCGCATCAGGAGGTGGGCCTCGGGCGGCTCCACAAAGAAGGTGTCCTGCATCTCGCGGGCCGGGTGGTCCGGCTTGAAGTTCAGGGCGTCGAAGTTGAACCATTCCGATTCGACTTCCGGACCCTCTGCGATCTCCCAACCCATGCCCACAAAAATGTCCGCAACGCGGTCCTGGAGGGTGGACAGGGGGTGGCGGGCACCGGCACGACGACGGCTGGGGGCGGCAGTGACGTCAACTGTCTCTTCCAGCAGGATTCGGGCGTCGTTTTCCGCTTCCAGCTCTGCCGTGCGGTCCGCGAGCGCCTTGTTAACGCGTCCGCGGGACGCACCCATTAGCTTCCCGGCGATGGCCTTCTGGTCCTTGGGCAGCTTTCCGATTTCACGGTTGGCGAGGCTGAGCGGGGACTTCTCGCCGGTGTGTGCGAGCCTCACCGCTTTCAGCTCATCAAGGGTGGCGGCGCCGGCGATGGCGGCGACGGCCTGGTCTACAGCGGCGGTGATGGCGGCTTCATCCGTGGGGTTCGGAATGGCGGCGCCCGGCAAAGTTTCAGTCATCTACTGTTCTTAGCTACGAGTCGTGGCTGCCGGTGAACGGGGCAGCCTGCACGGTTTCCCGGCGGCGCGTCCGTCACTGGCAGGTCATGGATGAATGACCTGAATTCTCGTGGAATATCAGTTCATTCAATGACCAGGTCAGGGCATACCGGAAATTCCGGCGGCCACTGCCTCCAGTCTAATTGAACCCCCCGGCTACCATGTCCTCATGACACCACGGCTGGTTTCGGCATCCCGGCTGCCCCTGACTGTCCACCAGCGGCTGCGGCTTGCCGCCAACGTGGTCAACGGCAGCACCATCCTGGGCCTCGCTGTGGCCGCCGCGGCACGGACGGAACTCAGCAGGGGCCCGCGGGGCCTGATCATCGCCGCCGGGTACCGGTGGCGCCTGCCGTTCGCCGCCGCGTTCACGCTCGGGAACGTGGTCTTGTGCCGCTGCACTGCCGCTGACCTGCTGGCCCGGCCGGCGCTGCTGGGACATGAGGAAAAGCACTGTTCCCAGTACGCGTGGTGCTTGGGTATTCCCTTCCTCCCGCTGTACTTGCTCGCCGCGGGCTGGTCCCTGATCCGCACCGGCAATCCGGGTACGGCCAATGTCTTCGAACGCCGCGCCGGGCTGGCAGCCGGCGGATACCCTGCGCCCTCAGGCCGCCGGCCTCGGCGCCCATCAGAAGTGGAGGCGTGACCCATGGATACGGAACCAAGGCACGATGACTCAAGTGGCGGCGTCGGGCCTGCCGGATACCAGCACGGTGGCATCGGGTCCCCTGGCACTGGTTCCGGCGGCACCGGGGCCGCCGGCATCGCGTCCGCTGGCACTGTCACCGTCACCGGGACGGGCTCGGCGGAAGCCGCCCCTGACCTCATGGTGGTGTCGATCGGCGTGGAGTGCCGGGCCGACTCGGTGGAGGCGGCTTACTCCCGGGCGGGCACGAGCTCCGAAGCCGTGACGTCGGCGTTCCGCCAGCGGGGCGTTGAGGGTACCGACATCCGCACCACAGGCCTCAACGTGCGGGCGGACCTCGTATGGAGGGAAGGTGAAGGACAGCGCGTCACCGGGTACGTTGCAGCCAGCACCCTCACCGTTAGGTTGCGGGCCCTGGGTTCCGCCTCGGCAGCAATTTCTGACGCCGTTAACGCGGGCGGCAACGACGTCCGGCTGAACGGCCTGGAACTGACCTTCAGTGACGATGCCGCGGTGCGTGCCCGTGCTCGGGAGGCCGCCTGGCATGACGCATTAAGTACCGCACAGCAGTACGCCCAGCTTGCCTCGGCCCGTTTGGGACGCGTGCTTTCGGTAGCGGACCAGGCGCCGGTCCAAAGCCCGGTACCCGTGGTCAGGATGCAGCGCGCTGCCGCCGTGGAAAGCCTTGCCGTTGAGGCCGGAGATGCCGCGGTGACCGCTGCCATCAGCGTGGTGTGGGAGCTTCATGCCGGCGTTTAAGCCAGCAGTCTCTTGCGGGTTCTGCTGCGCATGCTTGACTTAAGTTCGAACGTATATTCGAATGGAGGTCATGAGATGGGATGCCCAAGCACTGCTGCCGCCGCCGGCAGAAACTGATGCGGCGGGCGCACCGCCCGCGCTGCTTCCCCTTGCCGGCCTGGTCAGGTCCGTGACCACACCTGATTTTGCCGGCATCACGTTCCATGAGGTCAACTCCAAGTCGGTGCTCAACAAAGTGCCTGCCGGTTCACGGATGCCTTTTGAGTGGACCATCAACCCGTACCGTGGCTGCAGCCACGCCTGTGTGTACTGCTTCGCCAGGAAAACCCACACCTACCTTGACTTCGACGCCGGAGTGGATTTTGACAGCCAGGTGGTGGTGAAAGTCAACGCAGCCGACGTCCTGCGGAAGGAGTTGGCCAGACCGTCCTGGAACCACCAGCAGGTGGCCCTGGGCACCAACACGGACCCCTACCAGCGCGCCGAGGGCCGCTACCGGCTTATGCCCGGGATCATCACCGCCCTGGCTGAGTCCGGCACTCCCCTGTCCATCCTCACCAAGGGAACACTGCTGGCCAGGGACATTCCGCTGCTGAAGAGCGCGGCCACCCAGGTACCGGTGGGCCTGGGCATCTCCCTCGCCATGACCGACGAAGCCTTGGCCGAGGCCGTTGAGCCGGGCACGCCCGGGCCCCGGGCACGGCTGAAGCTTGTGTCCAGGCTTCGTGAGGCCGGCCTGCCCTGCGGCGTGATGGCCATGCCGATCCTCCCGTGGCTCTCGGACAGCGACGAAGCCCTGGACTCGCTTTTCGCGTCCCTCGCATCCGCCGGAGCAACGGGGGTAACTGCCGGTGCGCTGTACCTGAAGCCCGGAACCAGGGAGTGGTTCATGAAGTGGATCGCCGCACACCATCCCGGCCTCGCAGGCAGGTACCGGCGCCTCTACGGGACGGGCTCCTACGCCTCCAAGGAATACCGCACCTGGCTCGCCGCAAAAGTCCGCTACTTCAAGGCAAGGCACGGCTTTTCCCACTCGTCCGGTTTCAGCCACCGGGACCTCGATGATCCCCGCGGTGAGGAAGCGGAGTACCCGGCCGGCGTCATCCCGGCCATGGCGCCTTCGGGAACGGCGCCTTCAGCGAGTTCAGCGTCAGGGCCGGCGGGACAAGCCACGCTCTTTTAGGAGCGGGCTCCCCCTGCCGGTACAGCCAGGGCCGCCAACAGCGACCGGACGATGGGGAAATCGGCTGGAATCCACGGCAGGCCAAGGACCTCATCGTGGTTGTCCAGTGATACCCACCGCAGTTCATCGTGGTCCTCGAGGGGCTGCGGCTCACCTTGGGCGACTTCCGCGAACCATACCCGCATGCTGGCCCGGTCATTCAATGGCCAGCCATTGGGGGCTTCCGCCCGCAGCTCCGTACCCAGCCGAACACTGATTCCCAGTTCTTCGGTAAGCTCGCGGCAGAGCGCCGCCTCCGGCTCCTCGTCCGGTTCCACCTTGCCGCCCGGGAACTCCCAGAGACCGGCCAGCTTTTCCGGCGCACTGCGGCGGGCCACGAGAAGCATGGAAGGTTCCTCAAGGCGGTCAACTACGGCTCCGCCCACCACCTGTATCAGTCCAGTCACCGCCCCATTCTATGGGGGACAATGGAAGGACCCGGGCACTCTTTCTTCGTCGCGGGAATACCTGCGTCCCGTCGGGGGTTTTCCCCGGGGTCCAGGCCTAATCCAGCCCCACTGCCGTGGCTGCAGCCCTACCTTGTACTTCCAGCACTTCGAAAAGCAGGCACATGAGCAGCGTCCTACAGTCGCCCACGGCAAAAAGCACTTCCTCCCCCAATATCGCCATGGCCATCCTCGCCCTCGCCATGGGCGGGGTGGGCATTGGGGTCACTGAATTCACCATGATGGGCCTGCTCAAAGAAGTGGAGCAGGGCCTTCGGATCAGCACACCCGAAGCCGGGCACCTCATTTCCGCCTACGCGCTGGGAGTGGTGGTCGGCGCACCGCTGCTTGCCGCCGTAGGCGCCAAACTTCCGCGCAAGAATCTGGCGCTCGGCCTCATGCTGTTCTTTACCGTCGCCAACCTCACGTCTTTCCTGGCCCCCGACTACGGATCGATGCTGCTTTCGCGGTTTGCGGCAGGGCTGCCGCACGGCGCGTTCTTTGGCGTTGCCGCGGTCATCGCCGCCTCGCTCGTGCCGCCCACCCGCCGCGGCTGGGCTATCTCCATGGTGATGGCGGGGCTCAGCATTTCGAACGTTATCGGTGTGCCGGCGGCAACCTGGGTGGGGCAGGCCTACGGCTGGCGGCTGCTCTTTATCCTTGTGGGCTTCCTCGGAGTCCTGACTCTGGTGTTGATTTGGCGGTTTGTTCCCTTCCAGAAGGCCCACCCTGACGCGAGCATCCGCCGCGAGCTCGGGGCGCTGAAACGGCTCCAGGTGTGGCTTGCCATCCTGATCGGCATCGTGGGCTTCGGCGGCTTCTTTGCAACGTACACGTACATCTCCCACACGATGACGCATGTGGCCGGCCTCCCGTCCTCGCTGATTCCACTGGTGGTTGCGCTCTACGGCCTGGGCATGGTGGCCGGCAACGTGGTGGGCGGCAGGATCGCTGACAAGTCCGTTATGGGCACCCTGTACACGGTGCTGCCTGCCATCGCGGTAGCCCTGGTGGTGTACGCCATCGCCGCTCAGTGGCCGTGGTCGGCGCTGGTGATGGTCTTTGTGGTGGGCGCCGCCGGGTCCATGCTTGTACCGGCGCTGCAGACCCGCCTCCTGGACGCCTCCCCTGACGCGCCGTCCCTGGCGTCATCCCTGAACCACGCCGCCCTGAACGTGGCCAACGCCTTGGGGGCTTTCCTCGGCGGCCTGGTCATTGCCTGGGGATGGGGTTATGTTGCCCCCGCCCTGGTGGGCGCATGCCTGGCCGTCCTGGGACTCGGCGTTGCAATAGCCAGCGGACTGCTGGAACGCAAAAAGCCGCTGACCGCCTGATCCCTGTTTGGGGAGGGCGGCCAGCGGCTTCCTGGCTTACGGTCGTTCCCAACTGCCTTCAGGCAGCGTGTGGTCCTGCTAGGCCCTCAGGGCGGCCGGCAGGTGCTGCGAACGGGCACTCGCGTAAAGGCAGACAGTAGCTGCCGTGCCCAGGTTGAGGCTTTCCGCAGCACCGTAGACCGGCACCGCCACCCGGTGGTCAGCCAGGTCAAGCTCCTCCGGGGACAGCCCCTGCGCTTCGTTGCCGAACAGCCAGGCCGTCGGATTCTCCAGGTCGTACTCTGATGGAGTTCCGTGACCCGTCAGGCGGCGCCGGGCGTTCTCGTCCTGCAACGCATCAAGGTTGAGGGAGCCGTATCCGTCCGCTGCCAGGATGCCAATCCCCCGGGCACGGCATGCCGCCGCGACGTGGTCGACGTCGGCCCCCAGCACCACGGGGACGTGGAACAGGGATCCCGCGGTGGAACGGACTGCCTTGGGGTTGTAGATGTCAACGCTGGAGCCGGTGAGGACCACCGCGTCTGCTCCGGCGGAATCTGCCGCGCGCAGTACCGTTCCGGCGTTGCCGGGATCGCGGACCTGGCACAGGACGGCGATCAGGCGGGGACCGGCGTCCAGCACTTCTTCCAGCGTGACGTCCAGGAACCGGCAGACCGCGATGATGCCCTGGGGGTTGACGGTATCTGCCATCGCGGCCAGGACCTCGTCGGTGGCAAGCCGGGCGTTCGTTCCTTCGGACAGCTCCTCGAATTCGGGAAACCGGTCCAGGCAGGCAACGCTTGCGAACACTTCGGTGACCAGTCCGGGGACTCCGTCAGCCAGGCGCTGCTGGTGGAGCTTCAACGCTTCGCGGACCGCCTGGGGTCCCTCAGCCAGGAACTGTCCGCGCTTTAAACGGGCCGGGCGCCCGGCAAGTTTCGCCACATCCCTCACCCGATCTGCTCGAGGGTTGGAGAGTGAAAAATCCTGCGGGCGCCCGGTGTCGTTCATATAGGAAACTTTAGTGGCTAGGGCCACGGGTTCCTGAACTGCCCCTAGCGGGGGAACCGACAGTTGCTACGCAACAACCTTCTTGGCGGAGGTGTCGGCAGGCAGCGAGTCCTTGGCAACCTGGACCAGCGCAGCGAACGCGTTGGCGTCGGAGACGGCCAGTTCGGCCAGCATGCGGCGGTCAACCTCAACCTCAGCGGCCTTCAAGCCCTGGATGAGACGGTTGTAGGTGAGGCCGTTGGCGCGGGAAGCAGCGTTGATGCGCTGGATCCACAGGCGGCGGAAGTCGCCCTTCTTCTTCTTGCGGTCGCCGTAGCTGTAGACAAACGAGTGCAGCAGCTGCTCTTTTGCCTTGCGGTACAGGCGTGAACGCTGTCCACGGTAGCCCTTTGCGCGTTCAAGGATAACCCGGCGCTTCTTGTGGGCGTTGACCGCCCTCTTCACACGTGCCACGTGCGTACTCCTTCGAAAATTCTGCTCCCAAGCATCTACTGCCGGGATTCCCGGCGGCCTGAGAAGGCTTTTTGGTAGGTGACTTACACCAGGTGGTGGTCAGTCAAAAAACTTGGAAACTAGATGCCGAGCATCTTCCGGATGACCTTGGCGTCGCCCTTGAAGACGATCTTGTCGCCGGCGAGGCGGCGGGTCAGCCTGGAGGACTTGTGCTCGAGGTAGTGGCGGCGGTTTGCCTGCTGGCGGCGCAGCTTGCCGCTGCCGGTCAGCTTGAAGCGCTTCTTAGCACCACTGTGGGTTTTCATCTTCGGCATGGGAACCGATCTCCTTACGTGTCCGCAGGCTGGGCCTGCAGTTCTATCGCGCAGCTGCCCTGGGGGCGGCGTGCTGGTTGCTGACTGCCGGAGGGCGACCTCCGGCAGCTGTGGACTAAGTGGTCTTCTTGCCAGCCGGCTTCGGCACTGCCTTGGGAGCAGGTCGTGCGGCGGGCTTTGGTGCAGCCGGCCTGGCCACCGGCTTCGGCGGAGCAGGAACTGCTGCAGGCTTCGGCGCCGCAGCTGCGGGCTTGGCAGCTTCGGGCTTCTCCGCAGCCGGCTTGGGGGCCGGTGCAGCAGCCTTGGGTGCCGGTGCAGCAGCCTTCGGCGCTGGAGCCTTGGGAGCTTCCTGCTTGGGGGCTTCCTGCTGAGGAGCCTCCTGCTTGGGAGCCTCCTGGACAGTCTTCTCCGCAGGCGCAACAGTTGCGGCAGGTTCGACGGCGGGAGCCGCCTCCTGCACGGGAGCAACAGCTACTGCTTCCGGTTCCGTCGAGACCGTGAATCCCTCGGGAAGCAGGTCCGCGAGGGACTGCGTCAGCGGGGCCTGGTCGTCGCCGGAGACGTCGATGCGGCCGGAAGCCTTGGCTTCGTTCTGCGCTATGGCTTCAGCCCGCTGGGTGGCGCGCCGTGCTTCAGCTTTGGCCTCCGCCTTGTTCTTCAGCGGTCCAACCACCATGACCATATTGCGGCCATCGATGCGGGGGCTGGATTCAACCACGCCAACTTCAGCGACGTCGTCGGCAAACCGCTGCAGAAGCCGGATACCCATTTCCGGACGCTGCTGTTCGCGGCCGCGGAACTGGATCATGGCCTTGACCTTGTCCCCGGCGCCGAGGAAGCGCAGTGCATGCCCGCGCTTGGTCTCGTAGTCGTGGGTGTCGATCTTCAGGCGGAAGCGGATTTCCTTCAGAACGGTGTTCGTCTGGTTCTTCCGTGCTTCACGTGCCTTGACCGCGGCCTCGTACTTGTACTTGCCGAAGTCCATCAGCTTGCACACCGGAGGCTTCGCCTGAGGTGCAACTTCAACGAGATCAAGGTCGGACTCGGCGGCCAGGCGCAGGGCATCCTCAATACGGACGATTCCTACCTGTTCACCTGCAGGGCCGACCAGCCGCACCTCGGGGACGCGGATACGCTCATTGATTCTTGGCTCGCTAATGTTAAAGCTCCTGTGTTGTTGTGGGATCCCGGCAAATAGAGAAGGCCCCCAATTGCCGGAGCAATCGAAGGCCTCGAAGATTGGCTGTGCGGATCCCACTGATGGGACTGCACGGATGGTTCCAGCTCATGCCGGTTCCAGTGCCAACCAGTACCCGGCAACCTTGCGTTCCATAATCCTAGGGAACAGCGGCTGACGCGGGTGGGAGAGAACTCCGCTTGCAAACTGCATGCCATCTTACAGAAAAAATTCCCGTCAACGCAGTGAAGCGCCGGTGGGAACCTTGATCGTTTGGGAACAATCTCTGAAATAACGACATCCAGTCGGTCTGTGTCAAGCTTACCAGTATGAGCACCCCAGACAGTAATTCATACGTTTTCGAGCCTGCGGACAACGGTTCCGATGTCTCCCAGCAGATCCGCGACATTTCCGAAGTGCCGGCCATCGAGGTCATCACCACTGCAGCCGTTCACCTCATGAGTGCCGCTGCGGTCAAGCTTGGCCTTGCGGCGGAGGACAACGCCGAGGAACTGAAGGACCTGGACGAGGCCCGGAAACTGATCACCGCCCTGGCCGGCCTGGTCACCGCCGCCGCCCCGGAGATCGGTTCCCAGCACGCAGGTCCCTTGCGCGACGGCCTGCGTTCACTCCAGCTGGCCTTCCGCGAGGAGTCGCTTATCCCCGATGCCCCGGGCAAGGGTCCGGGCGAGAAGTACACCGGCGCGGTCAACTGACACGGTAAGTCAGAACTGAGCAATTCACGACGGCGGGCCACCCCCACGCGAGGGGAGGCCCGCCGTCGTCGTAATCCAGGCAGTTGTCCCGCACCCCTTTTCCAGGTTTTGGGCACATACGGGGACCTTAACGCCTTTGAAGCCGTCGTATCTGTCCGAAAACTCCGCGGGAAGTGCCCAGTCAGGCAGCGGTACGGCTTCGGCGGCGTTGCTGGAGAACCAGCCCGATGAGGCACAGCGCCACGCCTGCAGCGCCCACTGAGACAAAGCCCCCCGACGGTCCCACCTGGTCGATGAACACTCCTGCCAGCGGTGCCCCGAGCGCAACCCCGCCGGTCAGCGCGGAGCCGTACCAGCCCATCGCTTCGCCGCGCCGCTCCTCATCCACCAGGTCCGCCACCTTTTCGGAGGCCGACGAGAGCACCGGCGCGCAGAGGAGCCCCGGCAGGACAGCAACCAGGGCAAGCGACCAGGTGTCGTGGGCGAATCCCATGGGGATGGTCAGGGCCGCCATACCAAGCAGCAGGACAATGGGCGAGACCGGCCGGTGCATGGCTCCGTAGATTAGCCCGCCCACCACGGACGCCGCGCACCAGAACAGGAAAACGATGCCAATTTCGGCCTGGTGGCCGCCAGTCTCCAGAGCTGCAACAATTCCGACGTCGGTGCCGCTGAGCACCATTCCCGCTCCGGCGGCAACAGCGAAGAGTGCGGCCACGGTAGCCGTGAACCACGTGAAGCTGCCGGCAACTTTGTCCTTCAGCCCGGTTGTGCGGGCGTTGTGGGCAGCAGCCGGGGCCAGGTCCGCGGCAGCTTCCTGCAGGTGGGCGGGCGCTGTGGAGACGACGGCGGCCTCGGCCGCACGCTGCTGGTCCGCCTCGCCGTCGTCCACGGACGCCGTGCTGCGCGTGGGCGGGTTGAACCACATCAGGAACAGGCCCGCCAAGGAGGTGCACACGCCCACGATGGTCAGGCCCACCACGCTGAAGCCGCTGGTGGCCACGATGGCGCCTGCAGCAGGACCGATCATAAAAACCACTTCGGTGGTGATTGCGTCCAGGGCAAAGGCAGTGCGGCGCTGTTCGCCGTCGGCCAGGATGCCGAGGGACTGGCGCACCACGCTGAAGATGGGCAGCGTCAGCAGTCCGCCCACAAACACCAGGGGAAGGAGCCACGCGTAGGAGACGTGGGGCACGATCGACCAGATCACAGTCTCCGACACCACCGAAGGGATCAATGCCTTGCGCAGGCCCACGGTGTCCACCCGCCGGCCGCGCCACGGAGCCCCCACGGCGATACCAATGGTCATCACGGCAGCGGCTGCACCCGCGGCGGCGTACCCCTGCCCGAGGGTGAGGACGATATGCAGTGTCAGCAGCACACCGGCCGCTGAGTGCGGGATACGGGCGATCATGCCGACCAGAAGCAGCCGTCTGGTGGGCTGAACGGCCAGCAACTCCCGGTAGAGAGCGAAATTCACGAAAGGATCCTTCGGTCTGCCGCAGCCTGCCGGGGATCCCCCTCCTGACAGCAGCTAGTGGACAGCGCGCCGCAGTTTGATTTCGATGGAGTCGACCCGCTCACCAAACAATACATTCCGGGACCACTCAGCCTGCAGTCCGGCCACCAGCTGCTGTACCCCTTCTGCATCCAGGCCGTCCGCCAGGTACAACACCACCTGCAGCTCAGGCCCGGCGCCGCCGCCCGGGAGGAGGGATCCGTCGGCCGCTTGGGCGGCCACTCCCCTGCCGGGCAGGAGTTCCAGCCTCCTGACCGCCGGGAAACCGTCGGCGGCCTGGCTCATCCCGCTTGCCAGTTCGTGGTCGGCGTAGGACGGGATCCAGTCGTGCTGCTGGGCCAGCGCCCACATGGCCGGCCTGCGCACCACAAATGTCACGTCCGCCCCCGGGTCCAGAACCAGGAGTTCAGCGCCTTCGGACACAGCGGAAAGGGCGGCCCGGGCAGCGTAGACGGCCACCGGCCGCGCCTCCGGATGCCAAGCGGCCAAGGCTGCGGCAGAGGTGAATGCGGGCATGGCGGTCCTGCCATCGGCCGCCTTCAGGGTTACGAGGGCCATGTCCGCCTGTTTATCGGCCTGCAGGCCGTCCTGCCCTTCCGCTTCCTCGGCGAGCTGGGCAACAATCGGGATAAAGACGCGGGCGGTGGCCAGCGCGGCGATGACCCCGGCTTCGTCCCCGTCACCGGCCTGCAGGGCGGCTACGGCGGCGAGGTAGCCGGCGTCGGCCGTTCCGTCGTCGTCCTCGAAGTTGTGGATCTTTGCGCGGTCCCCGGCGAGGCTCCGCCCGGCCCAGGGCTGCCCGGCAGAGTCAGCGGCACCACCGGCCCCCGCCAGTGCGGCGGCGATGTGGCCGGGGAGGTGGCGCTGCGGAGGGGTGCCGGGTTCGTTGCTGGCCATAGCGTCGCCGGGTGTGGCTGCCCGCTGCCTAGCGGCGGCCGGCGACGTCGAGGGCTTCGGGCAACGTGAAGGCACCGGCGTACAAAGCCTTGCCCACAATGGCACCTTCAACACCGAGGGGCACCAGGGAACGCAGCACTTTGAGGTCATCCAGGCTGGAAATGCCGCCGGACGCCACCACGGGCTTGCCGGTCTTTTCCACCATCTGGCGGAGGAGTTCCACGTTGGGTCCCTGCAGGGTTCCGTCCTTCGTCACGTCGGTGACCACGTACCGCGCGCAGCCTGCCTCTTCGAGCCGGCCCAGGACGTCCCAAAGGTCGCCGCCTTCCTTGGTCCAGCCGCGGCCGGCCAGGGTGGTTCCGCGGACATCGAGCCCGACGGCGATCTTGTCGCCGAAGCGCTCTATGGCGCTGCGGGTCCACTCCGGGTTCTCCAGCGCCGCCGTACCGAGGTTCACACGGGCCACGCCCAGGTCCAGTGCTGCCTCGAGTGAGGCGTCGTCCCGGAGACCTCCGGAGAGCTCAACGTTGATGTCCAGGCGGCCAACAACTTCCCGGAGCAGCCCGGCGTTGGAGCCGCGGCCAAAGGCTGCGTCAAGGTCAACCAGGTGGACCCACTCCGCACCCTGCTGCTGCCAGTTCAGCGCCGCCTCGAGCGGCGTCCCGTAACTGGTTTCGCTTCCTGCTTCACCCTGGACAAGCCGGACGGCCTGGCCATTGACGACGTCGACGGCGGGCAGCAGTTCAAGAACCGGCAGGTCGGTAGCGGAGTTCATCGTGATCCTCAGTGTTAGGGGGCAGGGACGTGCGCCGGACGGCTAACCGCCAGCTAGTGGGCGGGCAGTTAGCCGGCCGGCAACGTGAGCAGATAGGCGGCCAGCAACGCCATGCCGGCCAGGACGTAGAACGAGACCTGCGTCCAGAGCGGCTTATGCTGCTGCCGGAAGGACAGGGCGCCGCCGATCAGCAGGCCGGCGAGGCCCATCAGGATAACGGACCACATTCAGGCGTCGCCGCCCGCGGGGTTTTCGCTGGTGTGCTCCGGTTTGCCTGCCATGGAAGGCTTGCGGAGGGCATCCACCCAGTTGTGCAGCAGCCGGGCACCGGCGTCGCCGGATTTCTCCGGGTGGAACTGGGTGGCGCACAGCGGCCCGTTCTCAACCGCGGCGATGAACGGGGCGCCGTGCTCGGACCAGGTGACCAGGGGTGCGGCCATCCGCGGCTGGACGACGTCGAAGTTCCAGTCCTGCACGCCGTAGGAGTGCACAAAGTAGAACCGCTCGTTTTCGACTCCGGCGAACAGCTTTGACCCAACGGGTACCTTGACGGTGTTCCAGCCCATGTGCGGGACAACTTCCGCTGGAAGGAGTTCCACCTTGCCGGGCCATTCGCCGATGCCTTCAGCTTCTGTGCCGTGTTCCACACCGGCTTCGAAAAGCACCTGAAGGCCCACACAAATGCCGAGGACGGGGCGGCCGCCGGCGACACGGCGGCCGATGAGGCGGATGCCGTCCACGGCCTTAAGTTCGCGCATAACGGTTTCAAAGGCGCCGACACCGGGGACTACCAGGCCGTCGGCGTTCAGGACGTCCTCGGGCTTGGAGCTGAGGATTACCTCTGCACCTGCCCGCTCGAGGGCGCGTACTGCCGAGCGCACGTTTCCCGAGCCGTAGTCCAACACGGTTACCGTGGGCTTCCCCTCTGGCGACGGCAGCTTCTGCGAAGCCGACGGATCGATGATTGCGCCGTCCCGCAGTACCTGGCCGCTCACAGCGCACCCTTGGTGGAGGGAATGCCTTCAACACGCGGATCGGATTCGACGGCGGCGCGAAGGGCGCGGGCGAACGCCTTGAACTGGGCCTCGACGATGTGGTGCGGGTCCCGTCCGGCGATGACGTTCATGTGGAGGCAGATCCCTGCGTGCAGGGTTATCGCCTCAAAGACGTGGCGGGTGAGCGAGCCTGTGAAGTGACCGCCGATCAGGTGGTACTCCTGGCCTGCGGGCTCACCTCCGTGAACGAGGTAAGGGCGGCCGGACACGTCAACCACCGCGTGGGCCAGTGCCTCGTCCAAGGGTACGGTGGCTTCGCCGAAGCGGCGGATTCCTGCCTTGTTTCCCAGGGCCGTGCGCAGCACTTCTCCGAACGTAATGGCAACGTCTTCCACCGTGTGGTGGACGTCGATGTGGATGTCCCCGGTGGCTTTCACGGTCAGGTCGATCAGCGAGTGCTTGCAGAGCGCTGTCAACATGTGGTCGTAGAAGGGCACCGACGTGTCGATGTCCGAGATGCCGGTGCCGTCCAGGTTGATCTCCACGAGCACGGAGGATTCACTCGTGGCACGCTCCATGCGTGCGGTCCGGGCCGCGGCCGCGTTGGATCCGGTGGAACTCATGGTCAAGTGTCCTTTGGGAAGAAGGAATGGTTCAGGGCGTCCAGCGCCGCTGCTTCAAGTCTAGGCCGGAAGCTTGCGCTGGCCGGTAAGGATGCTTTCCAGGGAAGTCAGGAACGTAGTGGTTTCCGTCTCAGTTCCTGCGGTCACCCGAAGATGGCCCGGGATCCCTACGTCGCGGATCAAGACGCCGGCGTCGAGCAGTTTCTGCCAGACCTCGCGGGGATTTTCCAGCCCGCCAAAGAAGACAAAGTTGGAATCGGAGGCCGCCGGCTTGAGGCCCATCCGGGCCAGTTCAGCCACAATCCGGTCGCGCTGCCTTTTGATGTCTTCAACATCGGCCAGCAGTGCCTTGCGGTGCTGGAGGGCCGCGAGGGCAGTTGCCTGCGTTACGGCGGACAGGTGGTACGGCAGCCGCACCAGCCGCAGTGCGTCAGTCACTTCCGGAGCCGCGGCCATGTAGCCCAGGCGCGCTCCGGCAAGGGCGAACGCCTTGCTCATGGTCCGCGAGACGATCAACCGCTCCCGGCCGGGAAGGAGGGTCAGGGCGCTGGGGGTTCCGTCGTGCGCGAACTCGTGGTACGCCTCGTCAACGATGACAATGGTCTGGCTGGCATGCCCGGCCTCGTAGACGGCTTCCACCACATCGAGCCCCAGGCCGGTTCCCGTGGGATTGTTCGGCGAGCAGAGGAAAACGATGCTGGGCTGCAGTTCCTTCACTTGGAGCGCTGCAGATTCTGCGCTCAGACCGTAGCCGTCAGCGCGTTCACCCACGACGTATTCGGTGTCCGTACCACTGGCCAGCAACGGGTACATGGAGTACGTGGGAGGGAAGCCCAGTGCCGTGCGGCCTGGGCCACCAAAAGCCTGGAGAATCTGCTGGAGCACTTCGTTGGACCCGTTGGCCGCCCACACATTCGACTCATCGAGCCCATGCCCCAAGTATTCCGCAAGGGCCCTGCGCAGCTCCGTGAACTCGCGGTCCGGGTACCGGTGGAGACCGGCAGCGGCTTCCGTCACTGCCGTACTGATGGCGGCCCTAACGTTCTCCGGGACACCATGGGTGTTCTCGTTGACGTTAAGGAGGATGGGGACTTCCAGCTGGGGCGCACCATAAGGGGTAAGCCCACGGAGGTTGCTGCGGAGGGGTAGCCGGTTGAGGCGCTCTAGCTGGTCATTCACCTGAACAGTTTAGTGCCCGCGCCGGGCGCCGGAAAATGTGACCGCTTCCTGGGACGCCGGCCACTACCGGGAGGGGACGTACAACTGCTGGCCAGGAAGGACCGCACCGCCGGTCAGGTTGTTCAGCTGGACGATGTCAGCCACGACGTCGCGCGCGTCCCGCTGCGGGGCGACGCTTCCGGCAATGGCCCACAGGGATTCGCCCGCCTGCACGGTAACGGTAACGGTTGGGGTAACTGCCAGGTCCGTCGCCGATTCGGAGGCCCTTGCCGGCGAGTTGAAGAAACCGGCCAGGGAAAGCAGCAGGGCCGCCAGCAGGACCAGGGGAATCCCGATCAGGACGATCTTTCCGCGACGCGTCAGGCGCAGGGGCGGGAGGGGCGTAGGACGCTCCGCCGGCCGCTGGTCCGGCCCGGACATAAGGTGGTGCACCGAAAATGAATCCTGCGAAGCAGATGTAGCTGACATGACTTAGCCCTCCTGGACCGTACTGTGCTGCCCGATGTTCCCCCTCCGGATCCGCAGCCCCGGCGACTCTTGGTCCGAGTCTTCGAATGTCCGCGTTCGGAGTAGAACAAATGTTCGAACTTTGCTCCTACTGTTTTAGCACTTATCAACGAACAATGTCGAGACTCGCTAGAACAAATGTTTGAAAAAGCAATGTGGCTGGCCTAGCTTTGAAGGAAAGAACAACCACTCTGAAGTTGATCAGCAGGGTCTGACAATTTACGGCGTGTACTTCAGGTCCGGGCCACAGGAGCCCGGGGCAACCGAAAGGCATTGGCGAATATGGCAGCAGCAGCCGCCGGGGGAAGGGCAACCTCCCAACCGAAGAAGACCGCCAAGGGCCTGACGCCACGGCAGAAAAAGATCCTCGAGACCATCCAGCGCTCGGTCAATGACAACGGGTACCCGCCGTCGATGCGGGAGATTGGTGACACCGTTGGCCTGGCAAGCCTGTCCAGCGTCACCCACCAGCTGTCACAGCTGGAAAAGCTTGGCTACCTCCGGCGCGATCCCAAGCGGCCGCGTGCCATGGAGGTGTTGATGCCCCTCACGCTGGACGGCGGTTCTCCCAAGCAGGCGGCCGAGCCGGCTCCTCTCCTGCCCGGCGGCGGCACCGTTACCGTGCTTCCCACCGCCATGGACACTGCCATGGTTCCCCTCGTGGGCCGGATCGCTGCCGGCGGTCCCATCCTGGCGGACCAGGTGGTGGAGGACGTGATGCCGCTCCCCCGCCAACTCGTGGGCCAGGGAGAACTGTTTATGCTCAAGGTTGCCGGCGATTCCATGGTGGACGCCGCCATCTGCGACGGCGACTGGGTGGTGGTCCGCCGCCAGGCAGACGCCGCCAACGGAGACATCGTCGCGGCGCTGCTGGACGACGAAGCCACTGTGAAGACTTTCCGCCAGCGCGACGGCCACACTTGGCTGCTCCCCCAAAACACCCAGTACGAGCCCATCCTTGGCGACCACGCCACCATCATGGGCAAGGTTGTGTCGGTGCTCCGCTCGCTCTAAGCCGCGGGCTGCGGCGCCTGCTCACACCTTCTCCTTTGCCAGCCTCTCCAGCGCCGCGACCGCCGTCTTCCTGTCCGTTGTGGACCAGAACGGCGGCAGCGCACCGCGAAGGAATCCGGCGTATCGCTCGGTGGCCAGCCGGGAATCCAGCACTGCCACCACACCCTTGTCCCCGGTGGACCGGATCAACCGGCCCGCACCCTGGGCAAGCCGGATTGCAGCGTGGGTGGCCGAGACTGACATAAAGCCGTTGCCGCCGGCCTGCGCCACGGCGCGGGACCGGGCGGTCATCAGTGGATCGTCGGGCCGGGGGAAGGGAATCCGGTCGATGACCACCAGGCGGCAGGAGCCCCCGGGAACGTCCACCCCCTGCCACAGCGACATTGTGCCGAACAGGCAGGTGTCGGGCTCGTCGGCAAACTGCTTCACCAGGGCCGTCATGGTGGAGTCGCCCTGGCACAGGATGGTCATATCCAACTTGGGCCGCAGTGCATCGGCTGCTTCTTCTGCCGCGCGCCGGGACGAAAACAGGCATAGTGCGCCGCCGTTGGAGGCTCTGATCAGGGCCTCCAGCTCGGCGAGCGATTCGGGGGATGCCCCCCTGCCCGGCTTGGGCAGGTGCCCGGCCACGTACAGGATTCCCTGCTTGGGGTAGTCAAAGGGGGATCCAACATCGATACCGGTCCAGCTGGGGGCGCCTTCTCCCACCAGCCCGAGTCCGCCTGCGGCGGGCTCAAAGGCTGAGCCGATCGCGAGGGTGGCGGAGGTCAGCACCACCGTATGACCTGTGAACAGGCCCTCACGCAGCCGCCCGGCTACGGACAGCGGAGCGATGTTGATCAGCGCGGGCGCTGTCTCGTCGGGCTGCGAGTATCCCTGCTGCGGGTCAAAGGAACTGGCGCGGGAAAACCACACCACTTCCCGGTTCTCACGGGCGGCGAGGAGCCGTTCGCACAGTTCCAGGATGAGCATCAGCCGGGAGCGCGCGAGTTGCCGCCCGCCGTCGGCAGTGGTGCTGCTGTCCCCCTTGGAGTCAGACAGTGCTGCCCGGCAGGCCTCGCGCAGCTGGTCCACGCAGTCCAGCTGCTCGTCGTTCAGGCCATTGGGGAGCAACCCGTTTGGAACTCCCGCGAGGGCCAGCTCGAGGTTTGCGGCGGCGGCGTTGAGCGCGTCCACCGTGATGGCGGTGTGCTTGCGGGCGCCAGCGGCAGCGGCGTGGACCATGGCCACCGAGAGCTGTCCGGAGACGGCGCCGGTGACCCGGTCCTGGAGTTCGTGGGCCTCGTCAACCACCACGACGTCGTACTCGGGCAGCACGGCCAGGCCTTCAAAGGCGCTGAC
This sequence comes from Pseudarthrobacter sp. Hb11, assembly GCF_059383655.1. Classification (NCBI taxonomy): domain Bacteria; kingdom Bacillati; phylum Actinomycetota; class Actinomycetes; order Micrococcales; family Micrococcaceae; genus Pseudarthrobacter; species Pseudarthrobacter sp. Hb11. Next base: position 44,924 of record NZ_JBWZCM010000017.1, read on the forward strand.
GGCGAGCATGGCGTGGTTGGTGACCACAACATCGGCTTCGGCGGCGTCCTGCCGTGCGAGCTCGCTGAAGCACTCTGCGGCCATGGGGCACTTCTGGGCGCCCAGGCATTCCATGGACGTGACGGAGACCTGCCGCCAGGCCCGATCGGTGACGCCGGGCAGGAGCTCATCGCGGTCGCCGGTGGTGGTTTTCTCCGCCCACTCCCGCAAGCGGACCACTTCCTTGCCCAGCTGGGAGGCTGGACCGCCCACAGCCGCGGCGAAGTGCGGGACGCTGGTGTCCTCCCCCAGGGAAAACAGCTGGCCCTCCGCGGGCTCCTCGGAGGGAAACCCGCCTTCGAGTTTATGCACGCAGACGTAATTGGACCGCCCTTTGACCAGGGCCACTTTTACCGGCCGGTCCAGCGCCGGAGTGATGGTTTTCAGGAGCCGGGGTATGTCCCGGCCTACAATCTGCGTTTGCAGGGCAAGCGTTGCGGTGGACACCAGGGCCGGCTTGTCGCTCTCCAGGGCGTGGGCTATCAGGGGTATCAGGTACGCCAGGGACTTGCCCGTACCCGTCCCCGCCTGGACCAGCAGGTGGTCGCCGGTTTCGATTGCCCGGGCCACCTGCCTGGCCATTTCACGTTGCCCACTCCGGCTTTGCCCGCCCATGCCGGCAACGGCGCGGTCGAGCAGCTCGATGACGAACTGCTCGCCGGCCGCGCCTGTGGCTTCGTCAGCCACGAGGTCAGTCATTGCTGACGAATGGTTCCAGTTCAGCCGCGAGGCCTTCCCGGACTTTAACAACTGCCCGGGTACCGGCTTCATCATGGTCAACGCTGATGATCTCGGCGTCGGAGTCGTGCAGCTTGCTCATCAGGTCCCCACGGTCGTAGGGGATGAGCAGCTCCAGCTTGACCGACGGACGCGGAATGGACTCGCTGATCGCCTTCAGCAACTCGGGGATACCCTCCCCCGTGCGGGCCGACACCACCACGTGGCGCGGTTCGCGCTGCTTCAACCGTTCCACCACAAAAGGATCTGCGGCGTCGGCCTTGTTGAGGACAATGATTTCCGGAACCTTGCGTGCGTCCACCTCGCTGAAGACCTTGCGGACTGCAGTTATCTGGCCCTCGGGGTCCGGGTGTGAGGCGTCCACGACGTGAAGGATCAAGTCGGAATCGGCAACCTCCTCAAGGGTAGACCGGAACGCCTCAACCAGCTGGGTGGGCAGGGAGCGGACAAATCCGACGGTATCGGCCAGCGTATATCCCAGCCCGTCGGCCGTTTCTGCTTTGCGCACCGTGGGATCCAGCGTGGCGAACAGTGCGTTCTCCACGAGCACCCCGGCGTCCGTGAGGCGGTTCAGCAGTGAGGATTTGCCGGCGTTGGTGTACCCGGCGATTGCCACCGAGGGCACCTCATTGCGACGGCGGTTGGCGCGTTTCGTCTCCCGTGCAGGCTTCATCGCGGCGATTTCGCGCCGAAGCTTGGCCATGCGGGTACGGATCCTCCGGCGGTCCAGTTCGATCTTCGTCTCACCGGGACCTCGCGAGCCCATACCGGCCGCTGCGCCACCCACCTGGCCACCGGCCTGGCGGGACATCGACTCGCCCCAGCCGCGGAGGCGTGGCAGGAGGTACTCGAGCTGTGCGAGCTCCACCTGCGCCTTGCCTTCCCGGCTCTTCGCATGCTGGGCGAAGATGTCCAGGATCAGCCCTGTCCGGTCAATGACCTTGACCTTAACGATGTCCTCAAGGCCACGGCGCTGGGACGGCGCCAACTCAGCGTCCACCACAACGGTGTCCGCGCCGGTGGACATCACGATGTCCTTCAGTTCCAGCGCTTTGCCTGAGCCCAGGAAGGTGCCCGGGTCCGGCTTGTCACGGCGCTGCACAAGTCCGTCCAGAACCTCCGACCCGGCTGTTTCGGCCAAGGCGGCAAGCTCCCGCAGCGAGTTTTCCGCGTCGGCAAGGGTTCCCTCCGACCAGATACCGGCGAGGACTACGCGCTCCAGACGGAGCTGGCGGTACTCAACTTCGGTGACATCTTCCAGTTCGGTGGAAAGGCCTGCCGTGCGCCGCAGGGCACGGCGTTCCTCAAGATCCTGCTGGTCGCCGTCGTACGTTGTGTGTTCTTCATCCAGGCGGGATATGGCCTGGGCTTTGCCCAGTACGGCCCTTCCGTCGCCGCGGCTTGCATCACCTGGCGTGCTGACGGATTTGGCCGGTACGTCCTTGGAAAGAATCCGGTCGATCACGGCCTGGATTTCCTCAGGGCTCATGTCCTGGGCGGCTGGATCGGATCCGGTGTTGGGCTGGCTGGTCATGGTCTCCTTTGAAGATTCGGCAACTCCAGAATAGTGCCGATGGGTGGTGCTTGGGGAAGTATTCGCGCTGGGCTGACGGCCTGCGGTCATGCGGTTCTCCTGGTTTGTCGCGCCGGGCTGAATAGCGGACGGCGGTGGCGGCCACATCGCGGGGACGTGGCGAAGTTGAAGGAGCCGGAGAATCGGCGAAAGAGCAAGCGGGAGGCTGGCCTTCGAGTATTGTCCGGCGGCCGGAATGAACGCATGCGCGTGGTCCGGTGCACTGTGCGGAAGGATTAATACCTGCGTCGCTGTGGGACATGGCTGCGGAACGGGCAGGGCCCGGGCCGGCTACTCGAAGATCAGGAACATGCGTTCAACCCTAGCAGAGGAGCAAAGACCACAGTTTCACTTTACGCTGCAAGGGGAACTACTCTGGCGAGTTATGGAGTCCGCACACTATTTCAGCGCATCCCCCGCCGGCCCGTTCACGCGAAAGCCGCTCACGGTTGAACTTGCAGGGGAAACGCGCAGGCTGCAGACCTCCTCGGGAATCTTCAGCCCGGACGGGATCGACAAGGGAACTGCCGTGCTCCTGGCCGAGGTTCCCGCGCCCGCGCCTGCCGGGAACCTGCTGGACATCGGCTGCGGCTGGGGTCCGATTGCGCTCACCATGGCACTGCGTGCGCCGCACTCCCAGGTCTATGCCGTTGACGTCAATGAAAGGTGCGTTACGCTCACCAACGAGAATGCGGCTGCGCTGGGACTGTCCAATGTGGCGGCCAGTACGCCTGATGCGGTGGACCCGGAGGTGCGTTTCGACACCATCTGGTCCAATCCGCCCATCAGGATCGGCAAGGACGAACTGCATTCGCTCCTGAAGCTGTGGCTGCCGCGCCTGGCGCCAGGCGGAACTGCTTGGCTGGTAGTGCAGAAGAACCTGGGCTCGGACTCGCTTCAACGCTGGCTGGCGGCAGAACTGGACAATTCCTTCAGCGTGAGCCGCGAGTCAACGTCCAAGTCCTTCCGGATCCTGACGGTCAGGAAAGCGTCCCAGCTGCCACAATAACGGCGGGACCGCTGAGCTCCACGTGCTCGTGTCCTCCGGGGCCGGCAAAGAATTTGACGCCCACCACGCCTCCAGGAACGTGAACCAGCCAGGTGTCCGGCGCTTCCGCCCCTGCCCAGTGCCTGATGGCCACGGCTGCGGCGCAGGCTCCCGTTCCACAGGACTGGGTTTCCCCCACCCCGCGTTCGTGGACACGCATGGTGACGGAACCGACGCCGTCGTGCACCAGTGGTTCGGACGGAACGACGAACTCGACGTTCGTGCCGTTGACCGGCGCTGGATCAACCACAGGTGCAGTAAAGAGGCGGGTCCCTTCGAGTTCCGAGAGTTCGGCGAGGGCAACCACAGTGTGGGGGTTGCCCATGCTGACGGACAACGCGGGACGGGGAACTTCCAGCCCGTCCGCCGTGACCAGCGAATCCATGGCCTTGGCTGTAGCCTCGCCGGGGAAGATGAACTCCCACGGGCCCATGTCGACCGCGTAATCCTCGCCGGTCCGTACGACCGTTTTTGCCCCGCCGCGGGTGCCGATGGTGAGCGCGCCGCCGTCGGGAAGGTCCACCAGACCCTCGGTGCGGAGGAAGTGGACGAAGACCCGGACGCCATTGCCGCACATCTCGGATAGTGATCCGTCGCCGTTGCGGTAATCCATAAACCATTCGGCGTCGGGGGTTGCGGCCAGCAGTTCCCGGCCCTCGGGAAGGAGGCGGGACGGAACGGCGCGGATGAGGCCGTCTCCACCGATGCCACGGTGGCGGTCGCACAGGGCTGCCACCTGGTCGGCAGCTATCGTGTGCAGGCCCTCAGGGTCGGCGACCAGGACAAAATCGTTGCCGGTGCCGTGCCCCTTGGAAAAGCGGAGCCCGCCCAGCGTCCGGAAGGCGTGCTCTGTCGTCGCGGCGAGGGTTGCGTTCATGGTTTCAAGGGTACCGGCCGGCCGCAGTGCCTCTGTAACCACCCGTATCTACCGGCTGAGTACTGCTGCAGCGGACACCAGGTGCGGATCCTGCCAGTCCAGCCACTTGATCCGGGGATCGGCACGGAACCAGGTCAGCTGCCGCCGGGCGAACTGCCGCGTGGCCACGATGGTCTCCTCAACGGCCTCGGGGACTGTTGTTGCGCCGTCCACGACCCGCAGGAACTGCGAGTAACCCAGGGCGCGGGGCGCGGTTTTGCCCTGCCGGAGCCCCTGCGCTTCAAGCCGCTCCACTTCGGCGAGCAGGCCGTTTTCCACCATGCCATGCACTCGGCGGCCCAGGCGCTCCCGGAGCTGGTCGCGGTCCACGGTGAGGCCTACCTGCACCGCGGGCTGGAAGTACTCGCGCCGGGGCATAAAGGAACTGAACGGACGGCCGGTGAGTTGATGGACCTCCAGGGCACGGATGATGCGCCTGTCGTCCGAGAGCCGGCCGGCGGACACCGGGTCAACCGTTGCGAGCCGGGCCATCATTGCGCCACTTCCCTGGGCGGCCAGCTCATCCTCCAGCTGCTGCCGCAGCCGCGGGTCCGTCCCCGGGAATTCGAGGACGTCAAGGGCAGCCCGAACGTACAGGCCCGAGCCGCCGGCGAGGATGGCCCGCTTCCCGCGCGCGTGGATGTCAGCGATAGCCTCACGCGCCTGCTGCTGGAACTGGGAAACGCTGGCTTCGTCCGTGACGTCCAGGATGTCCAGGAGGTGGTGCACAACTCCCCTGCGTTCATCAACCGTGATTTTCGCTGTGCCGATATCCATGCCGCGGTAGAACTGCATTGCATCCGCGTTAATGACTTCACCGTCCAGCTCAAGGGCGAGGCCTACCGCGAGGTCTGACTTACCGGAACCCGTGGGACCGACGACGGCGATAACCGGCGGAGAGCCCACGGGTCACCGGCTGCGGATAGGCAGCGAAGGCATCCCGAGGGAAACCCCGGCCCGGCCGTTGGCCGTCCCCGGTACCGGTGCCCCGCAGGAATCGGCCTGGGACCTGTCCCAGGCGTCACCGGCGCGGGAACGCCGCAGGCTGTAATCCTCAATGACGGGATCGGCGACCAGGTGGAAGGAAGCGGCCTCGGTGATGGTGACGGTGACAAGATCGCCCGGGCGCGGCGCAGGGGCACCGTCCGGTACCGAAAAGTGCACGAGGCGCTGGTCCTGGGAGCGCCCGGACAGCCGGTGGGTCTCCCCGGCCTTTCGGCCTGACTGGGCGGTGACCATAACCTCCACCCGGCGGCCGAGCTGTTTCCGGTTCTCCTCCGCCGCGATCCGGTCCTGCAGCGCCGTGAGCCGCTCGAAGCGCTCCTGCACAACGGCTTTCGCCAGCTGGTCCGGCAGGTCCGCCGCCGGGGTGCCGGGGCGCTTGGAGTACTGGAAGGTGAAAGCGGTCGCGAACCGGGACTGTTCCACCACGTCCAGAGTTGCCTGGAAGTCTTCCTCAGTCTCGCCGGGGAAGCCGACGATGATGTCCGTGGAGATGGCGGCATGCGGAATTTTCTCCCGGACCTTGTCCAGAATCCCAAGGAACTTCGTGGAGCGGTAGGACCGCCGCATGTCCCGCAGGACCTTGTCCGAGCCCGACTGCAGCGGCATGTGCAGCTGCGGCATCACGTTGGGCGTTTCGGCCATGGCATCGATGACGTCGTCCGTAAAAGCCGCAGGGTGCGGGCTGGTGAACCGGACCCGCTCCAGGCCCTCGATCTCCCCGCACGCCCGCAGAAGCTTCGAAAAGGCCTGCCGGTCGCCGAACTCCACGCCGTAGGAATTGACGTTCTGGCCCAGGAGGGTCACTTCGATGGCACCGTCATCCACCAGGGCCTGGATTTCAGCGAGGATGTCCGCGGGCCGGCGGTCCTTTTCCTTGCCGCGCAAGGCCGGAACGATGCAGAACGTGCAGGTATTGTTGCAACCCACCGAGATGGAAACCCAGCCCGAGTACACGGAATCGCGCTTGGTGGGCAGCGTGGACGGGAAAACGTCCAGCGACTCCAGGATCTCCAGCTGCGCCTCATCGTTGTGCCGTGCCCTCTCCAGCAGGGCAGGCAAGGCGCCGACATTGTGGGTGCCAAAGACCGCGTCCACCCAGGGCGCCTTCTTCAGGATGGTTTCCCGGTCCTTTTGCGCCAGGCAGCCGCCGACGGCGATCTGCATGCCGGGGTTGGCTGCCTTCACGGGGGCAAGGATGCCGAGGTTGCCGTAAAGCTTGTTGTCGGCGTTCTCGCGGACGGCGCAGGTGTTGAACACCACTACGTCCGCCTGCGCACCAACCTCTGCCGGCGCGTAGCCTGCGTCCTCCAGCATGCCGGCCATGCGCTCTGAATCATGCACGTTCATCTGGCAGCCGAAGGTGCGCACCTCATAGGTCCGTGTCTTCCCCTGGCCAACTTCCGGAGCAGGGGCAGGCTGGTCCACGCCGCTGGATCCTGAAGACGGGTTGGTGCCGGAAAGAGGGGAAGGAATGGTCAAACTCACCTGTTAAGGGTACCGGTTCAATGGCTCGTCGTTGTTGGGAGCACCGTGGGCATCGAGGACCTCGCTGACAATGCGGAACGCTTGGGAGGGCTGATACCCCTTGCGGGCCAGCATGGAAGCCAGCCGGCGCGTCACTTTGTCCCGTTCCGTCCTGTCCCCCAGATCAGTCCCGGGACGCAATTTTCGCTCCACCAGGCCTCTGGCGGCGGCTTCCTCGTCGGCGTCGGAGAGCTGTTCCAGCGCTGCGGCGGCGGTTTCCTGGTCGACGCCCTTCTCCGCAAGTTCGCGGCGGAGCGCCCCCTTCGCCAGCTTCCGGGACTGTGACCGGCTCCGCACCCACATGTCCGCAAATTCGGCGTCGTTGATAAGCCGCGCCTCCTGGAACTTGTCCAGCACAGCCTCGGCAACGTCTTCCGGGATATTCCGTTCGGAGAGCTTGCGGGCAAGCTGAAGCCTGCTTTTCGCGGAAGCCGCGAGTTGCCGGTACACGATGGCCTGGGCGACGGAAACGGGATCCGGTTCAGGATGACCGGCAACCGGCGAACCTGGACCGGGGCCGTCCTCGAAGTCGTTGGAATACGAAGCAGCGCGCCTCCCGCCGGTTTTGGCCCGGCGGGGACGCGCACTTTCAGCACTGGTCAAGGTTTAGAACCCGTCAACGGCTTTCAGCTTCGGGGAGTCCTTGGACTCGGGCTCCGCCGGCTTCACGCCAACACCGAGCTTCTCCTTAATGAGGCGCTCGAGCTCGGCGGCCAGCTCGGGGTTGTCGCGGAGGAACCTGCGCGAGTTCTCCATGCCCTGGCCCAGCTGGTCGCCGTCATAGGTGAACCAGGAGCCGGACTTCTTGATGATGCCGTGCTCAACACCCATGTCGATGATGCCGCCCTCGCGGGAGATGCCCTGGCCGTAGATGATGTCGAACTCTGCGATCTTGAAGGGCGGGGCCATCTTGTTCTTGACGATCTTGGCCTTGGTGCGGTTACCGACCGAGTCGGCGCCTTCCTTGAGGGTCTGGATGCGGCGCACGTCAATACGGATGGAGGCGTAGAACTTCAGCGCCTTACCACCGGTGGTGGTTTCGGGGGAACCGAAGAAGACGCCGATCTTTTCGCGGAGCTGGTTGATGAAGATCGCCGTGGTTTTGGTCTGGCTCAAGCGGCCGGTGATCTTACGCAGGGCCTGGCTCATCAGGCGGGCCTGGAGTCCCACATGGCTGTCGCCCATATCGCCTTCGATTTCAGCGCGCGGCACGAGGGCGGCGACGGAGTCGATGACAATGACGTCCAGGGAGCCTGAGCCCACCAGCATGTCCATGATCTCCAGGGCTTGTTCACCCGTATCCGGCTGGGAAACCAGGAGCGCATCCGTGTCCACGCCGAGCTTGGCGGCGTATTCAGGATCAAGGGCGTGCTCGGCGTCAATGAAGGCAGCGATGCCGCCCTGGCGCTGGGCGTTTGCCACTGCGTGAAGGGCCACGGTGGTCTTACCGGAGGATTCCGGCCCGTAAATTTCTACGACGCGGCCACGGGGAAGGCCGCCAATGCCCAAAGCTACGTCCAGCGCAATGGAACCGGTAGGGATAACCTCGATCGGGGCCCGGACTTCGTCCCCGAGCCGCATGACCGAGCCTTTACCGAACTGCTTATCGATCTGGGCAAGCGCTGCTTCGAGCGCTTTTGCACGATCCGGGGCTGCCGCCATGGTTCACACCTCTAATGCTTTCTCGCTTTGGAGTGGCCTCAGCGGCCGTTTATTGGTCATCTCTGACGCTAATGGGACCCACTGACATTCCGGCCGGTTGACGGCGGCTATGTGGAAAACCCGCTAGGAAAAGCATAGCTTTATCCGAACAGGTATTCGAACAACCGCGCGGCGTGTCAGGACAAAACCGCTACTCGCTGCGGGGTTTGATGTCCCGGCCCAGCCGTCGCTCAGCCGGAACGTCCTGCACATCACAGACGGCCAGCCACACCTTGCGCGGTTCCACGCCGGCGGCCAGTGCCTGGTCCGCGGTGCGCCCGCCCACCCCGGCAAGAACCAGGGTATTGCTGAGGACCCGCGAGTACCCGGCGCCAAATTCGTCGTCCATAAGTCGCCAATAGTCGCTGATTCGCACCAGAAAAGTCTCTCACGATCCCGCACCCTAGAATTGTTGCCATGAGCAACTCCCCCGCCGTCCCGCCCGCGGACGGCCGCAAAGACGATGCCACCGTGGACGCCGCGCTGCAGAACGTGGAACATCAAATCAGCCTTTTTTGGCGGCGCGCACGGGCCATCTCCAACCAGCTCTCCCGGCAGGTGCACCCGGACATGGAACCCGCGGCCTATGGCCTGCTGACCGTCATCCGGCGGGAGGGCCCCATCCGGCTCACGGACCTGGCGATGAACATCGGCGTCGGCAAACCTTCCGTGAGCCGGCAGATTGCCTTCCTGGAGAGCATCGGGCTGGTGTCCAAGGAGGCTGACCCGCTGGACGGACGGGCCCAGGCCATCAGGCTGACACCCAAGGGGGAGGAAAAGATGCACCAGGTCCAGGATGCCCGTCGGCAGGTTTTCCGGGAACGGCTGGGGGAATGGCCGGTGGAGGACCTGCAGGAGCTGGCCCGGTTTATGTCCAAGCTCAACTCCACCTATGAGCGTGACGGTTTCCCGCACGACGGCCCGCAGGCCCCCGCCGCTTCCGGGGACTAGCAGGCAGGGCAAACCAGCACCGCCCGGCCAGGGCAGGAAGGCTACGCTCCGACGCAAGTGTCCAGAAACAACTGAAGCCCCCGGCACACCGCCGGAGGCTTCATGAGTTGCAGGGCAACCTTAAGGTGGTCAGCCCTTACCGGGCCCCTGAGAACAGGCCCGTTGAAAGTTCGTCGTTCAGTTCATTGTTAAGGTCGCGATCGAGGTCACGTCCGTAACGCTGGGAGAATTCCTGGGGTACGGTGTCCGGAACGGCAACGCCTTCGGCGACTGCCACGCGGTCGCTGACCTCACGAAGCATGCTGGACAAGGGGACGTCCAGGGCCGAGCAGATCGAGGACAGCAACTCGGAGGATGCTTCCTTCTGGCCGCGCTCAACCTCGCTGAGGTAACCCAAGGAGACACGGGCGCTGTGCGAGACTTCACGGAGCGTGCGCCCCTGACGCTGGCGAACATCGCGCAGGACATCACCAATTTCGTGACGAAGTACAACCATCTTGCGCTCCTTTTGTTCGCTCTTAGCCTGATCGGCGAGGCCCACATCCTTCCAGCGGACAACGCCGTTTACGGATACGGGCTGCTTTACCATCTGTATCGCCTTGCTCCTCATAGTCCGGTCCGCCGTGGAGCGAACCATTAGTGTTTTCATCCTAGGCGCCTCCGCTCTCCGGAAGCGACACAATGTAATAACTAATCGGTACCGGCTTTTGTTCCCGCCAACTTTACAGCCGGGTAACTTCAGGATGCCAGCGCTTCGAGCAGCCGTTCCAGGGCAGCCCCACAGGCCTGTCCGCGGATCTCCGCCCGGCTTCCGGAAAACACATACTCGAACCCTGTTGATCCCGTACCCGTCGCTATGCCGATGTACACAGTTCCCACAGGCTTTCCATCGTGTGCTTCAGGTCCCGCTACCCCGGTAGTGGAAATGCCGATATCGGCGCCAAGGGCCGACCTGGCCCCGTCCGCCATCGCTGCCGCCACATCGCTGTCAACCGACCCGACGTCGGCCAGAAGTTCCGGGGGTACCTTCAGGACATTTTCCTTCACGGAGTTCTGGTAGGCCACCACGCCTCCCTGCAGCATTCCGGAGGCTCCCGGGGTGTCGGCGAGGACAGCGGACACCATGCCGGCCGTCAGGGACTCGGCCGTGGCCACGGTGAGACGGCGCTCCAGGGCCTGTTTCACAGCCTGTTCAGACAGATGGTGAAGGGACACGTGCTGGACGTTGGTCACTCCTGCTCCTGCCCGTTGGCCGTTCCCTGCAGCTTTCCCTTGGACCGCAGGCGCAGCGCCTCGACAACGTACTCGACGCCGGTCCACACCGTGATCAGCACGGCCACCATCATCACGGCGAACGCCACCCAGCCAAGCCAGGGCGCAATGGCTGCCAGCGGCAGGAGATAAAGGAAGATGGCGGCGGTCTGGACAACGGTTTTGAGCTTGCCCCCGCGTGACGCGGGGATGACGCCGTAGCGGATGACGAAGAAACGCAGGGCGGTGATGCCCCATTCACGGACCAGGATGACCAGGGTGACCCACCAGGGCAGTTCGCCGAGTACGGACAGCATCACCAGTGCGGAACCGATAAGCAGTTTGTCCGCGATGGGATCGGCAATCTTGCCGAAGTCGGTCACGAGGTTCCGGCTCCTGGCGATGTCGCCGTCGAGCTTGTCCGTGTAAATCGCGACGGCGAACAATGCCGCCGCTGCCCAGCGCCAGGGCCCTGCCTCGCTCTGCAGGCGCGGCGCGTCCAGGAGCAGGAACCATACGAAGAACGGCACCAGCGCGATGCGGAGCATGGTCAGGACATTGGGAAGGTTCCAGACCTCGGCACGGCCCTTGCCGGCGGCGGTTGCATCAGTGCTAGTCACCTTCCTAGGCTACATTCTTCGGGCTAGCGCCCGGTCAGCGACCAGGCGTCTTCCGATCCCTCTTCGTCGTCATAGCCCCCCGGCGGGGAATCCGAGCCGTCGTAGTATTCGACGTTCTGCTTCCGCTGGTCCAGGTCCGCCGCCACCAGGTCCTCGGCGTAGCCGCCCTGCGCGATGTTGGCGTTGGCGTTGTCGCTGAGGGCCGCGGTCTGGGCATCCGGTGCCTTGGGTGCCTCCTGGCCCTTCATGGCAGCGAGGACCGGGGCGAGGTCGTCCGGCTTCACCAGGACGTCGCGGGCTTTCGAACCTTCGGACGGGCCAACCACACCCCTTGATTCGAGCAGGTCCATCAGGCGGCCGGCCTTGGCGAAGCCGACGCGCAGCTTGCGCTGGAGCATGGAGGTGGAGCCGAACTGGGTGGTGACCACCAGTTCGGTGGCCTGCAGCAGCACCTCGAGGTCGTCCCCGATGTCGTCGTCGATTTGCTTCTTGGGCGCTTCGGCGGCAACGTCATCGCGGTAGGTGGCCTGGAGCTGTCCCTTGACGTGCTCAACCACCTTGTGGATTTCTGATTCCGTGACCCAGGCGCCCTGGACGCGCATGGCCTTCGAAGCGCCCATCGGCAGAAACAGTGCGTCACCCTGGCCGATGAGTTTCTCTGCGCCCGGCTGGTCCAGGACCACCCGGGAGTCGGTCACCGAGGAGGTGGCAAAAGCCATCCTGGAAGGAACGTTCGCCTTGATCAGGCCGGTGACGACGTCCACGGACGGCCGCTGCGTGGCAAGGACCAGGTGGATGCCGGCGGCACGGGCGAGCTGGGTGATGCGCACGATCGAGTCTTCAACATCGCGCGGCGCCACCATCATGAGGTCGGCGAGCTCGTCCACGATCACCAGCAGGTAGGGGTACGGGCGGATGACCCGCTTGGAGTCCACCGGAGGCTGGACCTTGCCGGCGCGGACGGCTTTGTTGAAGTCGTCGATGTGCTTGAAACCGTAATTCGCAAGGTCGTCGTACCGTGCGTCCATCTCGCGCACCACCCATTGGAGCGCCTCCGCGGCCTTCTTCGGGTTGGTGATGATGGGTGTGATGAGGTGCGGGACGCCTTCGTAAGCGGTGAGCTCCACGCGCTTGGGGTCCACCATCACCATGCGCACCTCGTCCGGGGTGGCGCGCATCAGGATGGACGTGATCATGGAGTTCACGAACGAGGACTTACCGGCACCGGTGGCGCCGGCCACCAGCAGGTGGGGCATCTTGGCGAGGTTGGCCACAACGTAGCCGCCCTCAACGTCCTTGCCGACACCCATCACCATCGGGTGGTCGGTGCGGCGGGCGTTCTGGCTGCGCAGCACGTCGCCAAGGGAAACGGTCTCGCGGTCCGTGTTGGGGATCTCGATGCCGATCGCGGACTTGCCCGGGATGGGACTCAGGATCCGCACGTCGCTGGAGGCCACGGCGTAGGAGATGTTTTTGGACAGTGCGGTGACCCGCTCCACCTTGGTTCCCGGGGCGAGTTCGATTTCGTACCGGGTGACGGTGGGACCGCGGCTGAAGCCGGTCACGGTGGCATCGACGTTGAACTGCTGAAGGGTGTCTGTCAGGGCTGCGACGACGGCGTCATTGGCCTCCGTGCGCTCCTTGGGGATTGAGCCCGGAGTCAAATAGTCCGACGCAGGGAGGGTGTAGGTAACGTCGCCGGCGAGGGACAACTGCTCGGTCCGCTGTGGAATCGGAACGGGCGGCGGTGCGGGAGCCACAGGGTTGGACGGCACGGTGGGTGCCGGGGAACCAGCCTGGTTGCCGGGGGCTGACATGCCCGGGGTGATCATCGGGATGGCCTCGGTGGCGTTCTCCCCCGGCGCAGCTGAAGCAGCGGCGCCCAGTCCCTGGGCCGCCTTGATCTTTTCGACGGCGATCTCCGCCTGGGTGGGCCGGCGCACCCCGGGAGCGGGGCGGGGCGGCTGCGGTTGCGGCTCTTCGTCGTCGTCGATGACGGCATGCTCGAACGCTTCGTCGCCTACGTAGCCTTCCAGGCCGGCATCGGCATCCTCGTCCTTGCCGAACAGGCGGCGCTTCTTCTTTTTGGGCGCGGCCGGCGGGGTGCGCTCCAGGTAGCTGCGGTCGTGGCGGTCCCTGTCCTGCTCCTGGTCCAAAAGGTCGATGCCCATGAGATGCTCATAGGCACCGCGCAGCCGCCGCGGGATGGCACCGAAGGGAGTGGCGGTGATAATGAGCAGGGAGACGAAGGCCAGCAGACCGTAGAGCACCAGCGGAACAGCCGGATGGATGGCGGCCAGAGGCGATGCGCCCAGGAATCCCAGCATTCCGCCGGCCTGGCGCAGCCCGTCAAATCCTTGGGCGACTGTGGGCTGTCCGCCCAGGACATGGGCCAGGCCGCAGCCGGCGAAGGTCATGATGAGGAAACCGATGCCCACCCTGTTATTGCCCCGCCCGTCCGAGGGGTGGCGGAAGAGCCGGAAAGCACACACAAAAAGCATCAGCGGAAGCAGCAGCGAGATCCAGCCGAACGTACCGTTCACCACGCTGTAGACGGCGTCCGGGAACCAACCGGTGAGGCCCCACCAGGCGAAGGTGGCGATGAAGACTCCCAGGGCCAGGTTGAAGAGGGCAGCGCCGTCGCGGCGCTCGTCGGCCGGAAGGTCGCTGACGTCATGGCCAATGCGCCGCACTCCCCCGCCCACGAGGTGGCCGATGCCCAGCCATGCTCCGCCCACTACCCGCAGCAGCCAGGGCTGGTGCTGTTCGACGGCGGGGAGCTGGCGGGTCCGCGCCGTACCGGAGCTGCCGGTCCGCCCGGACTTGGCTGCTGTGGTTTTCGCTGCCGTGGAGCCGGAACCGCGGCCACCGGAACCGCTGGATTTGCTGCCGGAGCCGGCCCTGCTTGAACCATTGGGCGCGGAAGTAGTACGAGTGGCCATACCAGCCACGGTACCGGAACTGGGCCTGTATCCCGGGGATTTGGGAGCCAGACCGTTCCGGTTCGGGCCGCTTAAGCACATCCGGCCCGCACTCCTCCTTGAGGAAGGAAGTACGGGCCGGAGCCGATGGCGGGCTGTTAGGCCTCAAGCACCACCGGGATAATCATGGGCTTGCGGCGGAGCTTGCGGTTGACCCACGTGCCCACCACCCGGCGGACCACCTGCTGGAGCTGGTGGGTGGTGTGGTCCGTATGGTTCAGCACGGCTTCTTCCAGCGCAGCGTTGATCTTGGGGATGATCTCGTCGAACACGGCATCGTCCTCGGCCACGCCGCGGGCGTGGATCTCCGGCCCGGACACCACCTTGCCGGTGGCGCGGTGGATGACCGTGATGATGGAGATGAAGCCTTCATCGCCCAGGGTCTGGCGGTCCTTGAGGTCGGCCTCGGTGACCTCGCCAACGCTGGATCCGTCCACATAGACGAAGCCCACTTCAACCTGGCCCACGACGTCCGCCCGGTGGTCCCTGAGATCGATCACGGTGCCGTTGTCGGCGAGGATAACGCTGGCTTCCGGGACCCCGGATTCGATGGCGATCTTGCCGTTGGCAATCAGGTGGCGGGTTTCACCGTGCACCGGCATGGCGTTGAGCGGTTCCAGGATGTTGTAGCAGTACAGGAGTTCGCCGGCGGCAGCGTGCCCGGAAACGTGGACCTTGGCGTTGCCCTTGTGGATCACGTCGGCGCCCAGCTTGAGCAGTCCGTTGATGATCCGGAATACGGCGTTTTCATTGCCGGGGATCAGGCTGGACGCGAGGATGACAGTGTCCCCGTCACCCACCACCACACGGTGATCGCCGTTTGCCATGCGGGACAGCGCCGCCATCGGCTCACCCTGGGAACCGGTGGACATCAGCACCACGCGGTTGTCCGGCAGGTTGTCGATGTTCTTGATGTCCACGATGAGGCCCGGCGGGACATCCAAGTAGCCCAGCTTCTCCGCGATGGCCATGTTCCTGACCATGGACCGGCCCACGAAGGCCACCTTGCGGTTGTGCTTTGCGGCGGCGTCCAGTACCTGCTGGACCCGGTGCACGTGGGACGAGAAGGATGCGACGATGATCCGCTTGGTGGCCTGGCCAAACAGGCGCTCCAGCGTGGGGCCGATTTCCTTTTCCGCGGTGGTGAAACCGGGTACGTCCGCGTTGGTGGAATCCGACATAAAAAGGTCCACGCCCTCTTCGCCGAGCTTGGCGAAGTGCCGGAGGTCGGTGATGCGGCCGTCAAGGGGAAGCTGGTCCATCTTGAAGTCGCCCGTGTGCAGGACGGTGCCGCCCGCGGTGCGGAGGAACACTGCGAGGGCGTCGGGAATGGAGTGGTTGACAGCCACGAACTCGCATTCGAAGGGGCCGAACTTCTCCACCTGGCCTTCCTCGACGGTGAGGGTGTAGGGCCGGATGCGGTGCTCCTGCAGCTTCGCCTCGATCAAGGCAAGCGTCAGCTGCGAGCCCACCAGCGGAATGTCGGCCCGCAGGCGCAGCAGGTAGGGAACAGCACCGATGTGGTCCTCATGCCCGTGGGTGAGGACAACAGCTACGATGTCGTCCAGCCGGTTCTCGATGTAGGAGAAGTCAGGCAGGATCAGGTCGACGCCGGGCTGGGTCTCCTCCGGGAAGAGGACGCCGCAGTCCACGATCAGCAGTTTGCCGTCGATTTCGAACACGGCCATGTTCCGGCCGATCTCCCCCAGTCCGCCGAGCGGTACGATCCGTAGCGTGCCGTTCGGCAGGCGGGGAGGGGTGACAAGGCCGGTTAGGGCAGTTTGGGTCATATTGCACTACTTTCCAGGCGGAAGGGTGCCGGTCTCAGCCCTCAGGAAAAGACCAGCCCCGCTTCCGCCAAATCCCCGCGGATGGTTTCGATCTCGGCTTCGTCCGGCTCCACGAGGGGCAAGCGGACAATCGAGTTGGGCAGGACTCCCTGCCATTTAAGAATCTGTTTGGCCGCGACGGCCCCCTGGACCCTGGTCATGGTGGCGCGGACCACGGGCAGAAGTTCGAAGTTGATCTTCCGCGCGGTTTCGAGGTCGTTGGCGTTGACCGCATCGATG
Source organism: Pseudarthrobacter sp. Hb11 (assembly GCF_059383655.1). Taxonomy (NCBI): domain Bacteria; kingdom Bacillati; phylum Actinomycetota; class Actinomycetes; order Micrococcales; family Micrococcaceae; genus Pseudarthrobacter; species Pseudarthrobacter sp. Hb11. Next base: position 61,340 of record NZ_JBWZCM010000017.1, read on the forward strand.
AGGTCACGGAACTGGCGGGTTGCCACGTGCGTGGTGACACCGACGAGGCCTACGGCGCCCAGTGCCATCCAGGGCAGGGTCAGTCCGTCATCGCCGGAGTAGAAGAGCAGGTCAGTTTCTGCCATGACGCGGGTGGCCGCGACGAAATCGGCCTTGGCATCCTTGACGGCCACAATGTTCGGGTGCTGCGCCAGGCGGATCATGGTTTCGGGTTCGATCGCGATCGAGGACCGGCCCGGGATGTCGTACAGCATCACGGGCACGTCAGCGGCACTGGCGATGGCCTCGAAGTGTGCGCGGAGGCCTGACTGGCTGGGCTTGTTGTAGTAGGGGGTCACCAGCAGGATGCCGTCGACGCCGAGCGCTGCTGCCTGCTGGGAGAGGTGCACTGAGTGCGCGGTGTCATTGGTGCCGGTGCCTGCGATGATTGTCGCCCGGCCTCCGACCGCTTCCTTGACTGCACGGAACATGCCAAGGTTCTCTTCGTCGGTGAGGGTGGAGGTTTCCCCCGTGGTTCCGGTGACCACCAGGCCGTCGCAGCCGTCGTCCACCAGCTTGCCGGCCAGTTCCGCTGCCTGCTGGTAATCCACCCTGCCGTCCTTCGTGAACGGCGTGACCATGGCGGTCAGGAGGGTGCCAAGGGCAGGGATGCGCGCGGAAGTGTCAGCCATGGAAAAAACGTTACCCTGTCCCCGGCTGGTTAGGACAATAGGAGCGGCGTGATGAACGTCAAATATAGGATTCCCCGGCGGCGTTGCCGGCTTGCCGGCGGTATTTCTCGAGGCGGCTTCGCTGCAGGACGCAGGAAACAATTTCAGTGCGGGTTCCCGCCGCCTGCTCTAACGGAAAGCCGTCCGGACCCCAAAAACCGCTCAAGCCGCACGATTCACCCAAGGGGCTCCTGCCGCCAAGGTTGGCGAGCAGCGTAAACATCCTGTTGTCCTTGGCTTGCGCTCCGAGGTGGAGGCCCAGCCGGTGCTCCTCGTCTTTGGTGTAGAGGGCGGACACGCAGCACACATCAGCACTTGCTGCCGCAGCGTCCGCACCGCCCTCAGGCACGGAGGCATCGAACGCGGGGGCCTCGAAGCAAAGGGCGAGGGCAATCCTCCATCCGTCCATTTCCATCAAAACGACGCCCTCCCCGGGCGTGAACAGCTCTTGCTCCTGCCCGTGCAGGTGGGCCTTGAAAGCCGTTTCGGTACTGCCGTCCGGGTGAAGGGCAACCGATGCCAGCCGGGGCGTGCCGTCGCTTTCGCGGCAGGCAGCCCCTACAACAGCCGTAATCCCGGTCCGGTGGCAGATCTCCCGGACATCGCCGAGGCGTTCGTCATCCGGCTTCAGCCAGGAGTCGGGGTCCTCTAACAGGTCCAGCCGGTACCCGGTGAGGGACAACTCCGGGAAGACCACCAGGCGGGAGCCGTGGTCATCTGCGTCCTCAATGAGGCGCACATGCTCGGCGGCGTTGGCCGGGATGCCCCCATCCAGCGGCTGATACTGGATCACGGCGACTGGGAGGGTGTCTGTCACGCCTCCATCCTAGGCAAGCACCTGCCGGCACGCCTCAGCGGCGGACGTCATGGGCCCGGGGCGGCTCCCCTGGCCCGGGGTGGCAATACCTGCCCACCGCCGACTGCCGCAGCCCTTCAGCCCAGGTGGCCAATCGTTGGGCGGCCCTGACGTAGTGGAACAGTTCCACCGGAGTCAGTGCGTCGATATCCGTCTCGCCGAGACGCCGTGCGAGTTCTGCCCCTTCCGGTTGCGCGGACAGGCTGACACCCTCCCCCTCCCACTGGATGTCCTCGGAGGTTTTTCCGGTCACCAGCTGGCGAAAGAGGTAATCAACCACCCCGGGGCTCATGGCCTTCAGTGGCCCGGCATGTGGGGACTCCGAGGCGGGGACTTCAGGTGATGGGGTTTGCATGCCGCCAATGCTATTCGAACATATATTCGAACACAAGAGCCGGTTCGTGACAGCTCCGGTACAGGCAGGTGTGAGACGATCTGGGCATGACCTCCCGCAACGCCGCCACCTCCTCCCGGATGGCTGCAGGTCGCTCCATCCCGGGCCGGCTTCACGGCATCGACGCAGCGCGCGGGCTTGCCCTGCTGGGAATGATGGCCACGCACCTGCTTCCCACTTTTGAATCGAACGCCGACCTGACCCCCACTTGGATCGGCCTGACCTTTTCGGGCAGGGCCGCCGCACTCTTCGCAGTACTGGCAGGGGTTGGCCTCGCGTTGTCCACTGGAAAGCACAAGCCGCTGGATGGCTCCGACCTTTCGGCAGCGAGGCGCGGGGTGGCCCTGCGCGCCCTGGTAATTGCCGCCGTCGGGCTCACCTTGGGTGGCCTGGAAGTGGGCGTGGCCATCATTTTGGTCCATTACGCAGTGCTGTTCCTGTGTGTCCTGCCGTTCCTGGGCATGCGGCTGAAGCCGCTCCTCAGTTGGGCCGCTGGCTGGATCCTGGCCTCGCCGGTGCTGGCGTACCTGTTGCGTCCCTGGCTGCTGGCTGCGGCCCCGCCATTGAGGCTTGGCCACAATCCGTCCTGGGAGGACTTGTCCACGCCCACCCGGCTCCTGGGCGACCTCTTTTTCACCGGCTACTACCCCGTCTTCCAGTGGCTGTCCTACCTGCTGGTGGGGCTCGTCGTCGGCCGCCTGATGCTCAACAAGCGACTGGTCCCTTGGGTGCTGTTGATCGTGGGCACCATTGTTGCCTTCCTGACCAAGGCCCTGGGCACCGCGGCCATGGAGAACTGGGGCGGCCGGGCTGCCCTCGAGAAGCTGCTGGACTCCCCCGGCTACCCGCTGCACAATGTTCTGCAGGTCAACCTGACGGGTATCCCGCAGGAGGGATCCTGGTGGTGGCTGGCGTCCGCGGCACCCCATTCGGCCACCCCCCTCGACCTGCTCCACACGTCAGCGGTGGCAGCAGCGGTGATCGGGGCGTTCCTCCTCTTGGGCAGGCTGGCCGAATGGGTGGCGTTGGATCTGTTGCTGCCCCTGCGCGGCGCGGGCGCCATGACCCTCACCCTGTACTCCGTCCACGTGTGGGTGGTTTCGGGCTTCTACCTGAAGCCCCTCCCCGCCGGCTGGACTGAGGACGCCATGTACTTTGCCCAGGCTGCCGGTGCAGTGATGGTGGGCATCGTGTTTGTGCTGCTGAAGTGGCGCGGGCCCTTGGAATGGCTGGGTCATGCGGCGAACCAGGTGGGCCGCGGTGGCGTCAAGGCTATCAGCTAGGGCGAGCCGCTCCCGGGGCGCTCCTCAATCGAGCGCTAAGCACTGGAGGGCTAAGCCGGCACGTTGCCGCGGAAGAGCTTGACGGCGTCCCGCATGGAGGCGCGGGCGCGCTTGCGGTCGCCGGCGGCATCGTAGGCGCAGCTCAGCCGGAACCAGGAACGCCAGTCATCCGGTGCTGCCTCAGCCTCCGCCCGGTACTTCTCAAACTCGGCATCGGCTGCGGAACGGACAATACGCCCTGCCGGCGTCCTGGGCAGCTCGTCTACCGGGAGCCCGCCTTCGGCTTCGAGGACTTTCGCCATCTGCTCGGTGCGGGCCCCAAACATCAGTTCCCGGACCAGCGCCCAGGCACCGATCACGGGCAGCACGAGGTAGGCCGCCCCGATGGCTACAGCTGCTGGGTTGCTGTCTGTCAGCAGCAGAACTGAGCGCTGGAAGGACACCACCAGGTAAAAGACCAGGAGCAGCGTTACCGCCCCCACCCAGATTTTGGTGCGGTTCTTCCGGAAACCAGCCAGCACTCCGCCCACGGTTAGAGCCCCAGGTCCAGGTAGCCGTCCAGGCCAACCGTCAGTCCGGGGTGGGCGGCTACCTTCCGCAGGCCAAGAAGCACGCCGGGCATGAAGGACGCGCGGTCAAACGAATCGTGGCGCAGGGTCAGCTGCTCGCCGGCGCTGCCGAGCAATACTTCCTGGTGGGCCACAAGGCCGCGGAGCCGCACGCTGTGGACGCGTACCCCGTCCACCTCGCAACCGCGGGCGCCGGCAAGTTCGCTGGTGGTGGCATCCGGGCTCGGCGGCACCTGCGCGGCACTGCGTTCGGCGGCGACGAGTTCTGCGGTCCGGACTGCGGTGCCCGACGGCGCGTCAACCTTGTCCGGGTGGTGCAGTTCGATGATCTCCACCGATTCGAAGTACTTGGAGGCCCTGGCAGCGAAGGCCGAGGCCAGCACCGAGCCGAGGGCGAAGTTGGGAGCGATCAGCACGCCGGCCTCCGGGTGGCCGGCCAGCAGGTCCCCCAGTGCGGACAGTCTGCCGCTGTCCCAGCCGGTGGTGCCCACCACGGCGTGCATGCCGTGTTCGACGGCGAAGCGGACGTTCGCTTCAGTGCTCTCCGGAACCGTCAGGTCCACCACGAATTTGGCGCCAGCTGCGGTGAGCTGGTCCAGCGAGTCGCCCCTGCCCAAGGCGGCGACGAGCTTCATGTCAGCGGCGGCCGCGACGGCTTTTACGGCTTCGGCGCCCATGCGCCCGTTCGCGCCCAGCACGGCAACGGGCAAGGGAGCAGAAAGTTGTTCGGTCATGGCGTTAACCCTACCGGTGGGCCCGCGGCGGACAGGAACCGCGGAGTGTGCGTTACCTCGCAGGAACTGGTATTTGGCAGCGTGACGGTGGCGCACCGGGCCGGTCAGGCAATGGAGAAGGTGGCAGCATTAGCTGCCCGCGCCCACCCATTCCACCGTTCCGTCGGTGAAGAACTGTTCCTTCCAGATGGGAACGTGTTCCTTGATCCTGTCCACCAGTTCGGAGCAGACGTCGAAGGCCTGGCCACGGTGGGATGCGGACACGGCACACACCAGCGCGGGGTCGCCGATCTCCAACATGCCAATCCGGTGTGCCGCCCAGATCCGCACGGGCTGCCTGGACGAGGCGTCGACCGCATGTTCGGCAACAAGCCGGGCAACGACGTCGGCCATCACCTGGTGTGCCGTGGGGTGCGCGCTGTAACTGAGACGCTCGACTGCCTTGCCGCCGTCGTGATTCCGTACCACGCCGCTGAAGCTGACCACCGCACCGGCGGTATCGCTTTCCACCGCCGCGATGGCCTGGTCGACGGAGATGGGATCAGCGCTCAGGACAGCGTTGACCACCTCGAATGCTGTTTCAGTGCCCATGTCCGCCTTCCAGCTGGTCGCAAAGGTGCCCGATCACGGGGTCCAGGACGGTCAGTCCGTCCATGACCCCCTTGGGTGATCCAGGTAAGTTGATGATGAAGGTAGATCCTGCAGCGCCGGCATGACCACGGCTGAGGGCCGCCAGCGGGGTCTTGGCGGCACCTGCGCGGCGGACGGCTTCCATGATGCCGGGTATCTCGCGGTCCAGCAGCGGCAGGGTGACATCCGGTGTGCGGTCGTCCGGGCTGAGGCCCGTGCCCCCGCTGGTGATGACGACGGCGGGGCGCTGGGTCAGGAGTGCGCGGAGGGCTGCGCCTACCGGCTCGCCATCGGGAACCACCATGGGTGGAAAAACGTCGAAGCCGTGTTCGGTCAGCCAGTCCGTAATCACCGGGCCGGTTTCGTCGCTGTATATGCCGGCGGCGGCCCGGGTGGAGGCGATCACGACGCCGGCCTTCCGTCCTTGGACATCGCCGTGGCGGTGGGGTTCGGGCGCGTTAAGGGTGCTGGTCACAGTGTCCAGTCCCCGCTCTTGCCGCCGCTTTTGGCGAGGACTTTGATGTCGTTCAGAATGGCGTGTTTATCCACGGCCTTGATCATGTCGTAGACGCTGAGGGCCGCAACGGAGGCTGCTGTGAGTGCTTCCATCTCCACCCCGGTGACACCGCGGGTCTTGACCGTGGCGAGTATGGATACCGAGTCCGGTGCAAGCTCGAAGTCCACGGTGACCTTGGACAGCGGAAGCGGATGGCACAGCGGAATCAGTTCGGGTGTCTTTTTGGCGGCCATGATGCCGGCAACCCGTGCCACGGCCAGGGCGTCACCCTTGGGCAGGCCACCTGAACCGAGCAGGCCCATGACCTCTGCGGTGGTGCGGACCGTGGCGGTGGCAGTGGCCTCACGGGTGGTTTCGGCTTTGGCGGAGACATCCACCATCTGGGCGCTGCCGTCCTGGCGCAGGTGCGTCAGCGCGGCCGGGGATTGTTCTGCATTCACAGCATCCATACTTCCACGTCCGCCCCTGCCGCGAGCGCGGCCACTCCTTCGGGGACGTGAACCAGCACGTTCGAGCCCGCGAGCGCGTGCATCAGGTGTGAACTTTCCCCGCCCTGGAGCTCCACTGTCCCGTCCGGCTGCAGGGTGCCGCGGCGGATCTGGTGCTTGTGCTCGGGCGACGTGAGGGGACGGCTCAGCCTGGCGCGGATGGGCAGTCGTCGTGCAGGGGTACCGAGAAGGCCTGCCAGGACGGGGCGGAGGAACATCTCAAAGGACACCAGGCAGCTGACGGGGTTTCCAGGGAATCCGAGGAAGGGGCGCCCTTCGAAGGTGCCAATCCCCTGCGGGCCCCCCGGCTGCATGCCCACGTGCAGGAACTCCACCGGCTGGTCCTCCATGGCCTGCCGCACCACCTCATACGCGCCTTTGCTGACCCCGCCGGTGGTGACGATCAGATCCGTCCCGCCACCCTCGCTCCGCAGCAGCCTGCGAAGCGCCTCCGGGTTGTCAGTGGCTATTCCCGCACGGCGGACCTGGAGCCCGGACTGCCTCATGGCTGCTTCGAGGAGTGTGCCGTTGGAGTCGTAAATCTTGCCGGCGGGCAACTCCTGGCCCGGTTCCACCACTTCGTCGCCCGTAGTGACCAGCAGGACCGTCACGGCCTTGTGGACCGTCACCTCCGGGATGCCCAGCGCCGCGAGCAGGCCCAACTGTGCCGGGCCAAGGAAGGTGCCGGCTGCCAGGGCCGTTTCACCGGTCCGGACATCGCTGCCGGCTGCCCGCACAAAGGTGCCGGGCGCGGCCGTTGGCAGCGTCACCGTTGCCTGCTCCGTGTGCGGAAGGAAACGGTCCGGAACGGCCCGCTCAATGGGGACGACGGCGTCGGCCCCTTCCGGGAGCATAGCCCCGGTCATGATCGGGGCAGCCATGCCAGGCCGAAGGGCTGCGGGGCTTGCGCCCGCCGGAACGGGAGGCATAACACGCAACTCCGCACCGCCGTCGGGCACGTCCGCGGAACGGATGGCATAGCCGTCCATCTGGGAGTTAGCGAAGGGCGGCAGGCTGATGGGGGCGCGGACGTCGCTGACCAGGCCGCGGCCCAGCGCCTCATGCAGGGGCAGCACTTCCGTCCGGCCCGAGGACTGCAATGGACGCAGGAGTTGCTCGACGGCGGCGGCATGCCCAGCCACGGACCGCGCCTGGTGATGCGCTTGATGCGCCTGGTGGTTGGGCTCGTGCGTCGCGTCGCCACCGCCCTGATGCTGCGCTTGGCCATCGATCGTTTCATCAAGGGACGTTCCATGGGGTTTCGGGCTGGTCATGGTTCCGCCTTCAGTAAGCCATCAGGGTTGCACGTCCACTCTAATCGTGTGGAACCCGGTGGCTCCGTCAGGCGCCACGGGCCTGCTCTGCTCGTCCTGCGCATGGCCTGCGAGATCCGTGGCCCGGACCTGGACCTCGTACTGCCCTTCCGTCAACTCCATAGCCAGCTTCCACTGGTACCAGGTGTCCAGCGAGATCCCTTCCGCCAGTTCCGCCTGCTGCCAAGAACCACGGTTCACGCGGAGCTCCACCTTGCCGATGCCCGTGTGCTGGGCCCAGGCGACGCCGCCAAACATCACCGTTCCCGCTTTCACCGGCCGGCCGCTTCGTGGCACATCGATCCGTGAAGAGGTTTTGATGGGACCCCGCTCCGACCAGCCCCGGGGCGTCCAATAGGCCGCGTCGTCCGCGAACCTGGTGACCTTCAGCTCGGTGACCCATTTGGTGGCCGACACGTAGCCGTAGAGTCCGGGCACCACCAGCCGGACCGGGAAGCCGTGTTCGAGCGGCAGCGGCTCACCATTCATGCCGACGGCGAGCAGGGCATCACGGTTGTCGGTGAGCACTTCCAGCGGTGTGCCCGCGGTCCAGCCGTCCACACTTCGTGAGAGCACCATGTCCGCGCCGGTTTGCGGCCCGGCAAGGGCAAGCAGGTCGCGGACGGGCCACCCCAGCCAGCGTGCGTTGCCGATGAGGTCTCCGCCCACGACGTTGGACACGCAAGCGATGGTCACATGGCGTTCGGTCAGGGGTTTTGCCAGGAGTTCGGCGAAGGTCAACTCCACCTCCCGGTCCACCATTCCGGTGACTCTCAGGACCCATGCGTCCGGACCGATGGCGGGGACCGTGAGGGCCGTGTCGATGCGGTAGAAGTCCGGATTGGGCGTGACCAGCGGCTGCATGCCGTCGACTTTCGCCTCGGCGGTTGGCGGGACTGGCGGCGCCGGCGAGTTGGCTACCGGCAGAGCTACGCGGCTCCGGGCTTCGCTGACCGCAAGGGAAGCACCGCGCCATGTGGCCGCCAGCGCTCCACCGATGATGGCGAACGAGGCTCCGCCGGCCAGAGCCTGCAGGAAACGACGGCGGACAGGCGCGGCATCGGCTCCTGCCCGCGGTTCATCGCTCCCCCATTCCTGCAGCCTCGTGATCAGGAATCGAAGCAGGACGCCGGCGACGGCGGAGGTGAGGACCGCCAGTGCAATCGCGCTGAACGTGGCTTGGGCGCGGGTCAGGACGGCCGCCAGGCCCACAAGCCCAAAGACGGCAACCACCGCGACGCCCCTCAACCGGCGGCGTTCCTCCACCACGCCCGCCAGTGCGGCAAGCGCAGCGATCACCAGGCCCATCCCGACCAGGAGAGCCACTTTGTCCGCGGTACCGAACAGTGCAACGGCCCAGTCCTTGACACCGGGAGGAATGGCATCGATGACGGCGCCACCAACAGCGGTCAGAGGCGACAACGACGGACTGACGACGCCGGCTACCAGCTCCCCCAGCACCACTGCACTGCCCACCGCAACCACCCCGGCGGCCGCCGCCCACCGCCCGTTCCAGTGTGGCACTGCCTGGGACGCCGATGCCCGGGGCGGCGGCGAAGGTGCCCGTTGCTCCGGCAGCCCCGACCCGTCGTCGTGCGATGCCTCCCTTGGCCGTGAGGTGTCCACCCTTCAAGCATAAGTTCGCGGAGTACCTGTGGCGCCTGACCTGTCCTCGGCTCTGCCCGGTCTTCTGCTGCCTCGCTTGCCCGTGTCACGGGGTGTGATGCGCAACCCAACGTGGCGTAGCCTGAATTCATGAGTGTTCAGCTAGGCATGCCCCAGCCGCGGGAGGAAGCAGCACCCCTGCCGTCGGTTCCTGCTGCCCGCCCCGCTGATGCTCCGGCTGGACTCGCGGACCGCTATGGACGCCGGGCCACGGACATGAGGCTGTCCCTGACGGACAAATGCAACCTTCGCTGCACCTACTGCATGCCTGCCGAAGGCCTGGAATGGCTGGCGAAACAGGCGGTGATGTCAGCGGAGGAAATCATTCGGATTGTGCGGATCGGAGTGGAGCAGCTGGGAGTTCGTGAACTGCGGCTTACCGGTGGGGAGCCCCTTGTGCGGCACGATCTGGTGGACATCATTTCGGCCCTTCGCAGCAACCACCCCGGCCTGCCCATTTCCATGACCACCAACGGCGTGGGACTCGCGAAAAAGGCGGCGCCGCTGAAGGCTGCCGGCCTGACGCGTATCAACGTGTCGCTGGATTCGCTGCACGAGGAAACCTTCACCCAGCTGACCCGCAGGCCGTTCCTGAACCAAGTGCTGGCCGGGGTGGACGCAGCCTGGGCAGCGGGTCTGGGCCCGGTCAAGCTCAACGCGGTGTTGATGCGCGGCATCAACGACGCCGAGCCGCCGTCGCTGCTCGCCTGGGCCCTGGGGCGCGGGTATGAGCTTCGTTTCATTGAACAGATGCCGCTTGACGCCGACCACGGCTGGACGCGGCGGAACATGATTACGGCCGCCGAGATCCGCCAAATTCTCTCCGCTGATTTTGTCCTCAGTCCCGATCCCCGCGCCCGTGACGGTGCCCCGGCGGAGCGTTTTGAAGTACGACGGCGGGTGGCCGGGTCGGCTGACGGCGCTGCGGGCGCGTTTGGCCCTGTGTTGGGCACGGTGGGCATCATTGCCTCCGTGACTGAGCCGTTCTGCTCGGATTGCCGCAGGACCCGGATCACTGCAGAGGGCAAGATCATGAGCTGCCTGTTCTCCCGGGAAGAATTCGACCTGTTGGGTCTCCTGCGCTCGGGAGCCAGCGACGATGCCCTCGCCCAGCGGTGGCAGGACGCGATGTGGCTCAAGCCTAAAGCCCACGGAATGGACCACGTGGGACTTGACGCTCCGGACTTCGTCCAGCCGGACCGCAGCATGAGCGCCATCGGGGGCTGAACTTTTGAACGTACGTTACTTCGCTGCCGCACGCGCCGCCGCAGGCATGGAGGAAGAGAGCTTCGACCTGGCGCCGGGAGCCACCGTTGCTGACCTTCTCGAGACCGTTTTATCCGTGGAGCGCCCCGCGCCTCCTGCCGGAACTCCCCCGCTCCCGCGCATCCTGTCCCGGAGCAGCTTCCTGCTCAATGAGGTGGCCGTGCGGGACCAGGCCGTTGTCCTGAAGGCTGATGACGTGGTGGATGTGTTACCTCCGTTCGCGGGCGGGTAGGAGTACCTTTACGCGCGTTTCGATTCGGCCTTAAGGTTGCCGGTTCCTCCGTTGATGATGTGCTTCCCCCTCAAATGTCAGTGCCTTCGCCGAAAATGTCGGTATGCGGATGTCGGCAGACGGCGGGACCAGTGCGGCAGCCCGCGTTCGAGTCTCGAAATTTGCCATTAGCCTCCTAACACCTGCTCCCACCCAGATTGTCAGTGCCTCCGTAGATGATGTTGGTATGGGAAACGGCGAGGGCGCAGTGGCAGTGATGGAGGGCATTCATGCCTCCGTTGCCGGCGTGGGGGCCCTGTTTCTCGAGGATGCCGCCCTGGCCACTACCGCTGCTGCCGGTGGCGGGGTT
>NZ_JBWZCM010000018.1:0-69976 GCF_059383655.1 Pseudarthrobacter sp. Hb11
TTGTCGTTGGGTGGGGCCTGCGGCCACGGCCTAAAACAGGGGCTTTTCGGTTTGGGAATTTCCCAAGCCGGCAGGCCTTCCCCGTGTCCGGACCCGGGACCTTCACTGTGCGGCTTATTCAACGCCAGCTTCAGGGGGCGGCATAGCTGGGCGATAATGCTGCTCCTTCGTTTAGAGGGTTTTTCTGACTTACGTGGTCAAATGCTATAGCTGGTTGCCCGGATAAATTCGAGAGCGGCTCTGAAACGGGCGCCCGAACGATGCATTTTTCAGCCTGCGGCGAGGGCTGCGTTGACGAGCTTGGCGAGTTCGGGTGCGTCGGCTGCGGTTACTGCACCCACGGTGCCGCTCTTCATAACGGTGACCGCCAGGTTCCCCTTAACTCCGAAAACGGTGAGATTGCAGACCTGTTTCTGCCCGCCTGGGGTGGTCTGAATGGTCAGTGCAGCCATCGACTTATCGGCCTGCACCGCTGCGTCCAGGGGTTTCAATTCGTTGGTGATCTTCTTCCCCTTCAACTCGATGGTGTACGTCGAGCAGTCATTCAGCGCCGCCGCGCTCTTCTCGAATTGGGCAGTCATCACCGAAGGGTCTTTGACCGCGAACACCGTCATCACCGTCGCCGTTTGAGCCTTCCCCGCCAGGCTCGCCCCGGCGGCGTAGGTGCTGCCCTCGGGAACCTGGGTGTTGTTATCAAATAGCACCCCGCAGGCCTCGGGCGTTATGACCGCGGTTTTGAGCATTTCCCGGGCTGCTATCAACCCCTGGTCGATCTGGGCGGCCGGGACCACGGACAGGGCATTCCCCTGGGCATCCTTGAGGCCGGCGACAATTGCATTGAGGTCCTCGTTGCTGTAAGCCTTAGCCGGCGCTGAGGCGGTCGTCGCGGAGGAGGACGCGGCCGCGGGCGGCGGGGTCGTGTTTGTTTGGTCCGACCCGCCGCAGCCTGTGAGGCTTATCGCCGCTGCTGCGATGGCAAGTGTCGCTGGTGCAATGCTTCGATTCATGAATGATTCCCGTCCCCTGGGGCCGGCCTGCCCGCGGGTTCCGCAGGCACGTCCCGGAATCACACCCTCAATGGTGGAGTGGCCGCACATTGAAGCTGCCAACCCGGCTGGCGCGATTGCTCAGAGCCTACGACTGGCGGGCAAACAGGCACCAGAGCCGCTGCTACCTGTCTTTCCCGGCACCTCTACCTGCCTGGCCGACCACCTCAACCCGATACGGCATCTGAGAACAGTTGTCCGCTGCGCGCCAGCCGGCGGTGAGCGTAGGAGGGGCAAGCATGCATCAGATGCAGTAATCACGACTTTGCTGGCACCCCTGCGGATCAAAGTCATGCGTATTCCTGCATCAGACCCCGAACTCAGAGTCGACAAGTGAAACCAAAGACGGTCGTTAGAGGGACACTTTACGGTTCTTGCCTGACGAGTTCGAGGACGTGGGCATGGGGCAGTCCCGTACTACCAGCATCGGAGTTGGTAGGGCTGGCGATCAGGCTGCCTTTTGCTGCATTGATTTGCCGGGTTAGCGTGGCTCCCCATTCTCCGTCGCCTTAGACAGCGTGAATATCCCATAGCGCATCGCACCAGTGCGGTAGGCCAGGATCAAGCGGGGGAAGCTCAAAACGAAGATGCGATTGCGTGCGCCAAGGGCGAGGCGACGGGTCTCGCGGTCCACGAGCAAGGCCTTCACAAGTCGACGGGCGCAGATCGTCCATGTGCGCGCGACGCGGCGGCTGACATCCTCATAGCCATCGATCGCAAAGCCCGCCGCCACTGCCATCGCCTCATAATCCTCGCGCGTGCCCATCGAGGGCAGGCGCCCTTCACGGCAGATCGGCTCGAGCAGGTGGCGAACCTTCCAACCGCTGGCATCAGTCTCGGCGAGCCATGCGCAGACGACGAAGCGGCCATTGGGCAATAGCACGCGATGCGCCTCGTCGAAGAACCTGGGCTTGTCGACCATGTGCTCGCTCGACTCGATCGCCCATGCGGCATTGGCCGAGGTATCGGGCACCCCGTTGACGAGCCAGTCGCGGAGATGGATGTCCACATCGGGTACGGGATGGGCGGCGGCGTAGTGGGCCTGCTCAGCTGAAAGCGTGAAGCCGGCGACGCGGACCTTGCGTTTCACCGCGAGTTGCCGTGCGGTGGAGCCATAGCCGCAGCCGATGTCAACGCACGCCTCGCCGGGCATAAGACGCAGCCGGTCAGCGACCGTGTCGACTAGCGCCTCGACGGCCTCGGCGGGCGTCTCGCGACCCGTTGCCCAGAGCCCGTGATGAACATGCTCGCCCCACACTCGACGATAGATCGGATCGAGCTCGTCGTAGTGATCCGCGACCGCCACGGCGTTCTGGGGAATATCGGGAACGATCACGCCATCACGTTACAACGCCAGCCCTTGCCATCGGAAGGTTTCAGCCCAAGACTCCATAGCTGCCATCACGCGCGGAACCCCTTGCGGCGGCAGGCCACTGATGCTTGGCTGGTGAAATGGTTGACGAAGAGGTTTCCAAAGACATTCCTGATGACGAGCACCTGCGGCAGGACGTTGCGCCAGATTCCGGGGGAGAAGCGCAGGACGCGCCGGACAGCGGTTTCACGCCGGGACAAACCAACGCCGGACAACAGGTGGGAGGGCTTGCTTCTGCCACCGGCTACGGCAAGGACCTGGATCCCGAAGCCCAGCCTGACGGAAACAACCCGGTGTAGGCGGAGATTCAAACAAAGTAACTAACGACGGCGACACTCGGCACACACCACCCGAATGCCGCCGTCGCTGTGTAACGGCAACGGCGTGGGGGACTAGACCGCCGCCGGCTCGAGCTCTCCGGCGGCCTCCACCTCGGTGGTTTCCGCGGGGTGGGGCACAAACCGGACAAACATGGCTTTGAAGCCGGGGGTGTTGGACTCGCGCGCCACGTTCTCCTTGTGGACCAGGGCGTTGGCTTCCGGGAAGTACGCGGCGGCGCAGCCCTTGGCGGTGGGGTAGGCCACGAGGCGGAACTTTTCGGCGTTACGGTCAACGCCGCGGAAGGTGCTGACCACGTCCACGAGGTCCCGGTCCTGGAAGCCGAGCTCTGCAAGGTCCTCCGGGTGCACCAGGATCACGCGGCGGCCGCCGGAAACGCCGCGGTAGCGGTCGTCCAGGCCGTAGAACGTGGTGTTGTACTGGTCGTGACTGCGGATGGTTTGAAGCACCAGGTGCCCCTCCGGCGGGGTCAGGTACTCCAGCGGGCTGACCGTAAAGCGCCCGCGCCCGATGTCTGTCTTGAACGAACGGGTGTCACGCGGCGGGTTGGGCAGCACGAAGCCGTTTTTGGTCCGGATCCGGGTGTTGAAGTCCTCGAAGCCGGGCAGGACGCGTTCGATGTGCTCGCGGATGACGTCGTAGTCCTCGGCCATGGCTTTCCAGTCCACCGAATGGTCCGGACCGAAGGTCGCCTCTGCCATCCGGGCCACGATGACCGGCTCGGCCAGCAGGTGCTCGGATACCGGCGTCAGCCTGCCCTGGGTGGAGTGGACCACGGACATGGAGTCCTCCACGGACAGGAACTGGGCGCCCTTGGGGTGCTTGTCATCCTTGTCCGTCCTGCCCAGGGTGGGGAGGATCAGCGAGGTGCGGCCGTGCACCACATGCGAACGGTTCGGTTTGGTGGAAATGTGCACGGTCAAGCCGATCCGCTGCATGCCGGCCTCGAGGGTTTCGGTGTCTGAGCAGGCCAGGGAGAAGTTGCCGCCCATGGACACAAAGACGTCCACCTCGTCGCGTTCGAAGGCCTCCATGGCTTCGACGGCGTCATGGCCGTGGTGCCGCGGGGAAGTGATTCCAAACTCGCCATCCAGTGCTTCGAGGAGCCATTCCTTTGGTTTTTCCCAGATGCCCATGGTCCGGTCGCCCTGGACGTTGGAGTGGCCTCGGACCGGGCAGGCTCCGGCGCCTGGCTTGCCGAAGTTGCCCTGCAGCAGCAGGACGTTCACCATTTCCTTGATGGTGTCCACCGAGTGCGGCTGCTGAGTGACGCCCAGGGCCCAGCAGAAGATGGTGGCCTTGGATTGGATCAGCATCCCGGCCACGGTCTCGATCTGTTCGCGGGACAGGCCGGTCGCCTTCTCGGTTTCCGCCCAGTCAAGCTCACCGCGGGCCTCGCGGTAGGCCTCGAATCCGTCCGTCTGCGCTTCTACGAAGGAATGGTCGACGACGGTGCCAGGGTTGCGTGCCTCCTCGGCCAGGAGGAGGTGGCCCAGCGCCTGGAACAGTGCCAGGTCACCGCCCACCTTGATCTGCAGGTATTCGTCGGCCAGCGGCGTTCCGCCGCCCACCACACCGGAGACCGTCTGGGGGTCCTTGAAGTTGAACAGTCCGGCCTCGGGCAGGGGATTGACCGCCACCACCTTGCCGCCCTTGTCCTTGCATTCCTTCAGCGCGGACAGCATCCGCGGGTGGTTGGTCCCCGGGTTCTGCCCGACGACGAAGATCAGCTCGGAATCGTGGATGTCATCCAGGGACACGGTCCCCTTGCCGATGCCGATGGTGGGGTTCAGTGCGGAGCCTGAGGACTCGTGGCACATGTTGGAGCAGTCCGGCAGGTTGTTGGTGCCCAGGGCACGGGCGAACAGCTGGTACATAAAGGCCGTCTCGTTCGCGGTGCGCCCGGAGGTGTAAAAGACACAACGGTCTGGAGTGCTGGCCCGGACATGCTCGCCGATCAGCTCGAAAGCCTCCGCCCAGGAGATCGGCGAATAGTGCGTTTCACCGTCCCGGATCACCACCGGTTCGCTGAGCCGGCCCTGGTTGCCCAGCCAGTACTCAGTCTTCGTTGCGAGTTCGGCAATGGAGTGCTTGGCCCAGAACTCGGCACCTACCGTGCGGAGGGTGTTTTCCTCGGCCACGGCCTTGGCGCCGTTTTCGCAGAACTCGGCCGCCTTGCGTTTCTTGTCCGACTCCGGCCAGGCACAGCCCGGGCAGTCGAACCCGCCCCGCTGGTTCAACCGCAGCAGCGACTGCGTCGTCCGCGTCACCCCGGCCTGGGCCACGGCGCGTTCCAGCGCCACCATCACGGCCTTCACGCCCGCCGCTTCCCTTTTCGGCTTGTGGACTTCGAGGTTGTCCTCATTGATGTCCGCCACGGGGGCGGGCTGCTTGCCGAACTTCATTGTTCCAACTTCCTTAGTTCACTGACTACTGCGAAACCTTCGCCAGCGTTTCCCGCTCGGCCTCGATCGTTGTGTTGTCGCCGTGCCCTGTACGGACCACGGTTTCGGGCGGCAGCGTCAGAAGCCGCTCGCGGATGGAGGTGAGGATGGTGGGGTAGTCGCTGTACGAGCGGCCGGTGGCGCCCGGGCCGCCGTTGAAGAGTGTGTCCCCGGTGAAGACCGTTCCTTCGCTTTCGAGGTAGAAGCAGGTGGAGCCGGGGGAGTGGCCGGGCGTGTGGATCGCCTGCAGCGTCGCGCCGCCCACTTCGAATACATCACCATCAGCCAGGGAACGGTCCGGCTTGAAACCCGGGTAGACCTGCTCCCACAGGATGTGGTCTTCCGGGTTCAGGTGGATCGGGGCTCCGACGGCGTCGGCTACCTCGCGGGCGGCACCGATGTGGTCGTTGTGCGCGTGCGTGAGCAGGATGGCCAGGACCTTCCGGCCCTTCACCTGGTTGATGATCGCGGCGGCGTCGTGCGGGGAGTCGATGATGACGCATTCCTCGTCGTTGCCCACGATCCAGACGTTGTTGTCCACGTCCCAGGTGCCGCCGTCGAGCGAAAATGTGCCCGAGGTGACCAGGTTCTCGATCTGGACGCCCATCAGGAAGCCACCGCCGGCTCGATCTCAACGACGGAACGCAGGACCTTGCCCTCGTGCATCCTGGCGAAGGCTTCTTCCACCTGCTCGATGGTGATGCGTTCGGTGACAAACGCGTCCAGGTCCAGGTTGCCCTGCTTGTAGTGCGCCACCAGCATGGGGAAGTCGCGGGAGGGCAGGCAGTCGCCGTACCAGGAGGACTTCAGCGACCCGCCCCGGCCAAAGACGTCCAGCAGGGGCAGCTCGAGCTGCATGTCCGGCGTCGGGACGCCCACCAGCACCACGCGGCCGGCGAGGTCTCGGGCGTAGAACGCCTGCTTGTACGTTTCGGGACGTCCGACGGCGTCAATCACCACGTCTGCGCCGTTGCCGTTGGTGAGGGCGCGGATGGCCTCGATCGGGTCTTCCTTGCTGGAGTCCACGCCGTGGGTGGCGCCCAGGGACTTGGCCATTTCCACCTTGTTCGCATCGATGTCCACGGCGATGATGGTGGTGGCGCCGGCCAGCCTGGCCCCGGCGATCGCGGCGATGCCCACGCCGCCACAGCCGATCACGGCCACGGATTCGCCGCGCTTGACCTCGCCGGTGTTGATGGCGGCACCGATGCCGGCCATCACGCCGCAGCCCAGCAGCCCGACGGCGGCAGCATCAACCTCGGGGTCGACTTTGGTGCACTGCCCTGCCGCCACGAGGGTCTTCTCAGCGAAAGCACCGATGCCCAGCGCGGGGGAGAGCTCCGTACCGTCCTCAAGGGTCATCTTCTGCGTGGCGTTGTGCGTGTTGAAGCAGTACTGCGGCTGGCCCTTGGCGCACGCCCGGCACTCACCGCAGACGGCACGCCAGTTCAGGATGACGCGGTCACCCGGGGCAACTTCGGTGACGCCCTCGCCAACGGCGCTGACCACACCCGTAGCCTCGTGGCCCAGCAGGATGGGGAAGTCGTCGGTGATTCCCCCCTGCTTGTAATGCAGGTCCGTGTGGCAGACGCCGCAGGTCAGGATGTCCACCAGAGCCTCGCCCGGACCCGGGTCCGGAACCAGGATGGTCTGCACTGACACCGGGGCGTTCTTTTCCTTGGCAATGACTGCCTTGACTTTGTGAACCATGAAACTGGTGTTCCTTTCCTAAGTCCCCGGACTCCTGGCTGCGGTAATCCGGGCAGGCCAACCGGCCCGGGTTCAACCTTCTCACTGCTGCCGCTCCCCAGCCCAGTGCGCTTTGGCCGCTCACGCCCTAATTGCGTAATGCACAACACGATGCACATAGCGCGTACTGGAAATATGTCAGCCGTCACAGCGCGTGTCAAGGGAGGCGCCGAGTACTACGCCCGCCCTTGTTTATATTCTCACGCGCTCGCGGCCGCACCTGCGCAACGCAATTCCTGTTAGCGCAACGGGCGGCAATTTTGCTTCAGCGTACGCATCCTTGCTGTGCCGCGCCGCCTTGCTGCGAAAATATGGCCACAGATACAACAAGCCCCATTGACCGTGGTGAAAATCACCCCTAGTCTGTTGCAACAGGGTTGCACCGATTGCAACCAACCCTCTTCTAGCTTCGTAGAACCCCAGAAAGGCCAACCACGATGACCATCACCACCGAGAACGCCACCACCGTCGCCGAACTGGAGCGCACGAAGGTCCTCAAGAACGGCGAAAAAGTCCGCCTCACCTTCTCTGACGCCGAGTTTGAGCGCAGGCTCGCCGGGCTCCGCCGCATCATGGAAGAAAAGGACCTCGACGCCGTCGTCCTCACCAGCTACCACTCCATCAAGTACTACTCCGACTTCCTGTTCACCACCTTCGGCCGCCCCTACGGCATGGTGGTCACCAAGGATGACACCGTCACCGTCACCGCCAATATCGACGCCGGGATGCCTTGGCGGCGGAGCTACGGTGACAACATCGTCTACACGGACTGGCGCCGCAACAACTACATCTTCGCCATCCAGGAAGTCCTGCGCACCCGCGGCATCAACCCCCGCCGTCTCGGCGTCGAGGACGACTCCCTGCCGCTGGACAACCGCAACAAGATCCAGGCCGCATTCCCCTCCGCAACCCTGGTGGACGTGGCGCAGGCAGCCATGCGCCAGCGCATGATCAAATCTGCCGAGGAAATCGAGGTCATCAAGCACGGAGCACGGATCGGTGACCTGGGCGGCGAAGCCATCCGCAACGCCATCACCGCCGGAATTTCCGAGTACGAGGTCGCCCTGATCGGCACCGAGGCCATGGTGCACGAGATCGCCCGGACCTTCCCCGACTCCGAAATCCGCGACACCTGGGTGTGGTTCCAGTCCGGCATCAACACCGACGGCGCGCACAATTGGGCCACCACCCGCAAGATCCAGGAACACGACATCCTGTCCCTGAACTGCTTCCCCATGACCTCCGGCTACTACACCGCCCTCGAGCGCACCCTGTTCTACGGCGAACCCGACGCCCGCTCCCTGGAGCTGTGGAACATCAACGTCGAAGTCCACAAGCGCGGCCTCGAACTCATCAAGCCGGGGGCGGTCTGCAAGGACATCGCCGCCGAACTCAACGAGATCTACGTCGGCCATGGCCTGCTGGCCAACCGCACCTTCGGCTACGGACACTCGTTCGGCGTCCTCAGCCACTACTACGGCCGGGAAGCCGGTCTGGAGCTTCGCGAGGACATCGATACCGTGCTCGAACCGGGCATGGTGGTGTCCATGGAACCGATGATCACGGTCCTGGACGGCCAGCCGGGCGCCGGCGGCTACCGCGAGCACGACATCCTGGTGGTGGGGGAGGACGGCGCGGAGAACATCACCAAGTTCCCGTTCGGTCCCGAGTACAACATCATCGGCGCCTAGTCTTTCAAACAGTGCCATACCTGGAAGCGGCGTCATCAATCCGGTGGCGCCGCTTCCGGCCGCCCTTAAGGAATGATGGGTAGCACCATGAGCGCAACAGAACCCGAGACCACAGGCAGCGGCGACAGCAAGGGCGCGTCCGTCATCGTCAACGCGATCGCCGTCCTCCGCACCTTCACGGCGGACGAGCCGCTCCTCGGGGTCACCGAGATCGCCAACCGCGTCGGGCTGCACAAAAGCACCGTCTCCAGGATCCTGGCCACCTTCGAGCAGGAACACCTGGTGGAACGGGACGCCGAGACCCGCCGCTTCCGGCTGGGACTCGGGTTGATTGCGGTGGCGGGACCCCTGCTGGCGGAGCTCGAGGAGCGGCGCGTTGCCTACCCGGTGCTGCGCGAACTGTCGGAGCAGACCGGCGAAACCAGCGCGCTCATGGTGTGGAGCGGGGACGAGTCCATCTGCGTGGAACAGATCGCCAGCCACCACCAGATCAAACACACCACCCCGCTCGGTGCCCGCTACAGCGACGCCCTCAGCGCTTCCGTGCAGGTGTTCCTCGCCCGGGAACCGGAACCCCGCGTCCGTTCCCTCCTCAGCAGCGGTGCCATCACCTACCCGGGCCTGGATGAGTCCAGCCTGGACGCCTACCTTGTCCGTCTGAAGGACGACCTCCGGCGCGGCTGGGCAATCAACTACGGGGAAACCTCCATTGACGAAGTGGGCCTGGCAGCGCCTGTCTACGACCACCGCGGCGAAGTGGTGGCCGCGGTCCTGATCCCGGCGCCCCGGTTCCGCGTATCCCAGGACCGGTTGCAGGCACTCGGTGAATCATGCGCCGCCGCGGCCGGGAAGGTCACAGCCCGCCTGGGCGGAAGGGTGCGCGGAACCGCCACGTAGACTGGCAGGATGCGGTTGGTGGCAAGTGACATAGACGGAACGATCCTCGGGCACGACGGAAAGATCAGTGACCGCACTGTCCGCGCCTTCCACGCCTGCCGGGACGCCGGCGTCGAGCTCGTTTTTGTCACCGGCCGGCCGCCGCGCTGGCTGCACCCCCTGCAGGACCAGCTCGGCCACGCCGGCACGGTCATCTGCTCCAACGGCGCCGTGGTCTGGGACCTCGAAGCCGAACAGCTTGTATCCGCCCGCACCCTCGCCATCAAGTCCGTGCTGGAGATCCGCCACATCATCAAGGAGCTCCGGCCGGGCGCCCTGTTTGCGGCGGAAACACTGACCGGATTCCACCTCGAACCCGGCTTCATCGAAAACGGGTCCAGCGAGCTGCTCTCCGAATTCACCCCGGCGCCGCTGGCCGAAACGCTCACCGCGGCTGACGCCGTCGTGAAGTTCCTGGCGATTGTCCGGGAGGGCAATCCCGACGACTTCCTGGCTGAGGTGCGGCCCGCCGTCGAACACCTGGCCGCCGCCACGCACTCCTCGCCCGGCGTGTCCATGCTGGAGCTGTGCCTTCCCGGCGTCAACAAGGCAGTGACGCTCGCCGAATATGCCGCCTCGCTGGGTATCGGCGCCGCCGATGTTGTGGCGTTCGGAGACATGCCCAACGACATCGAGATGCTCCGCTGGGCAGGCCACGGCTACGCAATGGCCAGCGGACATCCGGAAGCCATTCTCGCCGCAGGGCAGCAGGCACCCCATTTCGACGACGACGGCGTGGCCCAGGTTCTCGAGGCCCGCCTGGCGTCGCTGGGTGTCAAACTTCCCTGAGCTCAATTCACAGCTGACGCTCACCTTGCGTTCACTTCTTCTCTGTAGCGTGGAGTGCGGGGAGCCGAGACCTCCCCTTTTCGGGTCAAGGGGTAATGATGGCAAAGAACGTCAAGCACGACGCTGTTGATTCGCCGCTGCGCAGGGCAACCCCCGCGCCGCATTGGAAGCAGCTGCGTCAGGGCGACCGCGTCCGCGTGGTCTTCTCACCCGGATTCGAGGCCGGCGGCCTGGTGGACGCAATCACCGGGGACCACGCGGCAGTGTGGATCAACCTCGACGGCGGCCGTGGCCGCACCATGCTGCACTGCAGCGACGGCGTGGAGGTTCTTCCCGAAGAGGATTAGGGCCCGGCAAGTCCGGCGTTCGGGGACTCCGGTACGCTCGCAGGGTGAGTTTGCCGTTCTTCAGCAGCCCTGGTGCTGCTGGCCCCCAGCTGCCTGTCGCCATGGCCCACCGCGGGTTTTCCTACGACGGGCTGGAGAATTCAATGGCCGCGTTCCGTGCCGCAGTCGAACTCGGTTACCGGTACCTGGAAACCGACGTGCACACCACGGCGGACGGCGTGGTGCTCGTCTTGCATGATGACACACTGGACCGGGTGACGGACGGGACGGGGCGGGTTGCGAATCTCACCGCAGCCGAGGTGGCCCGCGCCCGTATTGATGGCCGCGAGCCCATCCCCACCTTCGAGGACCTGGTCACCGGGCTGCCCGGTGTCCGGCTGAACGTGGATGTCAAGGACTGGAACTCGGTCCGGAGCCTTGCTGCGGCGATCGAACGTCACCAAGCACACTCCCGCGTCCTGGTCACCAGCTTCTCGGACCGGCGACGGCGGGCGGTGCTGAAGCTGCTGAGCCGTCCGGTGGCGTCGTCGGCGGGGGTTGTCACGGTGGGCCTGTTCACGGCCCTGGGCCGGGTGCTGCCCGGACCAGTCTTCCGGTTGGTCCTCCGCCGCATCCTGCGTGACGTCCACGCGCTTCAGGTTCCCGTGCGGTACGGGCCGATTGAAGTGGTCACGCCCGGGTTTGTGCGTCGCGCTCACGCCCTGGGACTCGTGGTCCATGTGTGGACGGTCAATGATCCCGAGGAGATGCGCCGGCTGCTGCAGCTCGGAGTGGACGGGCTCGTGACCGACCGGGCGGACCTTCTCCGGGACGTGCTGCAGGAGCGCGGCGAGTGGCCTGACCCGGAGGTTTCCTAGCCCCGGCCGGTGCTGGTCGACGGGTCCTGGTCCCCTTCGGAAGGATCTGCGCGCAGTTCGTCCGGATCGCCGTCCGGCAGGCCTGCTGATCCCGGAACATCGCGCGGAACTCCTTCCGTGCCGCCCGATGGTGCAGAGGCGTTGCCGGTCAATCCGGTTGCATCCGCCCCGCTGCCACCTTGGACGCTGTGCGGCGTCCCGGCGTCTTCCCCTTCCTCGACGTCCCCGCCCAGGGGAGCTTCGGAAACCGGGCCCGGCGCCGCGCCCGTCTTCAAACCGGGAGCCTTTTGCTTCTCGGCTTCCATGGCGTTGGATCCCTCACTGAGGGAGGAGTGGACTTCCACGTCGTCGTTGGGATCCGAGGGGTCCGGAACATCCAGTTTCTCAGTGGGCTTGCTTGTTCCTGCTAAGTCCTCCATGGCGTTCTCTGCTGCCTTGCCGATGCTGTCGCCGATGCCCATGTGACTGCTCCTTCTGACATTGCCTGCCGGTGCCCCCAGTGGACTTCCGGAACATTACCTATCCAGAATTATCAGCATGCTTACAATTAGTCCAGAGCTGGGGCACCAGACCACGGCCGATCAGGAAGGGCGAGTACTGTGAGCAGCTACCATCCGGAAAACGACCCCGCGAACCCGGATCAGCCGGGCAAAGAGCAGCAGGCAACCAAGGAAGCTGGTGCAGGCCAGCAAAGCGGCCGGGACGCGGCCGGTTCAGCCAATCCGGACCCGGCGGCAGGCAACGTCACGGGGCTGGAACCCGGCGGGGGAGTACCGCCCGGGGAAACTCCACCCGCGGAGGACCAAATGAGCGCAGACCAAGGCCACGACGAATAGCCGGTCCGCAGCGGATAGCACCCGTCCACCAAGCCCGTTGGACCGCCCAAGCCCGTCGGACCGCCCAAGCCCGTTGGACCGCCGGTTACGCCGGAGGGTTCGACCGACAAAGCCGGGCGTCAGCGGGAATCGGTGGGCGGAGAAATCCGGCCGGACGTCTCAGGTCCGACCAGCTGGCGCTTCAGCCCGTCCAAGTCGACGCTGGTGTTCCAGCTTGACCAGTCCTGGGGCCGGACCGACGGCCTGCCCAGCAGGTAGCCCTGGCCCGCGCTGATCCCAAGCTCTGTCAGGACCTTCAGTTCGCCGACTGTCTCGATGCCCTCCGCCACTAGGGTGGTGCCGATCTGCTCGGCGAAGTCCACCAGGCAGGCAACCATGGCCCGCTGGATGCCGTCATTGTCCACATCACCGATGACGTTCCGGCCCACCTTCAGGAAGTCCGGCCGCAGATGCACCATCCGGCTCAGCGCGCCGGCCCCCGAGTGGGTATCGTCGACGGCGAGGCGCAGGCCCTTCTCGCGCAGCGGGTTGACCGCCGCGATGAACTGCGGGTACTCCTCGTCGCTGATGGTTTCCGTCAGTTCAAGCACCACGCGGCTGATGGGAAGGTCGATGTGCTGGAACAGTTCCGGCAGGCGCGGGTCCAGGCACGACGTGGGCGAAATGTTGAGCGAAACGTACAGATCCGCAGGAAGGTCCCTGGCCGCCGCAGCGGCGGATCCGAGGGCCGAAAACTCAAGGTTGGCGCCCAGGCCTACAGCCGCCGCCTCCGCGAACCACAGTTCCGCGGCGGCGCCGTCATCGCTGACGAACCGGGACAGTGCCTCGACCCCCACCACAGTTTCTTCGGAGAGTCCGTAGATGGGCTGGAATGCCGTCATCAGCATCTGGCTCTCGAGCAACGCGCTGATGCGTGACATGCTGCGGATCGCATCGAGTTGTTCAGCGAGTTTCGGTGGCATGGCGGCCGGTTCGAGGCGCATTTTCCGGGCGCTGTCCAGCGTTTCCACGGTATTGGCATCGCTGCGCCGCGTTTCCAGGAGGTACTCCAGCAAAGCCCTTTCGGGCACGCCGGGATTCTCATCAAGGCTGTTGCTAAGTCGCTGCCGGACAGCGGCCCCGGAAGGATCCGGATCCGCCAGCACAGCGGCGATGATTCCCCACGCCTGTACACGAACCGACATTAGCTACGCCCCCAGTTGACGAAGTAATGACCCATTGGCCCTTTTTTGTTCAATTTCCAACCGCTTCTAAAGTTCTATGCTGCTGGCAGGCCGCGATACTCACGGCGACGAAAAACAGACCCAGCACGATGATCGTATATCGGGGCGAACAAAAGCGCAGTAGTTTTTTGCTTACTGCTTCGCGCTTTCCGGCTGGGCCGCGAGCAATCCGGGAACCTCGTCGGGCGGGACCGGCCGGCTGAAGTAGTAGCCCTGGGCGCTGAGGCACCCCAGTCCGCGGAGTATTTCGGCCTGCTCCGCCGTCTCGACGCCTTCCCAGACAGCCTCCAGGCCGCACGCGCGCACGAGTTGCAGGACAGCAGCCACCAGGGCGGGCTGGCTGGGGTCGGTGCCGAGGCCGGAGATAAGGGAACGGTCCACCTTCACCCGGTCCACCGGCAGTCGGCGCAGGTAGCTGATGGATGAGTAACCGGTTCCGAAGTCGTCGATCTCGATCCCCACGCCAAGGCCGCGCAGCCCGCCGAGCGAGTAGCGGTCCAGTTCGTTGCCCTTGACGATGGCCACTTCCGTCAGTTCCAGGACCACCTGCTCCGGCCGGACTTTGGTTTCCTTCAGGACATTCCGCACATCTTCGATGAACTGCAGGCTTTGCAGGTCGGTGGCGGAGATATTGATTCGGACGGAAAAGTGGCTGTCCACGAGGGATGCGGCAATCCATTGCCGGAGCTGGCGCACTGCCGTGCGAAGCACCCACAAGCCAAGCTCGGAGATCAGGCCGGCATCCTCGGCCAGTGGAATGAACTCATCCGGCATGATGAGTCCGCGCGTCGGGTGGTTCCAGCGGACCAGGGCCTCCACGCCTTCGATCCGGCTGGAGCTAAGTTCCACCACGGGCTGGTAATGCAGGGTCAGTCCGTCGCTCTTGATCGCCGCCCGGAGATCCTCCACCAGTTGGCTGCGGAGCCTGCGGACCAGAAGGAGGCCTGGCTCGAACCGGTGGAGCCTGTTCTGGCCTTCCGCCTTGGAGGCGTACATGGCGACGTCGGCCTCCATCAGCATGTCCTCGGGGGTCTGGCCGGTTCCGCCGACGCTTAGCCCGATGCTCGCGCCGCAGCGCACGCTTCGCCCCGGCAGCTCAATCGGTTCGCTGAGGGCCGCAAGGATGCGGTGCCCCACGATGGCTGCCTGGTCTGAGGAGACTGCCGGCATCACGATCGCGAATTCGTCCCCACCAAGGCGTGCGACGACGTCCGTGGCGCGCACTGCGCCGCGGATCCGTTCCCCCACAGTGATCAGGACGTTGTCCCCGGCGGTGTGGCCCAGGCTGTCGTTGATGGATTTGAAGGCATCGAGGTCGAGCAGCAGGATGACGGGCCCTTCACCGGCATCGTCGTTGTCAATGGCCGCGCGTAAAGCCTCGAGGAGCGCCGAGCGGTTTGCCAGTCCGGTCAGCGGGTCCTGCATGGCCATCTTTTGCATTTCCAAGTGGGCCTCGTGCAGCAGCTGGGTGCGCACCTGCACGCGCTGTTCGAGTTCCTCGTAAATTATCTGCAGGTCCTCGGCCAGGAGGTTGGTGCCCATGATGATGGCGTCGAGCTCATCGCGGGCGTCGGATACCTCGATCCGGGAGCTGAGGTCCCCAGACGCCAGCCGGACAATGCCCTCCAGCAGTTGGGAGAGCCGGGGGTCGTTGTCAGCAAACATCGGTCCTCCTTCCCGCGCTCAGTTGGCCCGGCTGCGGCAGGGATCCAGCGGGAGGCTGACGGTGACCGTTGTCCCCGCGCCCAGGGTGGAAGCCACGTCGATGCGGCCGCCGTGGCGCGCCACTATATCCTTGGTGATGGCCAGGCCCAGCCCGGTTCCGGGGATGGCCCCGGACATTGCGTTGGAGGCGCGGTAGAACCGGGTGAAGACCTGGTCGATTTCCTCGCTGGAGATGCCGATGCCGTTGTCCGCGACGCGGACGGTGGCCCACCTGGTGCCGTCAGCCGCCGCGCGCGATTCGCTGCCCACCTCGATCCGGCCCCCGCTGGGGGTGAACTTAATGGCGTTGGACACCAGGTTGGTGAACACCTGCTGCAGCTGTACCTCGTCCGCCAGGATTTCCGGATCGTCAGGGAGGGGGTCGACGGCGATGGTTACGTTCTGCAGCTGGGCCAGGGGACGGAGTGCGCCGGCGACAAGGTCCAGGGTCTGTCCCAGGCGCACCGGGGTCAGATGCATCAGGTTGTCATCGAGCCCGTTGCGGGACACGCTCAGCATGTCTTCGATCAGCATCCGGAGCCGCTCCGTGTTCCGTACCACGATGTCCAGCATCTGGTGGACTTCGGGGGAGACGGGCTGGTCAGTACTTTCCTGGATCATGTCCAGATACGCCATGATGGACGTCAGCGGTGTCCTCAACTCATGGTTAACGGTGGCCAGGAAGTCGGTTTTCGCCTTGTCGAGCTGCTGAAGTTGCTTAACCACCTGTTGCTGGCTGCTGATCAGGTGGCTTTGGATCAGGCCGTGCGCGGCGTTGCCCGCCACGTGCTGGATCAGTCCCAGCTCGGCGCGCGACCATTGCCGCGGCTGGTCCAGCATCACGATCCAGATGATGCCCAGCGAGGAGCCTCCGTCGCCCATCGGTACCGCCAGCAGGGAGGCGGCAGGGGCAAGGCGCGGGGTGACCGATGCTTCACCCGCCCTCGTGTCCTCTTCGGACCCGTCGAAGGAAAGCGTTTCAGCCGCTGCCCAGAGCCTATTGGCCGTGTGCCGGGCGGAGTCCTCATCCGGAAGCGCTTCTGCTGGAAGCTTGTCGAGCCCCGGCCGGGTCCATGTTGCGGTAATCGGAGGAACCCGCTCGTCGGCGAACGTGGTCAGCCGGACATGGTCCGCCTTGAACGTCCTGCCGAATCCCTCCACTACCAGACGGGCAATTTCCTGCGGATCATTGGTGCCCCGGACGGCAGCCGAGACCAGGCGCAGCTGCTCACGGAGGCCTTCGGCTTCCTGCCGGGCCGCGGCCCGCCGGGACACCTGCCTGATGAGTGCTGTGGCCCGGTGAACCAGTTCTTTCGGCGGCACTGGTTTGGCTACGCAGTCGTGGATGCCGGGAGGCTGCATGGCTGCAAGTTCGGCGGCGCTGTCCAGGTCCACCATCACCAGGACGGGGGCTTCTGCTTCCACGGCCGACAAGGACGTATCAACGACGACCACCGAAGGTTCGCCTGCCTCGAGCAGGGCGGCAAGCCCGCCCGCATCCCCGGCAGTACGCACCTCGTAGCCGGCGTCGCGCAGTGCCTGCGCGTTGACCGCCAGCCTTCCGCCGTCGGGGTCCGCCATAACAGCAGTGCGGGGCACAGCCGAGTCCCACGGCATGTCAGCCGTCACAATGCCCCCTTCGCTCCCAGTTGAGTACATTGTATGGCGGACGCAGGCTGGATGGACCCGAAGAAGTTGAACATCCCGCAAGAGTGACGAAACAACCGGACGCGGACCACCGCCGCACAGTCGAAAGGGACGCTTGGCCGCCGGCTTGGCAGCGCAACCCATATATTTGATCCGTGTCCTCTCCAGCGAAATCAGTGCGCTCTGCCTGGCAGAAGTACCTGATGATTCCCAAACTCGTCCGCCTGTCCCGCTCTGCGCACAAGGACCGGCCGGTGGCTTGGGACAGGTACTGGGCAGGCATCAACGTGACCGGCGCGGATGGCGAGGTTCTCTGGGACTCCGGCAGGGACCATGAATTCCTGGGGTACAAGGAGGTGCTGGTGCGGTACCTGGACCCGGAGCTTCCCACGGTTGACGTGGGATGCGGGCACGGCAGCCTCACGCGAGCGCTCGCCGGGGTATTCCCTGCCGTAATTGGCGTAGACGTCTCTGCCCATGCAATTGAGCGCGCACGGTCTGAATCCGAAAAGGAGGGCGACAGGGCAGGGTGCGTCCGCTACGAGGTGCGGGACATGACAGCGCCCGGTGCTGCAACCGGGCTGGCAGACGAACGCGGGGCGAACGTCTTTGTCCGCGGCGTGTTCCACGTACTCACCACCGATGACCAGATGGCACTGGCGGAAAACCTTTGGAGCCTGGCCGGCAGGCACGGCACCGTATTCCTCGCAGAAACCAACTTCCAGGGAAACCCCGTGGACTATGTCTCGCACCTGGGAGCAACCACCAGGGGCATTCCGGCGCCGCTGGAGCGCGCCATCCGTGAGCTGCCCATGCCCGGCCATTTTGGCCCTGCCGAACGGGCGCGTGTCCTTCCGGGGGAAACCTGGGAGCTCCTGGAGGACGGTGCCGTCGCCATCCAGACGAACCCGATGACGGACGTGGCCGAGCAGAGCCTGATCCCCGGCTACTATGCGGTGGCGCGTCCCCGGACCTAGCCGCACGTAAGGGGCAGAGGTACAATCTTCATCCGCCCCGTCCCATGGCACTGCCCCCTTGACATGGAGGCGGAGCGGGAGGCTACATAGTAAGTAGACTTACTAATTGGCCGTAGGGGAAAGGATGGCCACCATGGCGCAGGACAAGGTCAATAAGACCCGCGAGTCTCAAACGGACCAGGACGAAGAGGACCTGGGCGCCGGCCCGGACGACGGGAAGGTCCGCACTGGACCGGAATCATCCAAATCACTGAAGTATTCCCAGGAGGTCACCTCAACGGAAGACGAACCGGAGCGCGAGGGCCGGAGCCTGGTCACCACGCACCATGAAGTCATCAGGCAGTGGGCAGAGGACCGCGACGGCGTTCCCGCCACGGTGGAAGGCACCGGGCACGGTGACCACCTTGGCGTACTGCGGATCGACTTTGGTGGCGAAAATGACAAGCTCCGCCACGTCAGCTGGGAGGAATGGTTTGAAACCTTCGACTCCCGCCAGCTGAACTTCATACACCAGGAACAGCGCAGCGACGGCCAACAATCAAACTTCTTCCGGCTTGAAAACCCTGGCCGGGAAGACGCCTAAGCCGCATTCGTCCAGCCGTACCCCGCAAGACCAGCACCGGATCACCTCCGGCGCCGTCCCGTCGTCGGCAGGCGCAAACCAACAGGAACAACCATGCGCGAACTTATCCCTTCCGGTTCCCTCCGCGGGATGCTGCTGCCGCCAACCTACGGCCGGCACGTCACGGACAGCACCGCATTCACCGTATTGTCCGTCGAGATCTGGACCACCGGCCTGGTGGTCACCATCCAGATGGCATCCGACGACGGGCCGGAGCCCAACATCATCCTCCAGGACCACTTCGGTACCGAGTATTCGCTGCGCAATTCGGCCAATTTGGGCTCCCGCAACCTCCAGGTATTCACCCCCTCGGTGCCGCCCGGGACCAGGAGCCTTACGGTCAAGTCGGCCGACGATGCCCACGCCCGTCCGGTGGTTACCTTCGCCGTCCCGCTCCTGACTATGCGGGACGCCCCGAACGACTCCAACGATGACGGCTACCCCTCGCCGCCGGAACTGCGCCGTCCGGCCTGAAGACAAAGGAGACACCATGCAGGACTCCACGGGGTTCAGCCCCACCACCGCCATTGTCACCGCGTCAGACTCCGGCATCGGGAAGGCTACGGCCGTTGCGCTGGCCAAGGCGGGCATGGATGTGGGCGTGACCTGGCATTCGGACAGGGCGGGCGCCAAAGCGACGGCCGAAGAAATCCGGAGCCTGGGACGTAAGGCAGTGGTGCGGCAGCTGGATACCACTGAGCTTGGGGCCGCCGGCAGGGTAATCGAGGAACTGGCCGAGGAGCTCGGCGGGGTGGACGTGTTCGTCAACAATGCCGGCACCGGCGACGGGACTAAGTTCCTGGACCTGGACGTAAACACCTGGATGCAAACCCTGGACACGAACCTCAATGGCGCCTTCGTCTGCCTGCAGGCGGCCGCCCGGCGCATGGTCCAGGCCGGCAGGGGAGGGCGGTTGATTGCCGTCACCAGCGTGCACGAGTTCCAGCCGCGGGTGGGATCGTCCGCCTACGACGCCTCCAAGCACGGCCTGGGCGGGCTGATGAAGACGCTGGCCCTGGAACTCGCCGAGCACGGCATTACCGCCAACAGCGTTGCCCCCGGCGAGATAGCCACCCCCATGACAGGGCAGGAGGATGAGGACCCGACGACGAAGGACCGGCCCG
The DNA here is from genome assembly GCF_059383655.1 of Pseudarthrobacter sp. Hb11. NCBI lineage: Bacteria > Bacillati > Actinomycetota > Actinomycetes > Micrococcales > Micrococcaceae > Pseudarthrobacter > Pseudarthrobacter sp. Hb11. Next base: position 19,704 of record NZ_JBWZCM010000018.1, read on the forward strand.
GCGTGCCGCTGGGCAGGCCGGGCGACGCGCGGGAAGTGGCTGCCGTGATTGCCTTCCTCGCATCGCCCGCTTCGAGCTACGTCACCGGCGCTTCCTGGGTGGTGGATGGCGGCATGCTGCAGATGGGCCCGCAGGGCGGCTCGCACATTACCGGCCACGGATGGCGCGAAGGGTAGGAGCTTCCGGCCGGACCTGCGGTGGACGGTGCCCGACCGGGTGACATATGGCAAGCGCTTTCCTGCTCGGTGCTGGCATGATGGAGCCCATGCGCATTCTTATTGCTCCGGACAAGTTCAAGGGTTCCCTCACAGCCGCTGAAGCAGCTGCCGCCATCGCGGAGGGTGCCCTGCGCGTTTACCCGGATGCCGTCGCCACACAGTTCCCCATCGCCGATGGCGGCGAGGGCACCCTCGAAGCTGCCGTCGCTGCCGGCTACGAGGAGCGGATCAACGCGGTGGTAGGCCCCATCCTTGCCCCTGTCGGCGCGGCCTGGGCCATCCGGAAGGGCGACGGCGGCAGGGTTACCGCAGTCATTGAAACGGCGCAGGCCTCAGGCCTGGCCGAGATGGAGCCCACCCCGGCCAACGCGCTCCGGGCCCACAGCTACGGCTGCGGCCAGCTGATTGCGGCAGCGCTGGACGCCGGTGCCACAGAAGTTGTGCTGGGGCTCGGCGGATCCGCAATGACCGACGGCGGCAGCGGCGCCCTGCGCGCCCTGGGCCTAAAGCCGCTGGACCGGGCCGGGAATGTGGTGCCGCTGGGTGGCGGCTCACTCGCCGACATCGTGGCGCTGGATTCCTCCGAACTGGACCCCCGGCTGGCCGGCACCAGCTTCCGTATCGCCGTGGACGTGCGGAACCCGCTCTACGGCACGCTGGGCGCCGCGCACGTCTTCTCCCCGCAAAAGGGCGCGGACGAGGAGGCCGTTGAGCTGCTCGACGCCGGGCTCCGCAACTGGGCGTCCCTCCTGCGCGAAGCTACGGGCCGGGACGTCAACATCGAGGGGGCAGGCGCCGCCGGTGGCTTCCCGGCGTCGTTCCTTGCCTTTACCGACGCCGCGCTGGAAGGCGGGTTCGCACTGGTGGCGGGACTGACGGGTCTGGCAGGTCAGTTAGCGGAAAGCGACCTGGTTATCACTGGCGAAGGATCCATGGACCACCAATCGCTGACCGGCAAAGCCCCGATCGCGCTCGCGGATGCTGCCAGGGAACGCGGCATTCCGGTCATCGTGGTGGCCGGCAGGATTCTGGTGACTCCCGAGGACCTTGCAGGGCACGGAGTGGTTGCCGCTGCCCAGTTGCTGGACGTGGCGTCAAGCCCGGAGGATGCAGTGGCCAATGCCGCCAAGTACCTGGCCTGGGCAACAAGCCAGGTACTCGAAGGCGCCTAGGTAAGTGCTGCGCATTCACCAGGCGACAAGTAGCTAAACGATGGTCTTTTTGCCCCTGAGGCGGTTCCAAACCAGGATCGCGATCAGCGTCAACAGGATGATCCCGCCGATGACCCAGGGTGTGTTGTCGGTCCGGGAGGATTCGTTCTCAGCGGATTCGCCCGTGCCCGGATTGGCCGGGCCGCTGGATGCGGTGTCGCCGGGCGAAGGCGTGGGGGAGGCGACGGACAGCGCAACGGTGGTTGCCGTGGTGTGCGCAGCCGGCGAGGCATGGGCGGCGCCGAGCGAAAGTGCCGGTGCGGCAAGCACCAGCAGGGCCGCCAGTGCGATCTTCAAAAGTGTTTTCATAGGGTTCTCCTGTCGTTGTCCGCCGCCGTGTGTCCGGCCGCGCGGCTGGTAAAGGGCAAATGGTTGTAGCTGGGCGAAAGAGTGGGTGACCGGCCCGGGAGCCGTCCGCAGGGCGGCTGTGCGGCTGCGCGACGGGTGGTAACTTACCGGCCTGCCTCGGCGCGCCTGTTCAGGTGGATGGGGACGTAGACCAGCAGGACCACCATCACGGCCATCAACGCTCCGCCGGCAGTGAGGCCGGCTGTGCGTCCTGCGGTCACGTCGAACACCAGGGCCGCTGTGCCGGCACTCAGCAGCGCGATTCCGGCAAGAGTGATCTTGGCGATGGTGTCGCCGCTGGAAACCAGGGTCTCCTTCAGCCGCTTCCGGAAGAGCCGCCGGTGGACACTGACCGGCAAAAGGATGAGTGCTGTGGTCAGCGCAGCGACCATTACGTTGGTCAGGTAGAGGGCAATCTGGAAGTCATCGAGGTCTTCGAACCGTTCCTGGAAAGGCAGGGTCAGCAGAAAGCCGCCCAGGATCTGTACGCCCATCTGCAGCACCCGCATCTCCTGCAGCAGCTCCGCCCAGTTGCGGTCCAGCTGTTCTTCACGGGTCTCATTCCTGCCTGTCCGGGCGGTGTAATCCTCCACATCCGACATTGCTTCTCCTTTCTGCGCCGCCCAGCCTCTGGCAGCCTTGCTACTCCCCAAGTACCCAGAAACAAGGACAACGTTGCGCCGCGCCCCACATTTGATAAGTTTACTGATTATTCGCACGGAACGGTGGACTTTGCTCCTCGGGCCGGGATAGCTTCGAAGGGCCGGTGCACGGCTGGGCCCTCGGAAACCGACACAGTGAGTAGGCGGACTATGAGCGACACGGAAAAGCAGACAGACCAGCCAAAGGACCCCCGGGGCGGCTACTACGCAGGTGGGTTCCCTGAGCAGGAGCAGAAGCAGCCCGGCCTGACGGCGCCCATGGAGCCCAAGCCGGACCACGGGGAACTCAGCTATGAGGGGCACGGGAAACTGCAGGGCAAGGCAGCCCTCATCACGGGCGGCGATTCGGGCATCGGCAAGGCAGCCGCCATCGCCTTCGCCCGCGAGGGCGCCGACGTGGCCATCTCCTACCTGCCCGAAGAGGAGGAAGACGCCCAGGACACCGCGGACTGGATCCGGAAAGCGGGCCAGCGGGTCCTCCTGTTTCCCGGTGACGGCCGCGAAGAGGAGTTCAGCACCCGGATCGCCAACGAAACAGCGGCCGAGTTCGGACGCCTTGATGTGGTGGTGCTGAACGCGGCGTACCAGAAGAACCGCGAGAGCCTGGAGTCACTTCCCACCGAGGAATTCGACCGGGTCTTCAAGACCAACCTGTACTCGCTGCTGTGGACGGCGCGGGCGGCCGTGTCCCACCTGAAGCCGGGCGCCTCGATCATCACCACAGCTTCAATCCAGGCCTTCAACCCTTCGCCCGGCCTGATCGACTACGCCATGACCAAGGCGGCCCAGGTGGCATTCACCAAAGCGCTTGCGCAGGAACTTGGCCCGAAGGGCATCAGGGTCAATGCCGTGGCTCCCGGACCGATCTGGACCCCGCTGATTCCCGCGACCGAATGGCCGGAGAAGCTTCCGACGTTCGGCCAGGACACCCCGCTGGAACGCGCGGGCCAGCCCGCCGAGCTTGCCGCGGCCTACGTGCTGCTGGCTTCAGAGGACGGGTCTTACATTTCCGGCGCCGTACTGCCGGTCACTGGTGGAAAGGGGCTCTGAGCAGCCTCCGAGGTCAGCTTTCATTCAACGCACAACAGGAGGAACCATGACACAGGAAAACCAGCACGCCCAGCCGGAATCAGACCCCGGCGGATATGGCACCCCCACCGCTGAGCAGGAAATGGGAGGAGCCCAGGGCTCCGTAGACGGCTCGGCCGCAGGCAGCACGGGCGGAGCGGACACAAATGAGCCGCAGTCCGGCACCGGCGGGGACCCCTTGCCCCGGGACGTGGACCTTCCCTCCGGCGAAGCTGAACTGGATGAGTCGAACGACGACTCCCAGGGCTCTGCCCCGGTGTCCTCCGAGCCCGGGCAGGAAGCCACCGGGATCCCGGACGGCAGCGGCAATGACTTGCCCAAGGAAAAGTCACCGAACGACGACGGCGGCGAGAGCTTCGACGCCGGATAACCGGTCGGGTGCCGCTCCCTAAGAGAGAGCGCACCTGATCGCTGAAGGCCTCCCCCTGCTGCCCTCCGTGTGGCACCGGGCGGAGGCCTTCGCCGTGCCCGGGCATACATGGAAGCTGAAGTGGGTACAGCACACGACGAACCCCATTCATCAATGCCGAGGCAGGCGCCAGGAGGTTGGGTGTGAGCAGGAGATCATCAGAACAGTGGGCACGGCGTGTTGAGGTGCCGGACAGTGTTGCAGTGGACGTGCTGATTCCCACGTGCAACCGCCCGGCAGAACTGCCCGTGACACTGGCCGGACTGGCAGGGCAGGCCGACCCGACCTTCCGCGTGGTGGTCAGCGACCAGTCCACCGGCACTCCCGGTTGGGAACATCCGGCGGCGGCGGCGATGGTCCGCGTCCTCGAAGCGCAGGGCCGCCCTGTCACGCTGCTCCGGCACCTGCCCCGGCGCGGACTGGCGGAGCACCGCCAGTTCCTGCTGGAACAGTCGACGGCTGAACAGAGCCTTTTCCTTGATGATGACATCTGGCTGGAACCGGGAGCGCTGGAACGGCTCAGCCGGTCGCTCGACGAGCTGGACTGCGGTTTTGTGGGGATGGCTCCGCAGGGTTTGTCCTACCTTGACGACAGGCGGCCGGAGCAGACAGCCGGCTTTGAAGCGTGGAACGGTCCCGTCACCGCTGAGCGCATCCGGCCCGGCGCCCCTGGATTTGACCGCTGGCCGCTTCATAACGCCGCAAATCTCAGCCACCTCAGCGCTGACCTTTCCCTGGAACCCGGGGAGTGGTTGCCCTATCGCGTGGCCTGGCTTGGCGGATGTGTGCTCTACCGGCGGGAAGCCCTGAACACCGCCGGCGGCTTTGCTTTCTGGACAAGCCTTCCGGTCGACCACGCGGGCGAGGACGTTGTGGCCCAATGGGAGGTCATGGAAAGATACGGAGCTGCCGGTATCCTGCCCTCGGGCGCTGTCCATTTGGAGTCCCCCACCACGGTGACGGACCGGCGGGTGGAGGCATACGACGTCGTACTGACCGCAAACGCGCAGGCGTACGCAGGGAACGCCGGCGAACCAGACTAGGCATGCAACCGCACTGCCCCCTCCCGCGCGCACGGCGCGGGACGTATCCTTAGAACCAGGTTTTGCAGTAGGCCGCCAGCGCTTCAACCAAGGCATGCAACATGGCCGCAGGACCCACGGAGCAGGTCGGATGGGGACCGCCTCCACTGCCCCCGGAGCCGGTTTTCGACAGCAAGGACGTCGAAAACTACCTCTGGGAGGTCACCCGCGAGTTCATGACGGACATCGAGGGCGAAATCCGCGGTATCGGCTGGGCCGCCACCCTCTTCCGCCTCGGGAAGGCGCGCACCCTGGCTGCAAGCACCGACCGGGCGCTCGAGGCGGACCGGGAACAGTGTTCGTTTGCTGACGGACCGGTCATCGAAGCGCTGCGGAGCGGCGAGTTCGTATTGCTTTCCGACGTCGGGCGGGACCGGCGCTGGCCCGGGTACGCGAGTGCGGCGGCCGGCCACGGTGTCCAGTCACTCCTGTCAGTGCCCATCGTGTCCGAGGGCGGTACGAGTGCAGCCATCAATCTTTATGCATCTTCGCCGCATGCGTTTACCAGCGATGACCTCCTCCGAAGCCGCAGCTACGTGCAGCAGGTGGCGCGCTCGCTGCGCGTAGTAGTCAGGGTGGCCGAGCGGGCGGAGGCCACGGCGGGCCTTGCCGTCGCCCAAAGTTCGCTGGTCCTGGTGGATCTGGCGGTGCGCAGCCTTATGGACGAGTACGGCCTCAGCCGGGAAGGTGCCCTGCGCTTCCTGCAGAGGGAGGCGTCGCACCACGAGTGGGGCCTGCGGGATGCGGCCCTGAATGTTGTTGCTCCTGGCCCCGGCCGGGATCCGTCCGCGCCCCGGAGGGACTTGGCCGATGACCTGGAGGACTTCCGCCTGATGGCCCCGGCGGAGCTGGACCAGCCGCTCGAGGCAGTTGCTGCCCCGGAAACCTACCCTTCCACGACGACGACGACGACGGCGAAAGGACGGCCGGCATGACCATCGAAGAGCAAGAGACGCGCCCTGGACGGCCGCCGGCTGAACGGCACCCGTGGCACCGCTTCGTAGCCCTTGGCGACTCCTACACCGAAGGAATCGGTGACCCGGAGCCCCGCAGCCCCGGCGGTCTCCGCGGCTGGGCTGACCGGGCCGCCGAGGAACTCAGCAATGGCCAGAGCGACTTCGCCTACGCCAACCTTGCCGTGCGGGGAATGGTGCTCCAGGAGATCCTGGACCGGCAACTCGAGCCGGCCCTGGCACTCAAACCGGACCTGACAGCAATGTCCGGCGGCGGAAATGATGTAATTTTCCACCGCGGCGATCCTGACAAGCTGGCCGAGAAGATGGACTTGGCCGTGGGCCAGTTGGCTGAAAACGGCGGCACCGTCCTGCTGTTCGCCGGGCCGGACTGGGGCAGTACACCGGTGTTCGGCCAGATCCGGGGAAGGCTGGCCGTCTACAACGAGCACCTCCACACAATCGGACTGCGTCACCACGCGGTGATGGTGGACCTGTGGTGCTTGCCGGCGCTCCACGACGCCCGAATGTGGGACAGGGACCGGCTGCACCTTTCGCCGCTGGGCCACCACGTGGTGGCCGTCGCCACCCTTGACGCACTGGGGGTGCCGCATGCGCTCAAGACCCTGCAGCCGCGGCCTGTACCGTCCCATGGCTGGAAACAGGCCAGGGCGGATGACCTGATCTGGGCGCGGCAGTACCTGTTCCCCTGGGTCCTTGACCGGCTGCGGCCCCACTCGGCGAAGTCTTTGGCGGCGAAGCGGCCGCAGGCGGGCCCTGTCTTCGGCGTTGGCTTGCCTGGTCCGTTCCCTCCCGGTCATCCGGCCGGAATGGGCGTGGCTAACCTGCCGGAGGACGGTATTTCGACGGCGGGCGGCTTCGGGCTCCAGGCCACCTCCGGGCTGGAGGGCGGGGACGGGCCTGAGGACGCGGAAGACGCCGGGGAAGTGGCCTAGCTGATGTGGCGCTAGCGTTTTTTGGGCGTGCGCTTGGCTGCTGCGTTCATGGCCGCCTTGGCTGCCGGCGGCAGGCCGGCCTGCTCCGTCTCGGGCTCCGCCACGGTGCCGCGGGCCTTCGCGATGGCCTTCATGCCGTGGTAGATCACCAGGGCGGCGGCGGAACCGAGGGCGATGCCCGTGAACGTGAGGTCGCCGATGGTCCACGTGTAGTCGGCGATGCCGATGATCAGGGCCACGGCTGCGGTGGTGAGGTTCACCGGGTTCGAGAAGTTCACCTTGTTCTGCACCCAGATCTTCACACCCAGAATACCGATCATGCCGTACAGCATGGTGGCGGCGCCGCCCAAAACACCTGGCGGAACGGTGGCGATGAGCTCGCCGAACTTGGGGGAGAAGCTCAGCAGGATGGCGAAGACGCCCGCCACCCAGTAGGCCGCCGTTGAGTAGACCTTGGTGGCGGCCATAACGCCGATGTTCTCGGCGTAGGTGGTGGTTCCGGAACCGCCGCCAAAGCCGGCCAGGACGGTGGCGGCGCCGTCGGCCATCAGCGCGCGGCCGGAGACGCCGTCGAGGTTCTGTCCGGTCATTGCGGCAACTGACTTTACGTGGCCGATGTTTTCAGCCACCAGCACCAGTACCACGGGTACGAACAGGCCCAGGACGCCCACATGGAACTCGGGGGTCTGGAACTGCGGGAGGCCCACCCAGGCGGCGGCGTCCATCTTCCCGTAGCTCACTTCGCCGCGCAGCATGGCAACGAGGTAGCCCACCACCACGCCCACGAGGATGCTCAGGCGGCCCAGGATGCCACGGAAGAGGACGCTCACCAGGATGATGGTGGCCAGCGTGACGACGGCGGTGACGGGGTCGGCGTCGAAATTGTTCTTGGCGGCGGGGGCAAGGTTAAGGCCGATCAGCGCCACGATGGCACCGGTGACGATCGGCGGCATGAGCCGGTTGATCCAGCCTGCACCGAACTTCTGCACAATGGCGCCCACCAGGGCCAGGGTTGCGCCCGCCAGCACCACGCCGCCGAGTGCCCCGGGCACGCCGAACTGCTGCTGGGACGCCATGATGGGAGCGATGAACGCGAAGCTTGAGCCGAGGTAGCTGGGCACCCGGCCCTTGGTGATCACCAGGAAAAGCAGCGTGCCGATGCCTGAGAAGAACAGCGTGGTGGCGGGCGGCATGCCGGTGATGATGGGCACCAGGAACGTGGCGCCGAACATGGCCACCACGTGCTGCATGCCAACGCCGATGGTCAGTGGCCAGGTGAGCCGCTCATCAGGTGCCACAACGTGGCCGGGCTTGATGGACTTGCCGGTGCCGTGCAGCTTCCATTTGATTCCAAGCATGCTCATGGGCGGGAGGCCTTTCAAAAGGGTGGTGCCTCGGAGGGCGAAGATCAACTGGCTCCAGAATACCGCCAGCGTTCGCTGCCGGACCGCTGTGCCCAACGTCACCCGCCGTTACGGGAAGAGGCCTCGGCTACTTGAAGTTGCAAGGATGGAAAGCAACAAGGCCGCCCCAAGAAGCGGGGAGGCGCAGCGAAAGGTAAGCCAATGACCATTGCCCACGAAGAAGCAGTAATCGATTCGGCCGCCATCGACGCCATCTTTGCCCAGGCCCGCACCGCCAACTCCTTCACCGGAGAGGTGACCGACGAGCAGGCGCAGGCCATCTATGAGCTGACCAAGTTCGGCCCCACGGCTTTTAACTCCCAGCCGCTGCGGGTCACCTACGTCCGGTCGGACGAGGCCCGCGCCACGCTCGTTGACGCCCTCTCCAACGGGAACAAGGCGAAGACCGCCTCCGCGCCGCTCGTGGCCATCCTCAGCTACGACACCGACTGGGCCGGGCAGTGGGACAACTTCCTCCCCGGCTACAACGCCCCGAAGGCCATGTACGACGCCAACCCGGAACTCGCCGCCGCCACGGGCAGCAACAACGCCCACCTGCAGGCCGGCTACTTCATCCTGGCCGTCCGCTCCCTTGGGTTTGCCGCAGGTCCCATGACCGGCGCAGATTTCGGCGCGATTGACGCCGCCTTCTTCCCGAAGGGCGACCAGAAGAGCTTCCTGGTGGTCAACATCGGCCGGCCCGCAGAGGACGCCTTTGGTGAAGCCAAGCCCAAGTTCTCCTACGAGGACGTCGTCCGCACCGTTTAACCCCTAAGACCCCCGCTCACCCCCGCCGCAGGAGGTGAGCGGGCGTTTGGGTTTAAGCCGGCCATTAGTGAGCGGGCGTCTGGGGTTTAAGGGTCATAGGTGAGAGAGCGTCCGAGGGGCGGTGGGAGACTGGGCCTATGCGGAACCTCATCTTCGTGGCCTTCGTCGAGCCCGTGACGGACGGGCTGGTTTTCCCGCGGACGCACTGGCCCCTGCACATCACGCTGGTGAGGTTCGATGTCGACAGTGACGGTGCTGCCGGACAGCTCGCCGCGATGGCGGGCCCGCTCACCGAGCCGGCCCTGGGTGCGAATCTCACCGTAGGGGAGGACGCCGGGTTCGGCCGGAACGGGTCCGTGGCCGTCAGCCTCGTCCAGCCGCAAAAAGACCTGCAGGCACTGCACGAGCAGCTGGTTGCCGCAGTCAGGAGCCTTGCCGGCAAAGTCCTGACGCCGGCCCACACCCTGTCCGGCTACCGGCCCCACGTGTCGCACCACGGTGACAAACGGCTGAACCCGGGCGACGCCGTCGTGCTGGACCGGATCGCGCTGGTGGACATGGCGCCGGACGGTGACCGAACCGTCCGGCGCATCCTCAAACTGTGGAGCCGGAACTAAACCGCTTAGGCGATAACGCCGTCCACCAGGGCCTTGGCTTCCGCCTGCACCTGCTTGAGGTGCTCCTCGCCCTTGAAGGACTCGGCATAGATCTTGTAGACGTCCTCGGTGCCGGACGGGCGGGCAGCGAACCAGGCGTTCTCCGTGACCACCTTGAGCCCGCCGATGGACGCGCCGTTCCCCGGGGCTTCGGTGAGCTTGGAAATGATCGGCTCGCCAGCCAGTTCAGTTGCCGTGACGTCCGACGGCGACAGCTTGCCGAGTGCCGACTTCTGCTCCCGCGTGGCTGCTGCGTCAATGCGGGCGTAAACGGGCGCGCCGAACTGGTCCGTGAGGCCCTTGTAGAGCTGGGACGGGGACTTGCCCGTGACCGCAGTGATCTCGGAGGCGAGCAGGGCCAGCAGGATGCCGTCTTTGTCTGTGGTCCAGACGCTGCCGTCCTTTTTGTTGAAGGAGGCACCGGCCGATTCCTCGCCGCCGAATGCACCCTCGCCGGAGAGCAGCCCCGGAACGAACCACTTGAACCCCACCGGGACCTCCACCAGCTTGCGGCCCAGGCTCTCCGCCACGCGGTCGATGATGGAGGAGGACACCAGCGTTTTGCCCACCACCGAGTTGGGGTTCCAGCCACTGCGGTTGCGGTACAGGTAGTCGATCGCGACGGCGAGATAGTGGTTCGGGTTCATCAGCCCGCCCACCCCATCAACAACAGGTGTGACGATGCCGTGGCGGTCCGCGTCGGCGTCGTTGCCCGTGGCAATATCGAACGCCGGCTGGCCCGAAGACGAAGCATCGGCCATGCGCTGGATCAGCGAGGCCATGGCGGCGGGGGAGGAGCAGTCCATCCGGATCTTCTCGTCCCAGTCCAGCGTCATAAAGGCCCACTGCGGATCCACGGTGGGGTTGACCACGGTGAGGTTCAGGTGGTGGCGCTCGCCGATCTCGCTCCAGTAGTCCACAGCAGCGCCGCCCATGGGATCAGCTCCGATGCGGACGCCGGCCTCGCGTATTGCATCCAGGTTCAGGACGGAAGGCAGGTCATCCACGTAGCTGCTGAGAAAGTCGAATTTGCCGGTGGTGTCGGCGGCCAGCGCGTCCGCCAGCGGGATGCGCTTCACACCGCGCAGGTCGTTTTCGAGCAGTTCGTTGGCGCGGTTGGCGATCCAGCCGGTGGCATCCGAATCGGCGGGCCCGCCGTGCGGGGGGTTGTACTTGAAGCCGCCGTCGGCCGGCGGGTTGTGGCTGGGCGTGACCACGATGCCGTCAGCCTGGGGAGCGCCGGCACCGGCGTTCCGGTTGTAGGTGAGGATGGCGTGGCTAAGGGCAGGGGTGGGGGTGTAGCCGTGGCGTGCGTCGATGAGGACCTGGACGCCGTTGGCGGCCAGCACCTCGAGCGCGGAGTTCTGCGCCGGCTCGCTGAGGGCGTGGGTGTCCTTGGCCAGGAACAGCGGGCCAGTGATGCCCTGCCCCGCCCGGTACTCCACGATGGCCTGGGTGATGGCCACGATGTGCTTCTCGTTGAATGACGCCTTGAGGCTCGACCCGCGGTGCCCGGAAGTGCCGAACGCCACGCGCTGGCCTGGATCACCCAGATCCGGTGTGATGTCGTAATACGCGTCAAGGAGCGCAGTGATGTCAACAAGGTCCTGGGGTTGGGCAACTGTACCCGCGCGGCTAGCCATGGCTACAGCATGCCAGACCCGGGCCGCAGTCAAAACGATCCGTCCACAATTCGGCCACTGTGTCCGGCCCTGTGACGGAACAACGTCATCAACCAAGTAGCCCACCTGAGTACAGGGCCATCAAAGTACTTATATACCGGCGCCTCTGCACCCTGTTAGTTTCGAAAAATCGGGCGGAATGTCCGCAAGCAAAAGGGCGGCGGCGGCCTTCGGCCGTCGGTATTCCAGTGGGGAAAGCAGGGACGGCCATGGGGGCAGGGGACGGGGCAGCGGAGCATTCCAGGCTGGCTGCGGAAAGGGTCGCGAGGCTCAAGCGCCAGCTCGACCAGGCAGAGCGCTCCACCAAGGCCTGGGACGCCAGCGCCGCCCACGGGCGGGTGGTGGAGGAGAAGCTCAGCGAGCTGGTGCCGCGCGGCTGGTACGTGATGCACGACGTGCACTGGCCGGGCCGGCCCAAGGCCAACCTGGATCACGTCCTGGTGGGGCCGGGCGGCGTGGTGGTGGTGGACGCCAAGAACTGGACCGGCGAAGTCCGGGTGGCCTCCGGTGTGCTTTGGCAGGGCCGCTACGCACGCACCCAGGCGGTAGAAGGCGCGCTGGCCCAGTGCGCCGCCGTCGCCTCCGTCATGGCGCCGCCGCACCGCAGGCTGGTCCGTCCGTTGATCTGTATGGCTGCGCAGCCGGATCTCTTTGGTGTGACGAACGCGGACGTGCCCGTGGCTGGTGCCCAACGCGTTGTGGGGGCCATCGAGGCCTTGCCCCCGGTGCTGGACCAGCAGGCCGTGGTGGGGCTCTACGCCCACCTCGGCCAGCAGCTCACGCATGAACAGGAGCCGGGCATCACGGCGTTCAGGAATGTCAGGCCGGGCACGGTGGTAAGGCCGGTGGACCCGCGTCAGGCGCCCTCGAACAGCGATATGGAGCATCGTCCCGTGCCTGCCCGGCGCGTGTCTCCCCGTCCTATGCCTCCCCGATCCAGGGTTCGGGAGACCGCGCCGGAAACGGCCGCTGGCAAGCGGAACCCGAAGGCCCGCCAGCACGGCACAACCGGGGCAGGAACACTGGCACTCCTGGCCGCGTTCGTTATTTTCGCCGTCTACGTGCTGCCGTACTGGGGGCAATAGACCTGCCGCCGAGCCCGTACAACCAGCCGGGCCAGTACCAGCCGGGCCCTTACAGCCAGCAGCCGGGCCCATACAACCAGCCGGGCCCGTACAGCCAAGGCGGAATTCCCTACAGCCAGCCCGGCTACTACGGCGTGCCCGAGCCGAAGACACTCAGCATCGCGAGCATGGTGTGCGGCATCGCCTCGGTGATCATGGGCTTCCTCCTCCTGCCGCAGATCGCCGCCATCATCACCGGCCACATGGCGCTCAAACGCGAACCGTCCGGCAAGGGCATGTCCATCACGGGCCTGGTGCTGGGGTACCTCTGCCTGCTGGGCTACGGTGCGTTGTGGCTGCTGGCCATTATCGGGCTGGCCGTCGCGAGTACCACCACCGGTACCACCTCCACCTTCTGAAACCAGCAGCCGACGGCGGCCCGGGGCTGAGGTGCCCGAGCCGCCGTCGTGCCTCTATGCCTTGGTCCCGGCCGGGAGCGGAAGGCTCTCCGCGGGGCTGTCCGGATAAATCGATTCGGCCGGCGCGCGGTTGGTAGCCTTCGCCCACGGGTAGTAGATGGCGAGGGTGACAGCGATCCCCACCAGCCACGAGATGTCCGCGCCGCCCAGCCAGCGTGTCACGGGTCCTGTGTACAGCGCCTGCGCGAGGAACGGGATCTGGACCACGACGCCGATTCCATAGGACACCAGGGCGGCGGTGTTCCAGCGGCCGTAGCGTCCGTCCGGGTTGTAGAGCGCGGGGATGTCCAAGCGGTCCCGGGAGATTTTGTAGTAGTCCACGAGGTTGATCACGGACCAGGGAGTGAACACCATCAGCAGCAGCAGGACAAAGTTCTTGAAGAGATTCAGGAAGTCTTTGCTGGCGAAAAGCGCAATGAGGACGCTGGCCGCTATTACCGCGATGATAAAAACGATCCGCATGGCTTGGGAAACCGAGTCCCGGCGGTTGACGGCGGTGCTGATGGTGACGCCGCACATAAAGGCGCCGTAGGCGTTGAGGCAGTTGACGGTGAGCTTGCCGGTGACGATCATCAGGTAGATGAAGATGGCGATCAGTCCGCCGCCGGCAAGGTCGCCCATGTAGCCAACCTGGTTCTTCAGGAAGTCGCCGCCGAGCTTGGCTGCCGAGAGCCCGCCGGCGATGGCGCCCAAAGTCATGGCCCACTGTGCGCCGCCAACTGACCCGGCGAAGGTATACCAGAAGGTTTTGCGCTCGGAGGTGCCGGCCGGCAGGTAGCGGGAGTAGTCCGCCACGTAGGGGCCGAACGTGAGCTGCCACCCCGCCCCGAGTGCGATGGCGGTCAGGAACGTGGGCCATTCGAAGCCCTTGACCATCATCACCTGGGTGACGTCGAACTTTGTGAAGACGGCGACGGTGAGGTACAGGAATCCCGCCAGCCCCACCACTGTGGCGATGCGGCCCAGGGCGTGGATGTACTTGTAACCCAGGATTGCGAGCAGGGCGGTTGCGGCGCCGAAGATCAGGATGCCGACCGCCGGGGCTTCCACCCCAAGCATCAGGTTAATCGCCTGGCCGGAGAGCACTGTTCCGGTGGAGGCAAACCCTATATACATCAGGATCACCAGGACCAGCGGGATGACTGCTCCGTAGACGCCGAACTGCGCGCGGCTGGAAATCATCTGGGGCAGGCCGAGTTTGGGTCCCTGGGCTGAGTGCAGAGCCATCACGGCGCCGCCCACCACGTTGCCTACCAGCAGCCCCACAATCGCCCAGAACGCATCGGCACCAAAAACAACCGCGAGGGCACCGTCAACGATGGCGGTGATCTGGGCGTTGGCGCCGAACCAGAGCGTGAACTGCCCCCGCGGGTGGCCGTGGCGCTCGCGCGGCGGAATCATTTCAATCGATCGTGCCTCTACGGCACTGCTTGTTGCGGCCATGGCCAACTCCTTGTGAAGAACGTAAGTTCCATCACATCGGTTTGGGCGCGCAAAGAGAACCAGAACTGGGGCCACGCTGTCTGGGGAAGGAGACAGTGTTGGCTGGTTCAGGCGTGTCGGGTTGTGCGGGACCTCAACGGAGCAGTTCCACGTCCGACACCAGTTCGATGTGGGCTGGCATCGCTTCCCCCGCCGCTTAGGGATCCTGCGCCCGGACGGTTCACCTCCGGGCGACCTCCCGGCCGTGCTGGTTCTGTTGCTAAGCGCACCAGGCACCGGCCGCCGTCGTGCTACTTCCGCTGCGGGGACCGGGCGCGGTGGGCATTCCTGCGAAGCTGCAGGATGCGGGCCCCGCCGGCCACGGCAACCAGAACCCCGCCGGTCACGCTTGCGATAAACAGCGCCATTCCGAGCGGGACGAATCCTTCGAGCCCGAAGTAGCGGACGGCCACCTGGTCCTGGTTCTGCAGGATGAAGATGATCAGCAGGATCAGGAGTACCAAGGCGGCGACGACGGCAGCCCACACGACTCCGGCCCGGGTCACCCCCGGTGGGTCTGCAGCAGGCCGGGGTGCGGTTGCTGGAGTGGAATCTGCAGCCGGCCTGCTCGGGCTTACGCCGGTCCCGGGGGCCGGGGAATCAGCGGTGGAGGAGGTCCCGGCCGAAGACGGCGCCTCGGCGTGGGTTCCGTTGCCAGGTTCCGGCTGTCGGTCAGGTGCGGGGGACGGGTAGTTTCCGGTGCTCATGATGCTTCCCTTCCTGGGGACATAATAATAAGCATGCTTATTGTCCTACCCTAGTAGGAGGTGTTCCTGCAGCACAACGCGGGAGAGGCGCCGCCCCTCGACGCAACGGAAGGGCCTCCACTGGAGTCCCTTCCGTTGTCATTTGCAGTGCAGGCGTCAGACCCTCTCCTCGCTCCGTTCAGCTGACGGGGTGCGCGGGGCTGGTGTCCTGCGCCAGTTAGGGAATGCCCAGAACGTAAAGTCCTGTGCCTTGACCGGCTTCTCCGGCGCTTCTACCGGGGTTTCCTGCTTGGCCTCGGGCTGGCGGTCAGCTTCTTTTCTGGTGCTCCGCCCGAAGTCCTTGCTGTAGGAATAACACATGACAGGCCTCCTCATGGTGACTGCCCTTTAATCGTCCTCCTGTTCGCCCACGGAGTCGAGGAGTTCAACCCCGGACATCAGGTGGGGCAGAGGTGGGTCAAGTCAGGTAGGTGCAAATCAGCTGCGGCCGGACATCACGTCGTCGGCATCCTGCGGCCGGTGGAACTCACAGGGACCGTGGTGCCGGAGCGGGAGAAGGCAGATCCGGCCAGTGGGCAAATGCACCAGGGCGCAGCGCCCGGTCCTGGCCAGGTCCTCCCTGACATTGGCGTTGCTGAGGTCGGGCCTGCCTGGATGCATCTGGCGGGAGGCTTCGCTGGCGGTGGTGGGATGTTCAGCGTTCATTAGGGCAACTCCTCGTTGAGTATCGGCCTTGGGTGGAACGGAAACTGTGCGGATCCTGCCAGTCTTGTGCAATACGGTTACGGCAGGATTAAACCCGCGTTAGATGCAGGTCAACAAGCCCCAGTGCAAAGCTTTAGTACCCCAATTCCCTGGCCACCTGCAGCAGGAGTGCCTCGGAGCCCATGGGCCCCACCAGTTGGATCCCCATCGGAAGCCCGAGGCCGGGGGCGTTGCCGGTCCAGTGAACGGGAATGGTGATGGCGGGGAGGCCGCACACGTTGACCATCGAGGACCACGGCGCGAATTCGCACTGTTTCCGGTAGTCGCCGTCGGCATCCCCTGCCCACCGCGCGGCCGGCCAGCGGTCGCTGCCGTGGGCCGTCCCGGTGAACCAGCCCACCGGGCGCGGAGCCTGGGCGAGCGCCGGCATTAGCAGCAGGTCCCACTGCGCGTATTGCGTCACAGTATCCCGCTGAAACTGCCGCAAGAACGCGGTGGCTTCGTTCAACTTGCCCGGGCTGCGCTGTTGGGCCCGACGGCGGAAGGTCCGGGTCAGCGGTGCCAGCAGGGCTTCACGGTGGGGACTGATCCTGGCCGCGCCCACCGGCGCCGTCCAGGCCGTGGTGAACGCATCGGGGTAGCGGTTGTCGTAACGGATGCTTGCTTCGCTGAGCGAGTGGCCCGCGTGCTCCAAAAGTTCCTGCCCCTTCCGGAGCGCGTCCAGCGCCTCTTGGTCGGGAGTGAACGGAAAGGTGCCGGACCAAGGACTGTCCAGGGTCACGCCGATCCTCAGCCGCGGCGGCTCCTGTTCAACCGCCGCGAGGTAGCCGCCGTTGTGTACGGACCCAGGCGATGGGGCCAGTGCGTCCAGCAGCAGGGCGGCGTCGGCGGCGCTCCGGGCCAGGGGGCCGGCCACGACCAGCCGGGCAGGGTCGCCCAGGCTTTCCCCGGCAGGCACCAAACCCCGCCCCGGCTTCAGTCCCACCAGCCCGCAGGCGGCGGCCGGTATGCGAATGGAGCCGCCGCCGTCCGTGCCCGGCGCGAACGGAAGGAGCCCGGCGGCCACCGCCGCGGCGCTTCCGCCGGAGGATCCCCCGGAGCTTCTGCTGGGTGCGTGGGGATTGCGCGACGGCGGCGCCACGCGGTTTTCGCTGTAGGCCGTCAGCCCGAATTCGGGCACCTGGGTCTTGCCCAGGGAAACCACGCCCGCGTCCTTGAGGAGGGCTACCAGCGGCCCGTCGCTGACGGCAGGTTTGTGGTCCAGGGCAGCGCTTCCGTGGGTGGTGACAACACCGGCCACGTCTGTGAGGTCCTTGAAGGCCAGGGGCATGCCGTGCAGCAAGGGCAACTCGTCAGGAGGAATGCTGCTTCGGAGCGCGTCGGCCGCGCGGGCACTTGCCCTCGCCTGTTCGGCCGTCACCGTGACAAACGCCCCGAGCAGGGGATTATGCTTTTCGATCCGGGCCAGGAAATGCGCTGCCGCTTCCACCGATGAGACTTCCCCTTTCCGGAGGCCGTCCCGGAGGGCGACGGCGGATAGGTCGTGGAGTTCAGCCAAGGTACCGCGGCTCCAGGCGTTCCTCAACAACGCCGTCCGCACCCCCGGAGGCCGTGACGATATACGCACCCTTGCCGGGGACTTCGGTCACCGCCTCCACCAGTTCCGTGCCGTGGTAGACCAGCCCGACGCCGTCGTCCGTGCAATGCGACTCGCCCAGCGTCCCGTCCGCCACCAGCCGGTGAACCAGCGGCCGCCTGCGCTCCTCCGAGTCATAATGCACGCCGTTGGCGAAAGGCAGGAAGGCGAGGCCGTTGGTCACGGCGCGCAGTTCGGGGCCAAAGGAATCGGTGGTGCCGCCCTGGAACCAGCAGATGGACCCGGCGGACACCCCTGCCAGGACCACGCCGCTTTGCCACGCCTTGTGCAGAATGTTTTCCAGGCCGTGGGCCCGCCACACCGCCAGCAGGTTCACCACCGAGCCGCCGTTCACCCACACGACGTCCTGGTCCAGCAGATGCGCCTCGGGATCAGCATGGTTGGGCATCGTGAAGAGGTTAAGGTGGCTGAAGTCGAACCCCGCCAGCCGTGCTGCCTCATCCATTTCGGAGTTGAACGCGCGCTGGTCGCCCGCAGCGGTGCCGATGTGCGTCACCTTCGGCGCCCTGCCACTGACCCCTGAGAGTTCGACGGCGTGGTGCAACAACCGGTCGAACTCGAGACGGGTGCGCGTGCCGGGCTTAAAGCCGCCCGAGGTTGCAAGGATGGTGGGCTGCGCTGCAGGCAAGGGTTCCTCCTAGGGGGTCTTTCCAGAAGCCTAACTTGCTGTACTTCCGCTGTACTTCCGGGCACACGGGGCCGCGGGCACTAGGCTTAACACTGAACCCGATCTGCCAGACAGGACTTCCCATGAGCGACTTTGATACCGTCCGCGTCAACGACCTCCCTGCCGACGCCGCCATCCTGGACGTCCGCGAGGACTACGAATGGGTGGCCGGGCATGCTGAGGGCGCCCTTCACATCCCCCTGGACCAGCTTCCCGCACGGCTGGACGAACTCGATCCGGACCAGGACCTGTACATCATCTGCCGCACCGGCGGCCGGTCCTTCCGCGCCGCGCAGTGGCTGACCGGCCAGGGCTACACGGCGATCAATGTCTCCGGCGGCATGGACCAGTGGCTCGAGGCCGGCAAGCCCCTTGTCTCGGACAACGGGCTGAAGCCCCTGGTTCTCTAGCGCACCGCCGCCTTTCCCGGGTGCCCGCGCCAAGGGCGCTCCATACCCCGAAGGAATACCTATGCCTGCGCCCTCTGCCACCTACGCCTTCCTCGGGCCCGAAGGCACGTTCACCGAGGCGGCCCTGCTGAAGGTTCCGGGAGCGGCGCAGGCCAGCCGCGTACCGGCGTCGAACGTCAACGTGGCGCTGGACATGGTGCGGGCGGGGTCAGCTGACGCTGCGATGGTGCCGATCGAAAACTCGGTGGAAGGCGGCGTGACGGCCACGCTCGATGCCATCGCCACCGGTCCGGAACTGCGGATCGTTCGGGAAGTCCTGGTCCCCATCAGCTTTGTGCTGGTCGCCCGGCCGGGCGTGAGGCTGCAGGACATCCGCCGGGTCTCAACGCACGGCCATGCCTGGGCGCAGTGCCGGCTTTGGCTGGACGCCAACATTCCCGGGGCCGAGTACGTGCCGGGATCGTCCACCGCCGCCGCAGCCATGGGGCTGCTGGACGAGGACTGCCACTACGACGCCGCCATCTGCGCCCCGCTCGTGGCCCAGGAGCAGCCGGGACTTTCCGCCCTCGCGGAGGATATCGGTGACACCCCCGGCGCAGTGACCCGGTTCATCCTGGTCAGCCGTCCCGGCATTCTGCCCGAACGCACGGGAGCGGACAAGTCCACGGTTGTAGTGCCCCTCCCCGAAGACCGCCCCGGTGCACTGATGGAGATCCTGGACCAGTTCGCCAGCCGCGGCGTGAACCTCAGCCGCATCGAATCCCGGCCCACGGGACAGTACCTGGGGCATTACTTCTTCAGTATCGACGCAGACGGCCACCTCGAAGACGCGCGTGTGGCGGATGCCCTGGCGGGACTCCACCGCATCAGCCCGGCCACCCGATTCCTTGGCTCCTACCCGCGGGCGGACAACCAGGAGACGGTGGTGGAGCCGCACACTTCTGATGATGCCTTCGAAGCAGCTAAGAAGTGGGTGGACGGGTTACGGCCGCAAACCGGGCGTCCGGAAAGCGGTTCCGGCGCTTCGCCCACAGCGTAGGTGATTGCCTTCCTTACCACTTCCGCGGGCTGTGGACAATGCGTATGCTTACTTGATCCACATTGGGGGGATGGCCCTTAGCGAAGGGAGCGGGTCATGAGTACCAACGGCTCTGACAACGATGGCCAGGGGATGATTGTTAATCCCCGTCCCGCCGCCGACAACCAGGACTGGGACGGCGACGAGGCCGACCGGGCGGACCGCCTGCGCTTCGAAGAGGAGCAGGCCATGATCCGTGAGCAGTCCGAGGCCCGGGCCGCCGCAAAGGCCGCCGCCGAGGCACACAGGGAAGCCCACGCCTGAACCTCGCGCGTCAGACCAGCGAGCCTTGCCCCCTAACCCTGATCAATAACGAACCCGGCTCCACCTGCACGGTAACCTTGGTGGCTTCGCCTGCCGTGTCGCCATCGAGCTGCGTGGGCATCGGCTCGGGGCACTTGATGACGACTTTGCCCGACCGATAAACGGTCATGATGGGCAGTTTCCTGCTGTGCTTGAACATGATTTTTACGTACATCAGCACCCAGCCGATCGCACTGCGCGGACTCATCACCACCACGTCCAGCATGCCGTCATCGATCATGGCCTGGGGGATAAAGTCGATGCCGCCGGGAACCAGGCCGCAGTTGGCAAAAAGGATGCTGCGGATGTTCCGGACCTGGTCCGGGCTGCCGTCCAGCGAGATGGAAATCTTCTTGCGCCGGCCCGGCAGGTGGCGCATGCCCGCCTCGGTGTAGGCGAGCCAGCCGAACGTCTTCTTCAGGCCGGCGTTGGTGTCGGCCAGGACTTCTGCGTCCATGCCGATGCCCGCGATCACCAGGAACGCGTGTTCGGACGAATGGCCGGTCCAGGAGTTTTCGATGCCCATCCGGGCGGTGTCGATGTAGCGCTGGTGGCCGAAGAGGGCCGTCTGCACGTTGCCGTGGAGGTCGTTGACGTCAAGGTCCACATTGCGGGCCAGGAGGTTGCCGGTGCCCAGCGGAATGAGGCCCATCGCAACACCGGTGCGGGCAAGGGACTCAGCCACCACCCGGACGGTGCCGTCGCCGCCGCCCACCACTACGACGTCGGGCTTGTGCCCCAACGCCGCCTGCACCTGCGAAAAGCCGGGATCCTCCGCCGTCGTCTCGTAAAACACCGGCTCGTCCCAGCCAGCTGTCAGGCAGGCGCGCTGGATGGTGGCCTTGGCTTCGTCCGAGCGGGCCTTGACCGGGTTGAGAATCACCGCTACCCGCTGCTGGCCGAGCCCCGGCTCGTGCGCGTCCTCACCAACCGCGCTGCGCACATGCAGCGCCTTAAGCCTGCGGACTCCCCACCAGCTGGAGACCGCGAAGGCAAGCGCCACCGCGATCAGCAGGTAGAGAATCAGGTCGCTCATGGTGGTTCAACAGTATCCCGGCGGCAGGTGCGCCTGTCCCGCACGCCGGCCGGCCGCCGTCGTACCCCTGCGGATTGGATACCCTTATGGGGTGATCGACGTAAAAGACCTCAGCGAAAACCCGGACAAGTTCCGAGCCAGCCAGCGCGCCCGCGGCGCGGACGAATCAGTGGTGGACGCGATCATCTCCGCGGACTCTGCACGCCGGGCGGCGTTGATCCGCTTCGAGAACCTCCGCGCCGAGCAGAACGTATTCGGCAAAAAGGTGGCACAGGCCAAGGGCGATGAGAAGAAGGCGCTGCTGGCGGAGGTGAAGGAACTGGCCAACTCGGTCAAGGCCGCTTCCGCCGAGGCAGATGCCGCGCAGTTGAAGCAGGAAGAACTGCTGCGCACCATCCCCAACCTCATCGAGGACGGCGTTCCCGAAGGCGGCGAGGACGACTACGTGGTGGTCAAAACCGTCGGCACGCCGCGTGAGTTCCCGGACTTTGAGCCGAAGGACCACCTGGAAATCGGTGAGCTGATCGGTGCGATCGACATGGAACGCGGCGCCAAGGTGTCCGGCGCGCGCTTCTACTTCCTTCGAGGGGTGGGTGCCCGGCTGGAGATGGCGCTGCTGCAGATGGCCATGGACCAGGCCATCGAGGCCGGCTTCGTCCCGATGATCACGCCCACTCTGGTGCGCCCGGAGACCATGCAGGGCACCGGCTTCGACGTAAAGCACGACGCCGAGATTTACCGCCTCGCCGAAGACGACCTTTACCTTGTAGGCACCTCCGAGGTTGCGCTGGCCGGATACCACGCCGACGAGATCCTGGACTTCTCGGCAGGCCCCATCCGTTACGCGGGCCAGAGCTCGTGCTACCGGCGCGAGGCCGGTTCGCACGGCAAGGACACCCGCGGCATCATCCGCGTGCACCAGTTCAACAAGGTGGAGATGTTTATTTACACCACGGTGGAGGAGGCCGCAGCCGAGCATCAGCGGCTGCTGGCGTGGGAAGAGGAAATGCTGACCAAGTGCGAGCTGCCGTACCGCGTTATTGACACGGCTGCCGGTGACCTTGGCATGTCCGCCGCCCGGAAGTACGACTGCGAAGCCTGGGTTCCCACCCAAAGCGCGTACCGGGAGCTGACCTCGACGTCCAACTGCACCACCTTCCAGGC
Source organism: Pseudarthrobacter sp. Hb11 (assembly GCF_059383655.1). Lineage (NCBI taxonomy): Bacteria > Bacillati > Actinomycetota > Actinomycetes > Micrococcales > Micrococcaceae > Pseudarthrobacter > Pseudarthrobacter sp. Hb11. Next base: position 41,893 of record NZ_JBWZCM010000018.1, read on the forward strand.
CCGCCGCCTCAACATCCGCGAACGCGCAGTCAATGCGGAGGGCGTGGCCAAGGGCACCCGTGCCGTTGCCACCCTGAACGGAACTCTGGCCACCACCCGCTGGATCGTGGCTCTCCTGGAGCACCACCAGAACGCGGACGGCTCGGTCAACGTTCCGAAGGCGCTGCAGAAGTACATCGGCGGGCTTGAGGTCCTCCCGGTCCTGTAGGTTTCCGCTGCTTTTGGGCTTCGCCCGTCATGGGCTTAGCAACCTCCGGTGGACTCTGCACCCGCGAATTCGCGGGTGCAGAGTCGGTCAGGGGGTGTTTTTGGTTTTGTTTCTGCTGTTGGGCAGACCTGCCTGGCGTAGCAGTGCGCCGAGCCGGGCTGGATCAGAGGCGGTGGCCCAGTCCCAGCGCACCACTTTGAATCCGGCTGCACGTAGCTTGTCCTCGCGCTTCTTCTCGGCCAGTACGGCTTGACGTGCCGTTTGGTCGCCGAGGTACTCGTCGCGCAGGTATTTCGCGTCGCCATCGAACTCTCCAATCAGACGATACTGGGGCCAAAAGAAGTCGGTCCGGGCAAGGAAGCGCCCTCCTGGGCGGAACGTCACTTGCAGCAAGGGAACAGGGAACCCCATGAGGTGCATCTGCGCCCTGCTCAAAGACTCCCCTGCCGACTCGGAATCAGTAACCGCAAATTCAAGCACCTGCATAACCCACCGCCGGCGCGCTCCCGATTCGAGACGCGCAGAGTGCTCAAGCAATTCCTCCTTGGTAACAGGCGGTCCGGACGAACGTCGCCGACTGATGGCGTGGTCGGCGAGCACTACCCCGGCGGTGAACCCTTCCCTGGCGATAACTGCCACCACCGTCTGCGGCGCTGGGGTTATCAGCAGCCCTTCATGCGGGAGGGTTTCTGTCTGCGAAGAGTGGCGCGCGACCCCGTAGGAAGTGAGCCCCTCAAGTCCAGACTGTCCGGACGGCATCAAACCCGCGGACGTGGTGGGAAGGCTTCGGCCCGTGTGGCCCCTCGATGCACCGGCCAGGTGGATGTGGCTCGGAACATCCAGCAGCTCCAGGTTCCACAGCGAAGCGGCCGTGTTGAGGCAAAACTTTGACAAAGGTAGTTCAAGGTTCACAGCGAACACTGTTTGCCGGTACCTTTCCCACGGGGTCAGTGAAATCCACTCGTCTTTGGGGGCGTATATGCCTTTCCGGACGCGGACCAGCTCGCCGCGGACGTAGCGTCTGCTGAGGGATCGGGCGTCCCCGGTACTGCGCCGGAGATGGCTGGCATCAATGAGCTGCATGCCCTCATAGTCGCTGCACGCTGGCGGGGCAGATAGCTCGATGCTGCTCCATGTGGACAACTGCAGATTATCAATCGCACCGTGAAACGGTCCTTGCACCAGTGAGTGCGGCGGTGCTTTGTCCAGGTGCGGTTTCGCGAACAAGGTTAGGATCCGGGGATCCGGAAGCGGGGTGAACACTGACACCGGGCACACCCTGTGGGTATTTACCAACTGTTCAATAACACTGTGGCGCGCGTCCTAGCAGGTTTTTGGGGGCGTCTGCTCTACTTGATGGATGACAACCCTGACTGAAACCTCAGTCGCCGGCAACGATGACCGGCGAGAGAACGAAAACAACAGCACAGACCAAAAGCTTATGGTTGCCCTGGACGTGGACGGCACCCTGGTGGACCACGACGGGCACATGTCGGCGGCCGTCCGCGAAGCGGCACAGGCAGTAGTAGCCGCCGGGCACGAGGTCATGATTGCCACCGGCCGCTCCCTCAACGCCATGCTGCCCATCATCGAGAACATCGGCATCGAGCGCGGCTACGCGGTCTGCTGCAACGGCGGTGTGACCTTGCGGCTCCACCCGGAGCTTGAATCCGGCTACGAGGTCATCCACAAGGCCACCTTCGACCCGGCTCCTGCCCTCCGTGCACTCCGTGAACGGCTTCCGTCCGCCAAGTACGCGCTGGAGGACGAGGACGGTAACTTCCTTTCCACCGAACGCTTCCAGGACCCCAGCTTCGGCGTCGAGGCCGTCGGCGTGGACTTCCAGACCATGCTTGAGGCCACTGCCGTGCGTGTGGTGGTCTTCAGCACCGAAAACACGCCCGAAGAGTTTACCGAGGCAATCGAGCACATCGGCCTTGCCGGGGTCACGTACTCGGTGGGCTGGACCGCCTGGCTGGACATCGCCGCTGCCGGAGTGACCAAAGCCAGCGCCCTGGAAAACCTGCGCGGCCGCCTCGGCATCGAGCCGCACCTCACGGTGGCCGTCGGTGACGGCCGGAACGACATCGAAATGCTCAGCTGGGCCGGACGGGGCGTGGCCATGGGCCAGGCTCCTGAGGAAGTGATCGCCGCCGCGGACGAGGTCACCCACTCAGTGTTTGACGACGGCGCCGCCCACGTGCTGCGCAGCCTCCTCTAGGCTGCCGGGGGACTTCCGGTGCTCCTGGTTCAGGTTGCGGCCTTCGCCGCCTGTGCGGTATTGGCCGGCCTGGCCGTTTTCCAGGCCGCACTGCTGACCGGGGCCCCGCTTGGCAGGTTCGCGTGGGGCGGACAGCACAACGTCCTGCCCACCGGGCTGCGGGTGGGAAGCGCAGTGTCCATCGTCCTGTACGCGGCCTTCGGATATGCCGCGCTTGCCAACGCAAACGTGGTGCCGCCCCTCGGCAATGAGACTTTCACGTCGGTCATCGCCTGGGTCCTGACAGGCTATTTCGTGCTGGGTGTGCTGATGAACGCCATCTCGCGGAGCAAACCCGAGCGCACCGTTATGACGCCGGTGGCGCTTTCACTTGCCATCGCCTACCTGGTTCTTGCCATCAACTGATCTCCCTGCAGACAGCCCACCTGAGCCCTGCGTCAAGGGGACGCCCGCCGTCGGGCAGAATGGAAAGCATGACCCTTACGACGTTCGCCCTCATCCGCCATGGCCAGACTGACTGGAATGCGCAGCGCCGGCTGCAGGGATCCACAGACATTCCGTTGAACGACGTCGGCCGGGCCCAGGCACGTGACGCCGTCGCCGTTTTGTCCGCCTACGAATGGGACGCCATTGTGTCCTCGCCGCTGAGCCGCGCCGCCGAGACTGCCGATGTGATTGCCGCAGGACTCGGGCTGAGCGACGTCCGTCGCGTTCCTGAACTTGTCGAGCGCAGCTTCGGTCCCGCCGAGGGCATGCAGGCCGGGCCGGAACTGGACGCCATGCGTATTCCCGGCGGTTTCCGCGGCGCCGAAAGCGAGGACGAGGCAGCAGACCGGGGACTGGCAGCCCTGGAGGCACTGGCCGAGGAGTTCCGGGGACGCCGGCTTCTCGTCGTCGCCCACGGGACGCTGCTCCGAGTTACCCTTAGCCGCGCCGTCGGCAGCACCCTGGCGAGCATCGACAACGCGGTACTGAACCTTGCGCATCACCACGTGATCGACGGCTGGCAGCTCGAATACTTCAACGGTGAGCCGGTGATGGCAGCCAGCCAGGGCTGACCAAGCCACTCAGTGGGAGGGCCACCCAGCGTCACCCAAACAGCAGTGCGGCTCCGAGCAGGAGCGGGACTGACAGTACGGTGGTGATGACCGCAGTTGACTGTGCCAGCGCCTGGCCCACGCCGTAGCGGATGCTGTACAGGACGACGTTCTGTCCCGTTGGCAGGATTGCGCAGGCAGTGACCACGAACGTGCTGAATTGGTCCAGGTGAAAGACGTAGGCCGCCAAAACCCAGGCCAATGCCGGCTGGACCGCTGATTTCAGCACCACGGCGACGGTGGTAGGGGCCGCGTCGCCAGTGCCTCCCCGCAGGCTGATGCCGTGCAGGGACATGCCAAAAATGATCAGCATCAGCGGGACTGTCATCTGGGCAGCCAGGGATATGGGCGCGAGCACCAGTTCCGGTACTTCCACCTCGAGTGCGCTCAGCAGGATGCCCAGAATGGCGGCGACGGTGACGGGATTGCGGAAGGGCGTGCTGACGACTTTCAGGACCGACAGCTTGTGTCCCTTGGGGTCCGCGAGATCCAGGATGGTGAGGGCAACCGGTGTCAGCAGGGCCAGCTGGAAGAGCATGATGGGGGTGACGTACGTGGCGCTGCCAAATACGTAGACGGAGAGCGGCACGCCCAAATTAGTGGAGTTAACTATCCCCGTGGTCAGCGCCCCGATGACGGTTCGCCGGGTGCCCCACCGGCGGAGCGCCCCCACGGCCACGAAGATCATCATGCAGGCAACGGCGGTGATCACCGAAATGAGGCCGGTGGCGCTCAGGACTTCGGAGACATGCCGGGTGGCGATCATGGAGAACATCAGGCTTGGGAGGCCCACCGTGAACGAGAGGGCGGAAAGAACCTTGGTTCCCTGCGGCCCCAGCACGTCGTAGCGGGCCAGGAGGTAGCCCGCAAACAGCACCACGCCCACAACAAAAAAGCCCTGTAATACACCTTCCAAAAGGCAGGCCTCAATTCGGTTGCGGGATGTTTGCACTTGTAAACCTACTTGGCTTCGAGCACGGCGATGCAAAGCGCGCTTGAGTGCGAACTCCTGGCCGCGGGAGGCGTTATCAGCATGATTCTTCGCAGGGCCCTGCAGGCCGAGCTAAAGCCGCTACCGCACCTCGAGGATCAGCGCCAGGAGCCTGGCCGCAGCGGGCCGCGCCGCATGCTCCTCGTTCCATTGCGAGCGCGCCACGGCCTTGCTGACTGCCTGTGTGGTGATGCCCAGTTCCTGGGCCACGGCCTTCTGCTGGCCGCGGACGCCGGGGGTCAGCAGGTCGAGGACCCGCCACTCGGCGTCGGAACGGTCACGGACGATATGTCCCAGGAGCCGAAGCACGGCCTCAGCATCGTGGGCTACATCGGCCAATGGCCCCTCCACTGCCACCGGAATCCGCTCTTTGCTGTACCGCAGCCGGTCAACAGCACGCCGTGCATACACCAGCCCGTGGCCGGAGGCGTCCTTGATCTGGTTGGGCAACGGCTCGTTTACGGGCCCAACGCCGATCCCCACGTACCAGGAACCGCAGCGCAGTGCGATCAGCGCAGCCTCCACGGCCTGGCGCGGACAGTCCACAATGCCCTGGACCTCGTCCTCCACCGAGCGGTCAAAGTCCAGGCGCGCAGGAATATGCCGCAGGTCTTTTAGCAACTGCGGCACCCGGTCACCATCGCGCCGGCTGTCCGTTTGGTTGATAGTCAGCGTGAACACTGAACCAAAGACTACCCGCTGGTAGCAGAGTGCAGGCAAGCGGGGTTGCCTCGCCCGGAACCATCTGATGCGATGGACCGACGGCCGCCTTGGCGGCGAACGTTACGTGAGGATGGTTATGACCAGCAGCATGGGGCAGGACGAACTCGAACTTGTGGACCGCTGGTGGCGCGCCGCCAACTACCTTTCAGTGGGCCAGATCTACCTCCGCTCCAACCCGCTGCTGCGCGAACCACTGAAGGCAGAGCACACCAAGTCGCGCCTGCTGGGCCACTGGGGCACCACGCCCGGGCTGAACTTCGTCTACGCCCACCTGAACCGCGTCATCCGCCGCGACTCCGCCGAGATGCTCTTTGTGGCAGGGCCTGGCCATGGTGGGCCTGCCGTCGTCGCCAACGCCTGGCTGGAAGGGACCTATTCCGAAATTTATGGGCACGTGGGCAACGACGCCGACGGCATGGCGGAGCTGTTCCGCCAGTTTTCCTACCCGGGCGGCATTCCCAGCCACGCCGCTCCGGAGAGCCCCGGCTCCATCAGCGAGGGTGGCGAACTGGGGTATTCCCTAGCTCACGCCTATGGCTCGGTGCTGGACAATCCCCAGCTGGTGACGGCCGTCGTGATTGGCGACGGCGAGGCGGAGACGGGTCCGCTGGCCGCCAGCTGGCACTCCCACAACTTCCTGGACCCGGCCACGGACGGCGCGGTGCTGCCCATCCTGCACCTGAACGGGTACAAGATCGCCAACCCCACCATCCTGGCGCGGATGCCCGAAGCACAGCTGGAACAGCTCCTGCGCGGTTACGGCCACGAGCCCTACTTCGTCACCGTGAAGGACCCGGACGACACCGAGCAGGCGCACCGGGACTTCGCCGAGGCGCTGGAAAACTGCATGGCGGTCATCCGCGCCATCCAGGATTCCCGGCGGACGCCGCCGGCCGGCTCGGACGAGGAAGCGAACGAAGCGCCCCGATGGCCGATGATCGTGCTGCGCTCGCCAAAGGGCTGGACAGGACCCCGCGAGGTGGACGGGCTGCAGGTTGAGGGGACGTGGCGCAGCCACCAGGTGCCGCTGTCCGAGGTCCATACCAACGAAGACCACCTGCGGCTGCTCGAGGAGTGGCTGCAGTCCTACCGCCCGGACGAACTGTTCGACGCCGACGGCCGGCTCCGGCCCGACGTCGCTGAGGGTGCGCCCACGGGTGAGTTCCGGATGAGCGCCACGCCGCATGCCAACGGCGGCCTGCTGCGGCGCGCGCTGAAGCTGCCCGACTACCGGGACCACGCCGTCGAGGTCGCCCGTGCAGGGACCGAGCGGGTCAGCCCCATGATCACGCTGGGCTCCTGGATGCGGGACGTCATCGGGCTGAACATGGAAACGTTCCGGCTGTTTGGCCCGGACGAGACGGCGTCGAACCGGCTCCAGAACGTTTACGAGGTCACCGACAAGGTGTGGCAGTACCGGATTGACGACGTCGATGAGCACCTTGCGCGTTCCGGCAGGGTGATGGAGGTGCTGAGCGAACACCTGTGCCAGGGCTGGCTCGAGGGCTACCTCCTGACCGGCAGGCATGGTGTCTTCAGCTGCTACGAGGCCTTCATTCACATCGTTGACTCGATGTTCAACCAGCACGCCAAGTGGCTGAAGGTGCACCGCAAGCTGCCATGGCGCCAGCCGGTGGCCTCGCTGAACTACTTGCTGTCCTCGCATGTGTGGCAGCAGGACCACAATGGTTTTTCACACCAGGACCCGGGGTTCATCGATCACGCGGTGAACAAGAAGGCCGCGGTCATCCGGGTGTACCTGCCGCCGGATACGAACACACTGCTGTCCGTGATGGAGCACTGCCTCGCGTCAACGGACTACGTGAACATTGTGGTCAGCGGGAAGCAACCGTCCCCCACCTGGCTCGGGCCCGCTGACGCTGCTACCCACTGCCAGCGGGGGCTGGGCATCTGGGAGTTCGCGGGGTCCGAGGTCCCCGGGGAGGAGCCCGACGTCGTCCTGGCATGCGCCGGCGACGTGCCCACGGTGGAGACGGTTGCCGCAGCCGAGCTGCTGAAGGCAGGCGCGCCGGGGCTGAAGGTCCGCGTGGTGAACGTGGTTGACCTGATGCGGCTGCAGGACGAGGGGGAGCACCCGCACGGGCTTCCGGCCCGTGACTTTGACGGAATCTTCACCGCGGACAAGCCCATCATTTTCGCGTACCACGGCTACCCCGCACTCATTCACCGGCTGGCTTACCGCCGCAGCAACCAGGAGGGCCTGCACGTGCGCGGCTACAAGGAAGAGGGCACCACTACCACGCCCTTCGACATGGCCATGCTGAACGGCATCGACAGGTTCCAGCTGGCCATCGACGCCATCGACCGCGTGCCGGGCCTGGCGGAGAAGCACTCGATGCTGCGGCAGGAACTTCAGGACAGCAGGATCCGCGCCCGCGAGCACACCCGCACCCACGGAGAGGATCCGGAAGAGATCCGGAACTGGAAGCTGGCCGGCTGACCCTCTATTAGTTGGGGAGGCTGTCGAGACCGCCTGAGGGCAGGTGGATCCAGCCCTCGCTGCGGGCCGTTTCGGCGTGGGTGTCATCAGGGAGAAGCGTCCGGCCGACGCCGACGGCGCGGGCGGTGAGGGAAGCGACGACGGCGTCGAACAGGTCGTCCGAGCCGGCCAGCCGGTCCTCGTGGCCGGTAAGGTCCAGCCACGGTGCTTGCTCCCTCAGATTCGCGAGCAGCACTGAAAGGCGTTCGGCTTCGGAGCTGCCGCGCCCTTTGTAGCCGCGGGCGTTCAGTCCCCAGAGCTTCAGCGACGCCGCGGGGTATACCTCGGCCAATCGCCCTGATCCGTCCCTCGGTTGGGCACCGTGGAGACCTGCGATCTTCGCCTGGATCACCGCGCACCTCATGGCCGGGTGCGCCAGCCTGTCCGCCGAGACGCTGAGCGGAATCAGGCCGGTCCGTGCGGTGACGAAGCGGTCGGTGTCCCGGTACGCGAGCAGGCGCCGGCCTTCGATGCCATCGTGTTCCAGAACGGGGCCGCCGTCGGAGTCGAAGTGTGCGGTGAGGAACGGGATCAGGGCCTGTGGCCAGCCCACCGGGCAGTCGATTCCGGTCATGGCTGTAGTGCCGAAAAGCTCGACGATCTCCTGGTCGGCCACGTCCAGTTCGAGGTGGACCAACCGGGCCGAACCCTGGCCCCATTCGATGACCGCCACTGCCGTCTTCCTGGCCGCTGCCGCAAGGTCCACTCCCAGCGTTTTCACGGAACCAGACTCTACATCGGCTGGGCGCACGTGCAGGTTGTCCGCTGTCCGGCTGCCTCCGCGTCGGCGCCCTCTTTGTTTCCCGTTTGTGTTGCGCCAAGGGTCTCCCGGGGGTGACTCCCCGCCTCAGTTCTGCAACGCTGGTGCCTGGTGGCCCGCCCGGCACACTGCGAAAGGACCATCCTCATGCCATGGCTTGATGTGCTCGGCAACGACATCCACTACACTGACTCCGGCCGCGGGCAGCCGGTGGTGTTGCTGCACGGCCACGCATCGGCGGCGGCATGCTGGGAACCGATCGCCGCTGAGCTGGAACAGGACTTCCGGGTATTGACGTACGACACCTACGATCACGGCTGGTCCTCCAACTCCCCGCGAAACGGACCGTTGGTTGACCGGGCTGCAGAGCTGGAGCGCTTTCACAACTCCCTCGGCCTGGAGAACCCGGTGATTGTGGGGCAGTCCATGGGCGGCATGACTGCGCTTCGCTGGGCCATCCGGCATCCCGGTGGTGCCGCCGCCCTGGTGGTGTGCGGCATGGGCTGGCCGCTGGTGGTGCCCCCTCCGGGCCAACCGGGGCAGCCGGAGAAGTTTGAGGTGTTAAGCTCCCTCGACTCCGACGAACGGATCTGGCTGGGCGTCGGAAACTCGTTCACGGACCGCTGGATCGCGGAGAACCCGCGCGACTACGCCCGCTACATCCGGGTGCGTTCAACCGCCACTGCCATCGAAGCCGCCCGCTACCCGCGCAGCCTCGAGCAAAGCCAAGGAGAATTCTTGAGCGCCGACCCGCAGGACGTCGACTGGTTCCAGAAGGGACTGGAGTCAGTAGCCAGCCCGCTCACGGTTTTGATCGGGGACCAGGAAAGGCCCCGCATCCGCCGCGGGGCTGAACACGTTGCCGCCACGGTCCCCGGAGCCCGCCTCCTGGTGGTGGAAGACGCCGGCCACAACGCCTACTTCCAGCGCCAGGACATCCTGGTGGAAGCCATCCGCGACACGGTCGCCAGTAAACGGGGCCGCTGACGCGGTGCGGGCCGCTCTGATGTGAGCTTCAGGGCTCCCGGAATCCCAGCATTCCCGCCAAAGCCGTCGCCCCGGGCGAACGCTGCCCACAAGCTCCTCAGCTCCCGACCCACCCCGTTCACGTCCTCCCAGCTGGCTCCTGCAATCAGACCCACGCCGTCCCACGTGCTCCGGTTGCCAAAAAGGAGCGGCAGGTCGATGGTGTGGGCGGCACCGAAGATGTTGCCGGGCGCGTGCCAGTGCAGGACGTAGCTATGGGCCTTTCCGCCTGCTTGGGCATGCCGCCGGGCGAATTTACGGGCAGCCCTGCCGTAGACGGTTTCGGTCACCACCCAGTCAATGGCGCGGATGGCGGCCGTTCCTGCCAGGGGAATCCGGGCAAGCCGGCTGAGGTACGGGCTTCGCGGCAGGAACAGCCGAGCCTCCTCCGACGTATGTCCGATCAGCACTTCAATGCCGGGGGCGGAACGATTCCAGGCGGGTTCAATATCCTGTTCTTCCGGCAGCGGCTCGTGCCCGTATTGGGTCCCGAAAGGCATGGCGGCGAGCATTCCGAATTTCCGGGCCACCTGCGCCACGTGGTCCTCGCGTTCCACCACTTCCATCGCGGGAGTTTCCTCGGAGACCGCTTCGGCAGCGATGCCCATTGCGTGGTTCATTCTGGCCCGCCCGCGCGAGATGCCCAAAGGTGCGCTCTGGATGATGGCCCGCTGGAACAGCGACGGTGCTTCCGGAGTGGCCATGAGATGGGCGATGGCGTCGCCGCCGGCGGACTGGCCGAAGGCGGTCACCCGGCCGGGATCGCCGCCGAACGCGGCAATGTTCCGCTGCACCCAGCGGAACGCCTCGAGCTGGTCCAGCAGGCCCAGGTTGCCTGGGCGGCCCGAGCGTGTGGCCAGGAAGCCGAACAGCCCCAGCCGGTAGGTCACAGAAACCACCACCACGCGGTTCTCGGCCACCAGTACCACGGGGTCGAAGATGGCGAGGTCTCCGGATCCGGTGGTGTAGGAACCCCCGTGGATCCAAACCATCACGGGCAGCTTCTCACCGGCGGCGAGGTCCGCCGGCATGGTGATGGAAAGGTTCTGGCAGTTCTCGCTGCCCGGAAGTTCACCGTAGCGGGTGCCCAGGACGTCGTCGAGGAACGGCACCGGCCCCTGCGGACAGGCGGGAGCCAGGGAGGTTGCGGCAAACGGCTCAGTCCAGTCCGGCGCAGGGCTGGGGGCCTGAAAGCGGCCGGCGGTGGCGTAAGGGATGCCGGTGGCCCGGACGACGTCGCCGTCCCGCCATCCGGTGACGGGGCCGCAGGGCGGGGTAAAAGTTGGTGCGAAGTTCACGCACCAAGAGTTTCATATCCGGCTGGGAGGTCCTGACAGACGACGGCGGCGGGTGCCCGGCTCTCGCGGACCCGGCACCCGCCGTCGTACTGCTCCGGTGGTTGAGCTGTGCTCAGCCACCCCGGGGTCAGTGGCCCGTGGGAACGTAACGCTTGATGGAGGCTTCCAGCTCGGCTTCGGCGGCGGCGCGGTCGCCCCAGCCCTCGGCCTTGACCCACTTGCCCGGCTCCAGGTCCTTGTAGCGGGTGAAGAAGTGCTCGATTTCCTTGATCAGGAAGTCGCTGACGTCGCTGACTTCCTGGATGTGGTCGAAACGGGCGTCGACCGGGACGCACAGGACCTTAGCGTCTCCGCCGCCGTCGTCGGTCATGTTGAACACGCCGATGGGGCGGGACTCAACAATAACGCCCGGGTGCAGGTCGAAGTCCTGCAGGAGCACCAGTGCGTCCAGCGGGTCGCCGTCCTCGCCCAAGGTGTTTTCGAAGAACCCGTAGTGCGTGGGGTACTGCATGGAGGTGAAGAGGACGCGGTCCAGGCGGACGCGGCCGGTCTCGTGGTCAACTTCGTACTTGACGCGTGATCCCTTGGGAATCTCGATGGTCACGTCATGCTTCATGGAATGCTCCTCGGCAATTGCAGGGGGTTCGCGGCACACTTGACGGCTCACCAAAAGGGAGTGTCCGTGCCGCCGACTATTATTGAGGATATAGCGAGAGGCCCTGGAATCAGGAACTTGTGGGGATATTTCAGGACTTGAGGACCAGCACCAGCATGACCAAACCAACTGCCCCGGAACCTGGGCTCGACCATGTCCGCCACAGTGTCCGCGCCGGCGTCACCGGCCTGCTGCGGTCCTGGCCAGCGTTTTTGCTGACGGTCCTCCTGGTGGTCCTTCTGGTCCCCGCAGCCCTGCTGGTGGCCCCGGGTTTCCTGGGGCCCGAGCCCCCTGGGCCCCCTCCGCCGGTACCGGTATGGCAGCAGGCTCCAACCATGTTGGCGCCCGGGCAAGGACTTGCCCCGCTGGATGACAGAGCTGCCGTCCCGCGGGCGTCCAGCGTGTCAGCGAAGTTGGAGCCTCTGTTGAAGGCCGACGGCGGCGGATCGTTTACGGGGCTGGTGCAGGATGCGCTCACCGGGCAGGTTCTCTTTGACCGCGGCGGTTCCGAGAACAGGGTGCCGGCCTCCAACCTGAAGCTGTTGACTGCGGTGGCTGCCCTGCGCTCCCTTGGCCCCGAGCACCGCTTTACCACCTCCGTGATTGCAGGGCCCGCCGCCGGGCAGGTAGTGCTGGTGGGCGGCGGCGATGCTCTCCTCGCGTCGGGGGACTCCAAGGAGGACCAGGTGATGGGACATGCCGGCTTGGCTACTCTGGCCGCGGCGACTGTCGAGGCACTGAAGTCCGCGGGAACTGCGGGTGAGATCCAAGTCCTTGTGGATGACTCCCTGTTTACCGGTCCGGCACTCAACCCCGCGTGGCAGGAGGGGGATGTGGCTGCCGGGGAAGTGGCGCCGCTGTTTCCCCTGGCACTGAACTCGGCCCGCTACGATCCTGCCGTCACCACCGGCCCGCGCCCGAAGGACTCCGCAATCACAGTGGCCGAGGAATTCGCGGCCCGGTTGCGGACGGCAGGCGCGGCCTCGGGACTCACCGTGGCAGCCGCCGTCGAACGTTCCCCGCGGCCGGGGCAACCAGCGGGTGAGCCAGCGGAAGATGCTGCAGGGGAGCCGGCAGTCCTGGCCGAGGTGGAGTCGGCCACGGTGGCGGAGCAGGTGGACCACATGCTGCAGGAATCGGACAACTACCTCGCGGAAGTCCTGGGCCGGATGGCATCAGTCGCGGCAGGCCAGCCCGGCAATAACGACGGCGCCACGGCTGCCGTCCGCGCGCAGCTCGCCGACGCCGGAATCCCCGCAGACACCGTGAAACTGGTCGACGTGTGCGGCCTGGCCATGGGCAACCAGGTTTCAGCCCGGCAGATCGCCGAAGTGGTACGGGCAATGACCACGGGCTCGGACGGCAGGCTCCGCGCGGCGCTGGACGGTTTTCCGGTGGCTGGCCTCACCGGAACCCTGGATCAGCGCTACGGCGATGACTCAACAGCCAGGGGCGCAGGGTTGGTCCGCGCCAAGACCGGAACGCTGAATTCCGTGGTGGCACTCAGCGGCTTTGTGGTTGACGCCGACGGCCGCCTTTTGGTTTTCTCCTTCATCGGCAACGGGCTCACGCCGGGCGCCGCAGGCAACAGAGTGGCGTTGGACCGCGCCGCGACGGCGCTCGCGGCCTGCGGCTGCCGGTAAAGTTTCCTGGCAGGCGCTTGAGTGCGGCTCTGCCCCGCATGAACGGTTCCGGCCAGCACCGTTGATGCGGTTCCGGGCCGTTCCCAAGGGGTCAGCTGGCCCTATGAATCGGGGCTGCGGAGGTTCGCCGGTCAGCGAACTTAAGGACTATCCCCGGCCTGCTGTGTTCTGATGGGAACTATGGAGTCCACTGCAGGTGAGTCGTCAGCCCAAACGTTGTCCAGCCAGGCCTCGGCCCTGATCAATTGGGATCTTGCCGCCTCCACGGCGGCGCGGCTGGCTCCTGCCGGTCCGGTGATGAACAATGCCGCCATCGGTGATGCCGTGGAAAGCCTCCGTCGGCTCGCCGACGCCTCGGTTGAGCATGTCCACGAAATCACGGGGCTGGAAGCGGCGCGGGACCTCCGCGACTCGACGGTGCTGGTGGTGGACCGTGCCTCGTGGGCGAAAGCCAATACCCAAAGCTTCGCAGTGATGCTGAGACCCGCCATGGAAAAGATGCTCGAAAACCGGCGCGGCACGCTGAGTCCCGCTGCCGCCAGTGTCAGCGGCGCCATCACCGGCAGTCAGCTGGGCGCGGTCCTGGCCTTCCTGTCCAGCAAGGTCTTGGGGCAGTACGATCCCTTTGCCGCGCTCGCCGAAGGTTCCACGGCGCCGTCGGGTGGCCGGCTGCTCCTGGTCGCGCCCAACATCGTGGCCGTGGAGCGTGAATTGAACGTCACCCCCGAGGATTTCCGCCTGTGGGTCTGCCTTCACGAACAGACACACCGGGTCCAGTTCGCTGCCGCACCCTGGCTGCGGCATCACATGCTCGAACAAATTGACGAACTCAGCGAGCACCTGTTGGGCAACGTTGACACGTTGATGGAGCGGGCCACCGCCGCTGCCCGCTCACTGAAGGACCGCACCGGCAACGGAAATACGCCGGGCCGCGGCGCGATCCTGGATCTCCTGCAGGACCCGGAGGAGAAGGCTGCCATCTCGCACCTGACCGCCGTGATGAGCCTTCTGGAAGGCCACGCCAACGTGGTGATGGACGCCGTCGACGCCAGCATCGTGCCGTCCGTGAAGACCATCCGGCAGCGCTTCAACGACCGCGGCAAGGACCGCGGCGTGGTGGAAAAATTCATCCGCAGCCTGCTGGGCCTGGACGCGAAAATGCGCCAGTACTCCGACGGCGCCCGTTTCGTCCGTGCCGTGGTGGACGTCGCGGGAATGGAAGGCTTCAACAGGGTCTGGGAGTCGGCGGACCACCTCCCCACGGAACCGGAAATCCACGACGCCAAGCTTTGGCTTGAGCGGATGGGACTCTGATTAACACCGTTCCCTGCCCCGGCCAACCCACCCACCCCACGGGCCGTCGGCGGCCTGGAAGACTGGCGCCCGTCGTCGGTACTGCGCGCAAAATGCTTCAGGGCGCTCTGGCCGAGGCCGGTTACCCGCAGCACGTCCTCGTGGCGTGCAGCGGCGGCCCGGACTCGCTCGCCCTGGCATCAGTGGCAGCCTACTTCGCCCGCCGCGGGCACGTTGACGGCCACCCCATCACAGTGGGCGCGGTGGTGGTGGACCACCAGCTGCAGGAGGTTTCGGCCCAGGTGGCGGCGGAAACTGCGCAGGTCCTGCAGAAACTGGGCCTTGCCCCCGTGGAAGTCCGGACCGTAACGGTCGCTGGCGCCGGCCTGGGCCCGGAAGCCGCGGCGCGGGAAGCCCGGCACGCAGCGCTTGAAGCGGCCGCAGCAGACCAGGGAGCGGACGCCATCCTGCTGGGCCACACCCTGGACGACCAGGCCGAGCAGGTGCTGCTGGGCCTTGCCCGTGGTTCGGGTACCCGTTCGCTGGCCGGGATGAGGCCTGCGCGCGGCCCGCTGCTGCGGCCGTTTCTGGGACTTCGCCGGGCGGACACCGAGGAGATCTGTGCTGTCGAGGAACTGCGACCATGGCATGATCCCAGCAATTCGGACCCCGCCTACGCCCGCTCACGCACGCGGGTGGAGGTGCTGCCGCACCTCGAGGAAAAGTTGGGCCCCGGCGTCGCGGAATCCCTGGCCCGCACCGCCTCCATCCTGCAGTTGGACGCCGACTACCTGGAGGATGTGGCTGAAGCCACCTTCACGTCGTTGGTGGAACGGGACGGCCGGGAATTGAGCCTTCCGGAGGACGCGTTGCGCGCCCTGGCCCCCGCCATCAGGTTCCGTGTAATCGCCAAGGCGGCGGCCGACGTCGGCGGGCAGCAGCCCAGCTACCAGCGCCTTTTGGCCGCGGAAGCGCTGCTGCGGCGGCAGGGCTCGGCGGGCCCGGTTGAGCTGCCCGGGGGAGTGGGCGTGTTCCGGTTGTCGCTCGCACAGCTGGAAGATGTCCCGGCCGCTGACCGCCCTGCCGCTCCGGATCACAGCACACCCGGTCCCCGCGGAGGCGCGCGCTGTGGGAAGCTAGTATTCCGGCCTCAAAAACCGCCCGCAAAATAGTCGCACCCCGCATCTACACAGGAGCCATTGGTGGATTCAAACGACGTCCAGGCAGACCTCAAGCACGTTCTCTACACCAAGGAGCAGATCCAGCAGCGGATCACCGAGCTCGCTGCGCAGATCGACAAGGACTACGAGGGCCGCGAAATCCTCATCGTGGGAGTCCTCAAGGGCGCTGTTATGGTCATGGCTGACCTCGCACGTGCACTCCATAGCCACATCTCCATGGACTGGATGGCCGTTTCCTCCTACGGCTCCGGCACCCAGTCCTCCGGCGTTGTCCGGATCCTGAAGGACCTGGACACGGACCTCATGGGCAAGGATGTGCTGATCGTCGAGGACATCATCGATTCCGGCCTCACGCTGTCCTGGCTGAAGACCAACCTGGAATCGCGCGGCACCGCCTCGGTTGAAATCTGCACGGCCTTCCGCAAGCCGACCGCCGCCAAGGTGGAAATTGACGTCAAGTACGTCGGCTACGACATCCCCAACGAATTCGTGGTGGGCTACGGCCTGGACTACGCCGAAAAGTACCGCAACCTCGACTTCGTGGGAACCCTCGCGCCGCACGTCTACGAGTAGGCTGCGCCCCACGCACCTTGCGCAAAAAAGTTGGAATTAAGGATGTGGCTCTCGCCGCCGGGGTGTCCGTCACCACCGTCTCCCACGTCCTGAACGATGTTGCCTCCGCGCGGATCAGCACCGAAACGCGGGACAAGGTGCGGTCCGCCGCCGGGCAACTGGGCTACGGACCGAACCGCCTGGCGCAGGCCCTCCGCAGGAGGCGCACCGGGATGCTCGGGCTGGTCAGCGAGGATATTGCCACGACGCCGCACGCAGGGCGGACAATCCTAGGTGCTGATGATGCTGCCCGCGCACGCGGCTACACACTGATGGTCATCAACACGTCCGGAACGGCAAGCCCGGACTCACGCAAGGCGGACGTGGAGGCGCTGCTCGAGCGGCAGGTGGAGGGCATCCTTTACGCCACCATGTACCGTCGGGCCGTGGATGCCCCGGCCAACCTGGGCCAGGTGCCGGCTGTCCTCATTGATGCCGTCAGCGGTGCCTTCCCCTCGGTGGTCCCGGACGAGTACGCCGGCGCCTGCACCGCCGTCGAAACCCTGCTGGCCGCCGGGCACACCCGCATCGGTTTCATCAACAACGCAGCGGACGTGCCTTCCGCTCGTGAGCGGCTCCGTGGCTTCCGGGGGATCCTCACCAGCGCCGGGCTCGACGCCGGTGCAGCGCCTGTGGAGGCAGCTTCCTCCGATGCAAAGGGAGGCTATGAGGCCGCGCGCAGGATTATCGAAGCCGGCAACCCGCCGACGGCCCTGTTCTGCTTCAACGACAGCATGGCAATGGGGGCCTACCGCGCCGCCGCGGAGCTGGGCGTGGCCATTCCGAACGACCTTTCCGTCGTTGGCTTCGGCGACCAGCAATTGATCGCCGACAACCTGCACCCCGGGCTGACCACCGTTGCCCTGCCCCAGTATGAGATGGGCGTATGGGCTGCTGAACGGCTGATCGACATGGTGGAAGGAACGCCTGGGCATGGCCGGTCGGTCGCGGAACCGGTCCTGCTTAACTGTCCGCTGGTACCTCGCGGCTCCGTGGCCAGGCCCCGGATCTAAGCCCAACGCAGGCCCCGGACCGGGCGGCGGCGGCCACTACGCCCAGAGGGAACTTTTGCCCCGCACCATGCGTGATCTACTCCGGACGGTGTATAGCTAGAAGCTGACGCAGCACCATCACGCGCGCAGACTACTCGCCGTGCAGCACTACCAGGAGGGACGGGGCCAGCCCCCGAACAGATGAAAGCTAAGAACTTCTTCAAGGGCCCGGGCATCTGGATCGTTGTCGTGATCGGCATGCTCCTGGTGGCCTTTGCAACGCTGGCTCCCGGCGGTGCCGCACGGATTGACACTGACAAGGGCCTCGAACTGCTCGCCGGCGACAACGTTGAGCAGGCAAAGATCTTCGATGGTGAAAACCGCGTTGACCTGGTGCTGAAGGAAAACTACCAGCAGGACGGGCAGGACAAGGGCAAGAGCGTCCAGTTCTTCTTTGTTGACGCACGTGCCCAGGACGTTGTCCGGGCCGTCACCGCTTCCGCTCCCACCGGCGGCTACACCGACCAGCCGATCGAAAGCAACTGGTTCTCCGGCCTGCTCTCCCTCCTGATCCCGGTTATCCTCCTGGGTGCACTCTTCTGGTTCCTCATGACCCGCATGCAGGGCGGCGGCTCCAAGATCATGCAGTTCGGCAAGTCCAAGGCCAAGATGGTCAGCAAAGACATGCCGCAGGTGACATTCGCTGATGTTGCCGGTTCCGATGAGGCCGTGGAGGAACTGCAGGAAATCAAGGAGTTCCTGCAGGAACCCGCCAAGTTCCAGGCCGTTGGCGCCAAGATTCCCAAGGGCGTGCTGCTCTACGGCCCGCCAGGCACCGGTAAGACCCTCCTGGCCCGCGCCGTCGCAGGCGAGGCAGGCGTTCCCTTCTTCTCCATTTCCGGCTCGGACTTCGTGGAAATGTTCGTCGGCGTAGGCGCTTCGCGTGTCCGCGACCTTTTCGAACAGGCCAAGGCAAACTCGCCGGCCATCATCTTCGTGGACGAAATCGACGCCGTCGGCCGCCACCGCGGTGCCGGCATCGGCGGCGGCAACGACGAACGTGAGCAGACCCTCAACCAGCTGCTGGTGGAGATGGACGGCTTCGACGTCAAGACCAACGTCATCCTGATCGCCGCCACCAACCGTCCGGACGTGCTGGACCCCGCACTGCTGCGGCCGGGCCGCTTCGACCGGCAGATCGGTGTTGACGCGCCTGACCTGATCGGCCGCGACCAGATCCTGCAGGTCCATGCCAAGGGCAAGCCCATGGCGCCCGGCGTGGACCTCAAAGCCGTCGCCAAGAAGACCCCCGGTTACACCGGCGCCGACCTGGCGAACGTCCTTAACGAGGCCGCACTCCTTACCGCCCGCTCCAACGCGAACCTGATCGATGACCGTGCCCTGGACGAGGCAATCGACCGTGTAATGGCCGGCCCGCAGAAGCGCAGCCGCGTGATGAAGGAACACGAGCGCAAGATCACCGCGTACCACGAAGGCGGCCACGCCCTCGTTGCGGCCGCGCTCCGGAACTCCGCTCCCGTCACCAAGATCACCATCCTTCCCCGCGGCCGGGCACTCGGCTACACCATGGTGGTCCCGGAAAACGACAAGTACTCCGTGACCCGCAACGAGCTGCTGGACCAGATGGCCTATGCCATGGGCGGCCGCGTCGCCGAGGAAATCGTCTTCCACGATCCCTCCACCGGCGCCTCCAACGACATTGAGAAGGCCACCGGCACCGCCCGCAAGATGGTTACCGAATACGGCATGAGCGAACGCGTCGGCGCGGTCCGGCTGGGTCAGGGCGGCGGCGAGCCGTTCCTGGGCCGTGATGCCGGGCACGAGCGCAACTACTCGGACCAGATCGCCTACGTGGTGGATGAAGAAGTTCGCCGGCTGATCGACCAGGCCCATGACGAGGCTTACGCCATCCTCACCGAGAACCGGGAAGTCCTGGACCGGCTGGCCCTCGAGCTGCTGGAACGCGAAACGCTGAACCAGGTCGAGATCGCCGACATCTTCCGCGACATCCGCAAGCGCGACTTCCGCGAGGTGTGGCTCTCCAAGGAAACCCGTCCGGTCCAAAAGGCCGGCCCCGTGGAATCCCGCCTGGAAAAGGCGGAGCGCGAGGCCCAGGAGGAAGCCAAGCAGGCCAGGCTGGATGAGCCGCTGGACGCCCAGCCGCCGCATCCGCAGGGAGTTCCGGAAGACGCCCCGTTCCAGGGAGGGATCCCCGACTCGGGGCCTGACACCCTTCGCGGCTAAGCTTCTTACGTGACCCACTTCGACGATGACGACGTACCCGCCTCCGCCGGACACCCGGCGGAGGACGGCGCCCACCACTCCAAACACCTGAAGGTGGACCGGCCCCGGATCGAGGCTGCCGTCCGTGAGATTCTCCTGGCCATCGGAGAAGATCCGGACCGCGGCGGCCTCGTGGACACCCCAAAGCGGGTGGCTAAAGCCTACGCCGAGGTGTTTGCCGGGCTGCACCACGACCCCGCCGACGTCCTGTCCACTACCTTCGACCTGGACCATGAGGAACTGGTCCTGGTCAAGGACATTCCCTTCTACTCCACCTGCGAGCACCACCTGGTGCCGTTCCACGGGGTGGCTCACGTGGGCTACATCCCCTCCCATGACGGCAAGGTCACCGGGCTCAGCAAGCTGGCCCGGCTCGTGGATATCTACGCCCGCCGCCCGCAGGTGCAGGAGCGTCTCACCACGGAAATCGTCGAAGCGATGGTCACCCACCTCAAACCCCGTGGGGCGATCGTCGTAATTGAATGCGAACACATGTGCATGTCCATGCGCGGTATCCGCAAGCCCGGAGCAAAGACCGTCACCAGTGCGGTCCGCGGGCAGCTTCATGACCCGGCCACCCGTGCCGAAGCCATGAGCCTCATCCTCGGAAGGTAATGATCAGACCATGGATTCACTAGCTGCAGCGCCGGGAACCGGCCCCGCAACCTCTCCGCTGCCTGTCCTGCGCAAACCGCGCCCGGCGGCACGGTTCGAAGACCTGCCCACCGGCCGCACCCTGGTGATGGGCATCGTCAACGTCACCCCGGACTCCTTCAGCGACGGCGGCCAGCACGCGACGGCGGACACGGCCATCGCCGCAGGCTTGCGGATGTTCTACGCGGGCGCGGACATCATCGACGTCGGCGGAGAATCCACCCGTCCCGGTGCTGAGGCCGTCAGTCCCGAAGAAGAGCAGCAGCGCGTGATCCCCGTCATCGAGGCCTTGGTGAAAGCCGGCGCCCTGGTCAGCATCGACACCATCCACGCCTCAACAGCTGCTGCAGCCCTGGGCGCCGGCGCCGCCATCATCAACGACGTCTCCGGCCTCACCATGGAACCGGAAATGGCCGAACTCGTGGCGTCCTCCAAAGCCCCCTACATCCTCACGCACCGCCGGGGCGACGCCCGAACCATGAACTCCCTGGCGGAGTACAAGGACGTTGCCGGCGAGGTAGTGGCAGAACTGGCCGGAGTGCGGGACAAGCTTTACGCCGCAGGTGTCAGCCAGGAACAGATCATCATCGATCCGGGCCTGGGGTTCGCCAAGAATGATGCCCAGAACTGGGATCTCCTGCAGAACCTGGACCAGCTGGAAACCCTGGGCCACCGGATCCTCGTCGGCGCCTCCCGCAAGCGGTTCCTCGGCACCCTGCTGACGGTGGCCGGAAAGTCCGCTGCTCCCCAGGAGCGGGACGCGGCCACCGCTGCGATCACTGCCATTTGCGCGTCCCGCGGCGCCTGGGCCGTACGCGTGCACGACGTCGGTTCCAGCCTCGACGCCGTCAAGGTCGCCGCGCGCATGGCCGCCCCAAGAACCAGCCAGTAGGCCCAGCCATGGACAGGATTACGCTGACCGGCGTCACCGCCGTCGGCCATCACGGCGTCTTTGATTTTGAACGGCGTGAGGGCCAGCCTTTTGTTGTGGACGCGGTGCTTTATCTGGACTTCGCCAAGGCTGCGGAATCCGATGACGTCCGGGACACCGCGCACTACGGCGAGGTGGCTCAGCGTATTACCGAATGGATTTCGGGGGAGCCGCTGAACCTGATCGAGGCGCTGGCCGTCCGGATCGCGGACAGCCTGCTCAGCGAATTCCGGCTCCAGGCCGTGGACGTCACAGTGCACAAACCCGAAGCACCCATCGAGGTGCCCTTCGGCGACGTGGCCGTCAGCGTCCACCGTGCCCGGAACAACGGGGAGAGACCAGTCCAGGGGGAAAAACTATGAACTCGGGTTATTCCAAGGTGGTGTTGGCCCTGGGCAGCAACCTGGGGGAACGCAACGAGACACTGACCGAGGCGGTTGCGGACCTCGTTGACCCGCCGGAGATCCGCCTCCTCGCTGTGTCGCCCATCGTCCAGACCAAGGCCGTCGGCGGGCCGCCCGGCCAGCCGGACTTCCTGAACATGGTCATCACCGTGGAAACCAACCTCACCCCGCACGAGCTGCTGGAACATTGCCAGTCCGTGGAAAACAAGCACCACCGCGTGCGGGAGGTGCGCTGGGGGCCGCGCACCCTCGACGTTGATATCATCACCTACGGCGACGTCCACAGCGATGATCCGGTCCTCACACTGCCGCATCCCCGCGCCGCCACCCGTGCCTTCGTCCTCTACCCGTGGTCGCTCATCGAGCCGGCTGCCACCCTGGACGGCGAACGCATCAGCACTTTGGCCGCACGGGCGGAGGATTTTGGCGACCTCGCCCCGTTCGACGGCTTCGGCGACTTTGACGGGCTGCCTACCGCTGGGGCGGTGGAGGAGCGATGAAACCCATCAATCCGCTGCGCCTCCTGCTCATCGGCTTCATCCTGGCCGTGACGGGCTGGTCTGCCACCGTGGTGACCAGCCGTTACAGTATGGCCACGCCCGTCCTGCCGCTTACGGCGCTGGCCACCATGGGCGTCATTGTTGCCATTACCCTGATCCTTGGCATCAGGGTCCTGCGGTGGCGCAACAGCAACAAGCCGAACAGCACCCAAAAGAAAAAGGTGCTCGATCCGCTCCTCGCAGCCCGCACCCTGGTACTGGCCCAGGCCTGCGCCTACGCCGGGACAGTCCTGCTCGGCTGGCATGTGGGGATCTTCCTGGACCAGCTGCGGATCTGGAGCCTGCGCAGCAACCAGGGCATCACCTGGCTCGCGTTGGCGATGACCGGTGGCGGACTGGTGATGATCGTGGTGGGCCTGTTGGTTGAACGGTTCTGCAAGATCCCGCCGGAGGACGGCGACACCAACGGAGCAGACGGAAAACCGGGCCGCGCGGTACGCGGCGAAGCCGCAGGGGAAGGCGAATATGCATACCGAGGCGATTGACCCGCCGGGAATCGTCTGGCAGCGCGTGTCACCCAAATACGTCACTGTCCGGCTGGTGCAGTGGACGCTGGGGAACCTCATCACCGTCCTCCTCCTGTCCCTGCCCCTGCTGTTTGTCCTCCTGGACGTGTGGGCCTGGCCGCCGCTGTGGCTGGCCGTGACCGTCCCATCCGTGGCGTTCGTCCTCGCCATCTGGCGGCTGGTGCTGATCCCGCGCCAGGTGCGCGCCATCGGGTACGCCGAACGGGACGACGACCTGCTGGTCAGGACCGGCATCTTCTTCCAGCGCACCATGGCCGTCCCCTACGGCCGGATGCAGTACGTGGACATCGGAGTAGGGCCCGTGGAACGCGGGCTGGGCCTCTGTACCCTGAAGCTGCACACGGCCTCACCCGGTACCAACGCCCAGATCCCCGGGCTGCCGGCGGCCGAGGGCGCGCGGCTGCGCGAGCAGCTGGCTGCCCGGGGCGAAGCCAGGCTGGCAGGACTGTGACGGGGGAGGGGCCGCGTCCGGAACTTGGGGGCCCTGCCACTGCCCCTGCCTCCGGGAACGCCGTGCCAAACGCCGTGCCGAACGCGTTGCCAGGCACCGCGGCCGACGGCGAATGGCTGCGGGTGCACCCCGCCTCTCCCTTCGTGCGTGGCTGGGTGGCCCTTGCCGCCATCGGCTTTTTCCTCGGCCGGGATTTCTTTGAGCGCGCGCTGCAGGGCCGGCCCATCGTCGAAGATGAATTCGCCGGCCGGGCACCGTTCCTTCTGGCCGGGGGCGCAGTGATGCTGCTCATCGCGGTGCTTGGATTCATCCTCACCTGGTATTTCACCAAGTACCAGGTGTCTGGTGGCTACGTCCGGGTCAACACCGGCTTCATCTTCCGGCAGCAGCGCCAGGCGCGGCTGGACCGCGTCCAGGCCATCGACATCGTGCAGCCCCTGCTGGCCCGGATCTTCGGTTTGGCAGAGCTCAAGTTCGAGGTGGCCGACGCGGGGGAGTCCGCCGTCCGGCTGGCCTACCTGAAGATGGACGACGCCCGCCAGCTCCGGGCGACCATCCTGGCCCGGGCAGCCGGGGTTACCCTGGATCCTAGCCGCCCGGAAGAGCAGGCACCCGAGGCGCCGGAGTTTCCGGTACTGTCCGTGCCGCCGTCGCGCCTTGTCGGTTCCCTGCTGCTCAGCGAGCAGAGCGTCATTGTGGCGCTGGGCGCCGCGGCGTCCGTCATTCTGTCCTCCGTCACGGGCAATACAGCGTTCTACTTCTACCTGATCCCGGCTGCCCTCGGCCTGGCAGCAAGCTACTGGGGGCTTTTCAACAAGGGCTACAACTTCACCGCAGCCATCTCGCCCGATGGCATTCGGCTGCGTTACGGTCTCCTGGATACCCAGGCCCAGACACTTCCGCCCGGACGGATCCAAGCTTTGAAAGTTATCCAGCCGCCGCTCTGGCGGGTGCTTGGCTGGTACCGGATCCAGGTAAACGTGGCGGGCTACGGCATCATTGAAAGCGCCGGCGAGGGCTCGGGCCGGACCACGCTCCTGCCGGTGGGCAGGCTCGAGGATGTGATGTCGATCCTTGCGCTGGTGCTACCGGACCCCGGCACGCAGCAGCCCGCGGTAGTGTTCGGTGCCGGGCTCCACGGACTGGATTCCGACGGCGGATTCGTCACCACGCCGCGCAGGGCCCGCCTCCTGGCACCGCTGGGATGGCGGCGGAATGGATTCGCCGCCACAGGCACCGCCCTGCTGATCCGCTCCGGCCGCTGGTGGCGCGAGCTCGTGGTGGTGCCGCATCAGCGGACCCAGTCCATGGCGTTGCACCAGGGCCCGCTGGCGCGCCGGTTCGAGGTGGCTGACCTGGTACTGCACACCACTGCCGGACCCGTGGTGCCGCGCCTTCGGCAGGCAGGTGTGGAGCAGTCGCTGGCGCTTTTTGACGCACAATCCGCCCGCGCCCGGCTGGCGCGGAAGCGGCAGACCACCGAACAGTGGCTGGCCCAGGTGGCGCCAGGCGCCCCGGAGCTGATGCTCGCCGAAAGCCCGGCCCCCGCCCCGGCCCCCACTCCGCTGGTTGAGCCCGCCGAAAGCCCGGCCCCCGCCCCAGCCCCCACGCAGGAAGGCCAGCAGCATGGCTAAACCCGGACGCCTCGGCGTCGGAATCATCGGCGCCGGAAAGGTGGGTGCCGTGCTCGGCGCAGCACTTCGCGCAGCCGAGCACGCCGTAGTCGGAGTCTCAGCCGTTTCCGAAGCGAGCCGTGAACGTGCCGAGACACTGCTCCCCGGCGTGCCCATCCTGGAAGTCCAGGAGATCGTGGAGCGCTCGGAGCTGGTGCTGCTGGCAGTGCCCGACGACGCCCTGCCGGGCCTGGTGGACGGCCTCGCGAAATTGGGCGCCTGGCAGCCGGGCCAACTGGTGGCCCACACGTCCGGTCGCTTTGGTGTGGGGGTGCTGCACCCGGTGCGTGCCGCCGGCGCGGTTCCGCTGGCCATGCACCCGGCGATGACCTTCACCGGGATGAGCCTTGACCTGACCCGACTGCTGGATTGCACTTTTGGTGTCACCGCGGATGCGGCCATGCTGCCGATCGCGCAGGCACTGGTGGTGGAGATGGGGGCCGAGCCCGTGGCCATTGCCGAGGCGGACAGGACGCTGTACCACGCAGCCCTGGCGCATGGCTCCAACCACCTCGTCACCCTTGTGGCGCAGGCCTCCCAGCTGCTCCGCGAGGTTGGAGTGGAGGCACCCGAACGCATGCTGGGCCCGCTGTTGCGGGCAACGCTCGAGAACGCGCTGGCCTCCGGGGAGTCCGCCCTTACCGGGCCCGTGGCCCGCGGCGACACCGGAACGGTGAAAGCCCACGCGGAGGCACTGCGGGAGTTCGACGGCGGCGGTCACGGCGATGTGCTGGCGGCCTACCTGGCGATGGCGCGCGCCACAGCCTTGCGCGCCGAGGGCCGCGGGCTGCTGAAGCCGAACCAGGTGGGGGAGCTGCGCAAGGCCCTGGAACCGGAGGAAGACTGAAGATGCCCATCAAAATCGTTACTACTGTTGCCGACCTGCACACTGAAAGTGCACGGCTCCTTGCGTCGAAGGGCGGCACTTCCCAGGGCCTAGTCCCCACCATGGGGGCTCTGCACGAGGGGCATGCCGCCCTGGCCCGCACCGCCGTCGAACAGAATGACGTTGTGGTGGCGACCATCTTCGTTAACCCGCTGCAGTTCGGCGACGCTACGGACCTGGACCGCTACCCGCGGACGCTGGACGCCGATGCTGCCCTGCTGGAAGAACAGGGCGTGGACCTTGTCTTTGCCCCGTCGGTGGACGAGGTGTACCCGGGCGGGGAGCCGCTGGTGCGGGTCACGTCCGGGATGCTCGGTGAAAAGTGGGAGGGCGCTTCGCGTCCCGGCCACTTCGACGGCGCCCTGACGGTAGTGGCAAAGCTGCTGCACTACGGAATTCCGGGGGCGGGGCTGCCGGCTTCAGACAGGGACCAGGGTGGTTTGCCTGCCTACCGCGCCTACTTCGGCCAGAAGGACGCCCAGCAGTTGGCGCTGGTGCGGCGGATGGTGGCCGACCTCAACTTCCCGGTGGAGATAGTCGCGGTGCCCACCGTCCGGGCGGTTGACGGGCTCGCGCTCTCCAGCCGCAACCGCTTCCTAAATCAGGAAGAGCGGGAAGCCGCGCTGGTGCTGTCCCGTTCGCTGCGTCTGCTCGAGGAGCGGGCAAAATCCCGCCAACCCCTGGATCTGGAGTCGGCGCAGGCGATGGTGGAGTCCCAGCCGCTGGTAGCGTTGGACTATTTTGACGTGGTGGACCCGGACACCCTGGATCCGCTCGCCGAGAACTGCCGCGAGACACCGTTCCGCGGTGAAGCCTTGGCGATAATAGCTGCCAAGGTGGGGCCGGTCCGGCTGATCGACAACATGCCCCTGAGCTCGTAGCTGCTCGTCGAAGCCCGGAAGCCTGAACCTAGATGCCTGGCCGTTCCCGGTTGAATGTCAGCTGTTCGAGAAGCGCCCGCTCCGGCCTGCCTGGATTCCTGGCGACGCAGCGGCGCAGCCTCGCCCTGACCAGCTCCTCGGCCGGTTCCTCCCTGCAGAGCACTTCGTCGATGATCTCCTGGGCCTGCCACCGAAGCGACTCGAGGGCGAGCTGACGAATTTCGGGCGGCGTATCGCTGTACATCCATGGATCCGGGTCCGAGGGCACGCTTTGGAACATCCGCTTTGCTGACATTGGGGCCTCCTTGCACCAGTCCGAAGGGGCCCTTGAACGACCTCCGCGGCGTCGTAGACACTGCGATAGAAGAAACAGTACAGCGGGCAGACCGGTCTGTCTTTACCTTGCCGCGGTAAACTGGGAATGCCATGAAGTCAGAAGCGGAATTCCCACAGGCTGCGGTAGACCTCGAACCTTCAGCCACGCTTTCTGCGGCGGCTCCTTCACCCATGGTCGCCGAAGCTCCCGCCCCGGAGAGCGCCACCGCGAAGTCCGTTTCCAGGATTATGGCCGTTGCCTATGAACTTTTCTCCCAGCGGGGCGTGCGTGACGTGGGCGTCAACGAGCTGATTGAACGGTCCGGGGTAGCCAAGGCGACCTTCTACCGACACTTCCCGTCCAAGGACTCCTTGGTCCTTGCCTTCCTCGAACAGCGGGACAAGCAGTGGACAGTCGACACCATCGTCTCCGAAGCCCGCCGCCGAGGGGAAACGCCCATCGAGCAGTTGCTGGCCATCTTTGACGTCTTCGGAGACTGGTTCCTGCGGGAGGATTTCGAAGCCTGTTCCTTCATCAATGTCCTGCTGGAGATGGGGCCGGCCCATCCGCTGGGCCAGGCCAGCATCGACTACCTCGCCAGGATCCGCGGACATGTGCAGGCCCTTGCTGAAGAAGCCGGGCTCCAGCGGCGGGAAGAGTTCGCCCGGTCCTGGCACATCCTGATGAAGGGGTCCATCATCTCTGCCACCGAGGGTGACATGCTCGCGGCCAAGCGGGCTCAGCAGATGGCCGGTTGGCTGATCGAGCACCACCGGAGCTAGTCAACGAACGGCGCGCGGCCCCTTTTATCACCTCCTTGGTCAGCAGAAGCTGACGTTCTACGTCATTCAAGCCGGGATCAAGTCCCAGTTCCTCACCGGTTCGGGCGGCAGGGCATACGGCTGCGCGTAAAAGTCCTCCCAGCACGAGTCGCTAGCGGCGAAGTCCTCCTTGGGGGAGAAGCTAGAGGGTCCAGAAAGCGATCGTCCAAAGCTTCTGGGCGCGAAAGAGCGCCTCAGCCGGATAAGTACTCCACGAAGACCTCTTCAATGGAACTGCGTTCCGTGGCGGGCAGGAGGCCGGGTGGCCAGGTTGGTGGTTCCCAGTTGTGGTGTTCGCTTTTGTAGTGGCGGCCGGTGGGTGAGGTCCAGCCGGGTGGTTCGTTGTGGGTGGCTGGGGTGGGTGTCCAGCGGCTGTTGTGTTTGAGGCGGTGATGTTTTGGGCAGAGTTGTGCCAGGTTGCTGATTCCGGTGGTTCCGCCGTGCTGCCAGGGTTGGAGGTGGTCGGTTTCGTTGTC
>NZ_JBWZCM010000019.1:0-34722 GCF_059383655.1 Pseudarthrobacter sp. Hb11
CGGTGAGGGGTGGAGTGGGGGAGAAAGAAAAAAAAGCACAACGCCAAACCACATCTCCCCCCGCCCTCCCCCGCCCCCCCCCCCCGGGGCCATTGTGCATTTGGCGCTGCGGGCTGAGCCCGGTGACTGTTTTAGGCGCGTGCCTTGGCGTGGCCCTTGGTGAGGATCAGCGCGAGTGCCACCATGCCGACGCCGAGCAGCAGGTGCAGGATGTTGTCAGCGCCGTTCACTGGCACGAAGTTGCCGGCGGTGTCCTGAGGGATCACCAGGCCGTAGATGAAGAGGACCAGGTAGATGATGCCGCCGTACAGGAGGAAGGAACGGGCTCCGGACGCGGTCTTGGCCAGGACAATGCCGGCCACGCCGAAGAGCAAGTGAACGACGTTGTGCAGGGCAGACACCTGGAAGATGCCCAGCAGCATGGCCTCGGAGTGATGGCCGGCGAGGTGCAGCTGGTCGTAGTTGCCCGTGATCCCCGGAACAAAGCCAAGGATGCCGACCAGCAGGAAGACGGCACCGACAGCCATCGATGCCTTCTGGACGTTGGTGCGCGTTGCCATTCCGGTGCTCGTGTGTGTTGCCAAGGTGATCTCCTGAATGCGATATGGGTTTATGAACAAGCTCGTTTTGCCAGCAAGCCCAAAGGGTTATGCAAGCTATTCGGCTTGTACCGCACTGTGGATGGGTATCCGCCCAAAGATTTATCCGCGGGCACTTTCCAGCCGGTGATGACCGGAGCAATACACCCCCTATGAAAAAGGCATTTATGGCGGGTTTAGCGGCGGCTTTTATAGTGCTCAGCGGAATTGCCTTTGCAGGCTCGGGCAACCCCGCCGCGGAGCCGTCACACGTGGCGGGCCAGATCATGGTGAAGTTCCGCGACCACCTTGCGGCGGCGGGCGTTCTGCGCCAGCATGGCCTCAGTGAGGGTCCGAGTATCGGCAGCACCGGCGCCCACCTCATCAAAGTGCCGGCAGGCATCCGCTCCATCTCGGCGTTGATGCCGTCCCGCTGCCGCTGCAGCTCGGCCAGCCTGACCTCTGGATCAGTTTCGGACTGCTGGACCAAGGCCTTCAGGACGGCGAAGATGCTGGCCAGCCGGGACTGGGTGGCGACAAAATCCCTCCCGCGCAGGTTGTCCACCCAACGGACCACGTCCTCGGCTGCGGGGGTGAGGTCGTAGGGCTCGTCTTGGCCGGGTACGTAGTACTTGCGCAGCCAGGCCTTTTCCAGGGGGGCAGCCCAGTCATTGTTGATTGCGTAGTAGTCCATGGCGTCCTCGGGACGGAGAGCAGGGCGTGCGGATGACGGGTTAGGCCTAAGCTACACGCCGCCTCCGACAAATTTCGAGGAGCAGAGAGGGTGTCCGCCGCACTACGATCCGGCGCCGGAAGCTGGCGACTCCACGCTCAGGCCAGCCTCAACAGCTGCAGTGAGGAGCTCGGCGTTGTAGGCGACCAGGACGTCGGCCTGTACCCGGATGGCCGCGGCCAAATGGATGGCGTCAGCACTGCGCAGCCCGCCCGGCATCGCCGCCGCGTACATGAAGTCCGATCTCGACACGTCCATAAGGTTGAATCCGCCCAGGACCTCATTCACCAGATCGCCAGGGATTCCGCGCCGGTGCCCTGCACAGTGCAGCTCGGTGTAAAGGAGCATTGAAGCAACCAGATTGTCTCCCCGGGCCGAGGCCGTTGAGAAGTACTTCGCCGCGCTCGCCGAGTCTTTTTCTGCCACCACCAGTTTCAGGACGGCGGAGGTGTCCGCATAGATGATCACCGATCCCCTCGAAGATCGTCCAGAATTTCTGCCGTGCTCGCTGCGGAAGAAACCCGGGCGAGGGTGCGGAAGTCCACGGGAGCCGTGCGCGCCGGGCGCACCTGACCCGCCAGTAGGAGACGTTCAAAAGGGGACGCTGAAGGTGGAATCAGTGTCGCCGTAATTTCGCCGTTGTTGGTGACATCGATCGTTTCGCCGTTCTTTACGCGCTCCAGGATCTTGCTGCTTTGATTGCGAAGCTCGCGATGCGGGATGGTTGCCATGATTACCTCCGTAGCAAGTGTAGCAATTCGGGACTTCAGAAGACCGCCATTGTGCTGACGGGCTTGGCCGCGGACGATGGAAATCCAGGGGGCAGCATCCCTGCTGTAGCCAGCGGCAGTACAAACATCGGGCGGACTAGCGAAGGGTCGTGCCATGGGAAAGCACTTGCAGGCTGATGGCCTGGCAATCTGGACGGAGCAGGTGGGCGAAGGGCCGGATGTCCTGCTGATCGGCGGGCTCGGCGACACGGTTGAGTCGTGGCAGTTCCAGTTGGACGGGCTTGCCGATCGCTATTGTCTTACTGCATTCGACAACCGCGGAGCGGGCCGGACCGCGAAGCCAGATGGGCCGCTGTCGGTCGAAATGATGGCGGATGACGCCGCGCAAGTACTTCGGGAGCTCAACATCCGCTCCGCCCATGTGGCCGGATTCTCCGGTGGAAGCATCATCGCTCAGGAACTTGCACTGCGACATCCGGGAATGGTTCGAAGCCTGGTCCTGCAGAGCACGTGGGCAGCCGCGGATCCGTACCTTCGCGCGTGGGCGCTGTTCATGAGGACCTTAGTGCGTGCCGCGCCGTCTGAACGCACATTCCTTGAGGGCCTGTTCCTCAGTATCTACACGCCGCGGTCCCACAACGATGGAACCGTGGATCAAATTATGGAAGAAGTGCTGGCATTTCCCTATAAGCAAAAGACTGAGGACGTCGAGGCGTTCCTCGACGCCATGATGGGCCACGATACGTCGGAGCGCCTCCCTCAACTGAACGTGCCGACGCTTGTCCTCGCCGGTGGGATTGACATGACCAGCCGACCCGAACTTTGCCGCGAAGTGGCAGAACGGATCCCCGGCGCATTATTCGAAGTCCTCGAGGGCGAGGGCCACCAACCCTTCCAAGAAGTCCCCGAGCAGTGGAACGCCCGGGTAAGCGCCTTTTGGGAGAGCGTGGAGGCCGGCGATTAAGCCTAAGTGCGGTTGGCAAGGAACGCGTCGGGCAGCGTGTGGTCATTGGTGTCCGGAATCTGCTGTAGTGTTGATCCTGTTGTTGTGTTTATGCAGTTGGTAGTTCAGGCAGTACGCGCGGTCGAAAGTCCGCGTTCTTCTGAAGTAGCGGTTTTGAACACCCCACACCGGAGGACCCGAAAGTCGGGACTTTTCCTCCACCTTCACGAAGGACAAAAATAATGGCTACTGGTACCGTCAAATGGTTTAACGCTGAAAAGGGCTTCGGCTTCATTTCCCCCGATGACTCCTCACAGGACGTTTTCGCACACTACTCTGCGATCGCTTCCTCCGGCTTCCGCTCACTCGAAGAGAACCAGAAGGTCTCCTTCGAAACCGAGCAGGGCCCCAAGGGTCCTCAGGCCGTAAACATCCAGTCCCTCTAATTCTTTAGAGAAACTGGGGCCTTAGGGTTTCAAAGTTTTAGAGCAGGACCGGTCAAATTTGACCGGTCCTGCTCTGTTTAACCCCGCTGTGCTACGAAGGCTGCAGTCCGGCGGCGGCGTGAAGTTTCTTCCTGGACGTCCTAGTGAAGCCCCATCGCGTTCCGCACCTCGTCGAGGATGTGGTGCATGGCAGCCTCAGCAGCCACGGCATCCCCGCCGGCCACAGCAGCGGCAACATCCTCGTGCGCCTGCAACGCTTCGTTGCGCGGCTTGAACGGCATTAGCCCCTGCTTGGTGCGGCTGGTCAGCACTTCTGCCACCATGCCCTCAAGCGCAAAGAACATCTCATTGCCGCAGCTCTGCAGCAGCAGGCAGTGGAACTCGATATCCGCCGCCAGGAACGCCTCCAGCTCGCCGGCCTCGCCCCGGCGCCGAAGGTCGGCGGCGAGGGACGTGAGCTTTGCCCGTTCGGCGGCACTGGCGCGGCGGGCGGCGCCGGCCGCAGCAATAGGTTCGACGGCGATGCGCAGCTCCGTGAGGCTGCTGTACTGGATCTCGCGCCGGTCCGAGGCGAGCCGCCAGCGCACCAGCTTGGGATCGAAGACGTTCCAGAGCCGGCGCTCCTGCACCACGATGCCCACCCGCCTGCGCGAGTAGACCAAATTCATTGATTCCAGGACCTTCATGGTGTCCCGCGCCACCGTGCGGGAGATGCCGTACTCCTGCTGCAGCCCCTCCAGCGTAAGGCGGCTTCCAGGCGGCAGGTCCCCGGAAGCGATGGCAACGCCCACCGCCTCCACAACGCGTCCCTGCATCCCGGGGGAGGCCCCGCCGTCGTGCCTGTTGTCCGAGTCCTGGTGTGTCGCCGTCGACATCTTTCCTGCCTTCCCTGCGCCTGCGCGCACTGCCAGCTTATCGATAAACAGCGCAAAGGTATGACTTGTGACACGAAAAGATAGTATCTATGCGCCCAAATGGTGATACCTTATTTTTCGGCGCACTCCCCAAGGGACGTCGCGACCAGCTTTCCTAAGCCAACGGCGTCTTCTTCGGAGGTAGTACATGCAGTATCCAGCCACGCACCTGGTGGTAATGGGCGTTGCCGGTTCCGGCAAGTCCACCATCGCGGCAGCCCTCTCCCAGCAGCTTGGCTGGGCGTGCGCCGAAGCGGACGAATTCCACCCGCAGTCCAACATCCAGAAGATGTCCCAGGGCATTCCGCTCCAGGACGAGGACCGCTGGCCTTGGCTGCAGGAAATCCAGAACTGGATGAGCGCCAAGGCGCAGGCCGGCCAAAGCACGGTTCTCACGTGCTCAGCCCTCAAGCAGGGCTACCGGCAGTTGCTCTCCCAGGCCGAGGGCCGGGTCCTGTTCCTTCACCTCCACGGCGAAGCGGACTTGATCGGCCGGCGCATGCAGGGCCGTGAGGGCCACTTCATGCCGCCCACGCTCCTTCCCAGCCAGCTGGCAACGCTGGAACCACTGAGTGACGACGAACTGGCTGCCGGAAGCCTCCGCCTGGACATCTCCAAGTCCCCGGAAGAGCTGGTCACCACCATCATCGCCTCGCTCAAGCTTTCCGAAGACCCCACTTCCTAGAGCCTTTCGGCTCCTCAATTCCCCAATAGATTCCGCTTCAAAGGAGAACCATGGTCATCGAAGGATGGACCCAAACGTTGGGCGCAGGCCCCCTGCTGCTCATCGCTGCGGCAGCGATCCTCGCCCTGCTGTTCCTGATCATCAAGCTTCGGATGCACGCGCTGCTGGCCCTGATCGTCATCAGCCTCGCAACGGCCTTCGCCACCGGCATCCCCGCCAACCAGGTGGTGCCCGTGCTGATCAACGGCTTCGGCACAACCCTGGGCACCGTGGCGCTGCTGGTGGGCCTGGGCGCCATGCTCGGCCGGATCGTCGAAACCAGCGGCGGTGCGAAGGTGCTGGCCGACTACCTCATCGGCGTTTTCGGTGAAAAGCGCGCCCCGTTCGCCTTGGGCCTTGCCTCCCTGATCTTCGGCTTCCCCATCTTCTTCGACGCCGGACTCGTTGTCATGCTGCCCGTCGTCTTCGCTGTGGCCCACCGCCTGGGCGGGGGAGTGCTCCGTTACGGCCTGCCCGCCGCCGGTGCGTTCTCCGTGATGCACATCTTCCTGCCGCCACACCCCGGTCCGGTCTCCGCCGCGGCCTTCTTTGACGCCAACATCGGTTTGGTCATGATTGCCGGCCTCATCGCCGCAATTCCCACCTGGTACGTCACGTCGTACCTCTACGGCCTTTACACCGGCAAGAAGCTGGTCCTGCCCGTGCCGGAACTGCTGGGCCACGCAAGCGCCGAAGCCGAGGCCCACCCGCCGCGCTTCCGCACCATCGTTGGTCTGCTGCTCCTGCCGCTGGTCCTGATCTTCATGAACACCGGCCTGAACACCATGGCCTCATCCGGCGTGCTCAGCGAAGAGGTCAAGAACGAGCAGTGGTTCCAGATCCTGCGCACCATCGGTGAAACCCCGGTTGCCCTGCTGATCGCCGTTATCGTGGCCATGTTCGTTCTGGGCGCCAGGCGCGGCAAGGATGCCGGAGCACTTGAGAAACTGCTCGAATCCTCCCTCGGCCCGGTTTGCTCCGTCATCCTTATCACCGGTGCCGGCGGCATGTTCGGCGGGGTTCTCCGCACCTCCGGTATCGGCTCCGCACTCGCCGACGTCCTGGGCAACCTCGGCATCCCGCTGATCCTGGCCGGGTTCCTCATCTCCGCCATCCTCCGCATCGCCCAGGGCTCGGCCACCGTGGCACTGACCACCACCGCGGGCCTGATCGCCCCGGCCGTGGCGCTGGCGGGACTGAACGGCATGCAGGTCGCCTCGCTGGTCATCGCGGTGGCCGCGGGCTCCGTGGTGGTCTCCCATGTCAACGACTCCGGCTTCTGGCTGGTGGGCCGCTTCTTCGGCATGGACGTCAAGACCACGCTGAAGACCTGGACCGTAATGGAAACCCTCATCGGTGTGATGGGTTTTGCCATCGCTGCTGTAATCTTCCTGCTCGCCGGGCTGGCGGGCTAGGTCCCAACCCAGCCACGGCTGACACAACAACGGCGGGGCGGCCGGCAGAAATGCTGGCGGCCCCGCCGTCGTCGTACCCTTGGTTTCGACAAGCTCAACCAACGAGGCCGGGGACGCCGTCCTGGATGGTGAAGGAGCGCAGGGTCCTGACCGGGGAGCCCGGCGTCGTGACGTGGTCCAGCACCCGGAAGTCCGCTGTCATCGCGTCCTTGGTGATCTTCGTGTTCACGTAGCCGCGCGAATCGTTGTAGAACTTCAGGTGCGGGTTCCAGGCCATGACGGGATCGGTGGTGGAACCGGTGCCGTTGCCGGTGGACGTGATGGACGTGCACACCAGCTCCGAACCGACCACCGGGGAAGCGGGGTCCTTGTAGTCGACCTTCAGGTCGTTGGCCCAATTGCGGTGCACGTCGCCGGTGAGGACGACGGCGTTGCGCACCTTCGCGTCCGCCCACCCCTGGGTGATGCGGCGGCGGGAGGAGGCGTACCCGTCCCACCCGTCCATGGAGACGTCGTCCACCTCAAGGGCCTGCGCGCGGTCCCGCTCGGCAAAGAACACCTGCTGGCCCAGGACGTCCCAGCGCTGGGTGGAGTTTTTGAACCCGTCCAGCAGCCATTTCTCCTGCTCGGCCCCGGTTATGGTGCGGTCCTCGGACAGCCGCTCGGCCACGTTTTTCCGCCAGCCGTCGCCGGCGAGCTGGTCGTCGCGGTACTGCCGGGTGTCCATCATGTGGAAGTTGGCCAGCTGGCCCCACTGGATGGTGCGGTAGATCTTCATGTCGAACCCGGCCGGCACGGAGGACCCACGCAGCGGCATGTTCTCGTAGTAGGCCTGAAACGCGGCGGCACGGCGCTGGCGGAAACGCTCGGCGGTGTCGTTGAGCTGGTTCGCGTCCCGGTTCTCCGGGACCTCGTCCGCCCAGTTGTTGTCCACCTCGTGGTCATCCCACACCACCAGCCACGGCGCGATCGCGTGGGCTGCCTGGAGGTCGGCGTCGGACTTGTACTGGGCGTGCCGCTGCCGGTAGCCCTGCAACGTGGTGGTCTCAGGGCCCTGGTGGTCGCGCGGGTTTCCGCCGCCGATCACGTAGCTGTCCTTTTTGTACTCGTAGAGGTAGTCGCCCAGGTGCAGCACCAGGTCCGGATGGTCCTGGGCCAGGCGGGTGTAGGCGGTGAAGTAGCCGTGCTCGTACTGCGAGCAGCTGGCGAAGGCCATGGCCAGTGCGGCCGGAGTCTCATGCAGCGCCGGAGCAGTCAGCGTGCGGCCCACCTGGCTCATGTGCCGGCCGCTGCGGAACCGGTAGAAGTACTCGCGGCCCGCTTTGAGGCCCTTGAGCTCCACGTGGACGGAGTGGGCGGTTTCGATCCGGGCGTGTTCGACGCCGCGGGCTACTACGGTCCGCATGCCCTCGTCCTCGGCAACTTCCCAGGCCACGGGGACCTGGCGCGCGGGCATGCCGCCCAGGCCGTCCTCGGCCAAGGGGTCAAGGGCGAGGCGGGTCCAGATGACGAAGCCGTCCGGCCAGGGCTCGCCGGAGGCGATGCCGAGCATGAAGGGGTCGGTGCGGAGGCCGGCGTCGTCCGCTGTTGAAATGGCCACGGCGGCACCCGGCAGGGCGGCGACCAGTCCGGCCCCGAGGCCGGCGGAAATCAGTGATCTGCGTGAAATGTTGTTCATGCATTCGACCGTAAGGAGGCAGGTTGGACAGGTCCTGAGGGGGATGTGAATGAGCGGTTAACTCCATGACAAAAGCAGTCGCGGAGCTGGTGCGCGGCTCTGGAGTATCGACAGGCTCAACCCCCGGCGCCGTTACCTTCTATCCTTGGACGGTGACTCTGACTCAGGCTGTTTTTTCGTTTGCACTGGTTGCCGGGCTTCTGACGCTGGTTCCAGGACTGGACACCGCCCTTGTCCTGCGCTCGTCCCTTTCCAAGACGCGCAGTTTCGCCTTCGCCACGGCGCTCGGGATCAGTACCGGAGCCATGATCTGGGGGATTGCTGCGGCGGTGGGTGTGTCCGCACTCCTGGCGGCCTCCGAGTTTGCCTACCGGATCCTGACCATCGCCGGGGCGGCCTACATGATGTGGCTGGGGCTGTCCCTGCTGTGGAAGAGCCTGAGGCAGGGCAATGGGGCCACCACGCAGGCCGAGGCGCCGGTACCGGCGGCGGGCAGGAACGACTTGTTTAAGGGCTGGCTGACCGGGACCGGAACCAACCTGCTCAACCCCAAGGTGGGCGTGTTCTACATAGCCACCATCCCGCAGTTCATCCCGGCCAGCGCGTCACCGCTTCTGGTGGGAGTTCTGTTGGCAGGCGTCCACTGCATCCTGACGATGGCGTGGTTCACCCTGCTGATCTTCGGCACCGGCTACGCCTCCCGCTGGTTCAAGGGTGCCCACAGCATCCGCATCATCGACAGCATCACCGGAACCGTCCTCGTGGGGTTCGGACTCAAGCTCGCGCTCGAACCCGCCCACTAGCTTTTCCTACTTGCCCGGTGTGCGGGGTTTCGGGACTTTCGGCTCCTTTGGCTCTTTCGGCGGAAGCGTCGCTACATATTCGAAGGCCTTGTGGATCCAGGCTTTCGCCCGCGCGTCATCGCCGTCGCCTTCCTCGTTCCACATCTCAGGCAAACCGGTGTAGCCGCCCATCGGCCGCTCGGGAGGCCCGAAGGGCACAGTCCGTTCCCCGCTTTCGAGTTCCTCCCGATCCTCCGGGGACAGCTTGATCCCGATGGTAGGCCCGAACAGTCCGGCGAACATATTGCCGTTTACGAACGCTCCCAGGTTCCCGAACATTGGCTTGACGGCGACCTCTGCCTTGTCCGGAATCAGTGACCGGAAGCGTTTTTTGTCCTCGTCCGACGCTTTTGGCATCTCCATGGTGTTCCTCCCCGGCTTGGCTTGTGTGTGCAGGATATGCCGTGCCGAGGCTGGCGGTACAGGGGCCGGGTTCCCAGGCAGGTGCGGCAGGGAACACCTGGCGTTCCGCCGTCGTTGTGCCAAAGGCAGGCCGCTCCACCCGGGCCCTGAACCCTTTCCCGACCAAAGGACATCCCTTGACTCCTCGCACCATCGTGATCACCGGCGCCAGCGACGGCATTGGCGCAGCAGCCGCGCGGACGCTGGCGAAGGCAGGGGAGCAGGTGGTGATCGTGGGCCGTTCCGAAGAGAAGACCCGGGCCGTTGCCAAGGAGCTCAACGCGGACTACTTCGTCAGCGACTTCTCGGAGCTCGAACAGGTCCGCACGCTCGCCGCGCAGCTGAACTCTGACTACCCGCGGATCGACGTCCTGGCCAACAACGCCGGCGGCATCTTGGGCAAGCGCACCCTGACGGTGGACGGCAACGAATCCACGTTCCAGATCAACCACCTGGCGCCGTTCCTGCTCACAACTTTGCTGATGGATACGCTCACCGCCAGCAACGCCAAGGTGATCAACACGTCCAGCGCCGCCAATGGCTTCGGCAAGCTGGACCTCTCCGACCTCACCGCCGAGCGCAGCTACTCCACCAACCGCGCCTACGGCACCGGCAAGCTGGCCAACATCCTCTTCACCGCCGAGCTGGACCGCCGCTACGGGGGCCAGGGCATCACGACGGCGGCGTTCCACCCGGGCGTGGTCCGCACCAACTTCGCAGCAGAGTCCACCAGCCCGTTCCGGCACGCGTACAAGACGCTGCTCAACCGGTTTATGCTCACCCCGGACCAGGGCGCCGACACCTTGCTCTGGCTCGTCAACGGCACGCCGGGCAAGGACTGGTTCTCCGGCGCCTTCTACACCAAGCGCGCCATGGCCAAGGCCAACCCGCAGGCGTACGACGTCGAATTGGCGCGCGGGCTGTGGGAGAAGAGCGAAGAGCTGGTCCAAACTAATTCCTGACTTCGGCAGGACCGAAATGCGGAACTTATAAGGCACCTAGCACACGGGACCCGCGTCATTCCGGGATTCGGGAGTTGGCGGACCTCCAGAAGTGACGCATTCCGGTCAGCGGGCGCGCTCGACGTCGGCGGCAACTTCCGGGTGCCCCGTGGCGGTCAACCCCGCCACGACCCCGTCGATGTCCGCTTCGGGCCGGTTCTGGCTCAGCTTGGCCTTCGCCTCGATCCTGGTAATCAACAGTTCCACGCCCACAATGGCCCGCAGCTGGCCGGCAATGTAGCGCTCGGGGGCATCGTCCACGCCCCAAGGATTGTCAAATCCGGCCTCGTGCACACCGGTGAGCTGCCGCACCTGGCGGGAAAGCCAGGCCGGATCGTCATGGATTACCAGCCGCCCGTACACGTGGGCCGTAGTGTAGTTCCAGGTGGGCACAACGCGTCCGTGCTCGGCCTTCGACGCGTACCAGGACGGTGAAACATAAGCGTCGGCGCCCTGGATGATCGCCAGCGCTTCGCCGACGGCGGGTTCAGACCACTGCGGGTTGTTCCGCGCCAGGTGTCCCAGCAGCGCGCCGCGTTCACCGGCGTCGGGATCATAGGCAAATGGCAAGAGCGTGGCCAGCAGGCCCTGCGACGTCATGGTAACCAGGTTTGCTGCGCCCGGGCCGGTGAGCAGGTCCTGGACGGCATCGGGGCTGGCCGCGAAGTGGGCTGGAACGTACATGGTGTTAGTCCTTCACTGGCTGGAGGTCGTTGGCGGGATGGAGCGCGGATTGGGCAGCCGCCGGTGCTGGGGGCGCAGCGGCGGGCTTGAGCCGGACCCGGACGGCGGCGCCCGCGCAGAGGATGACGGCCAGGCCGCCGACTATGGTGGACCACGTCAGGGTCTCGCGCAGCAGGAGCGCCGCCCAGCAGAGGGTCAGGACGGGCTGGATGAGCTGGATTTGGCTGACCCGGGCGATGGGACCGATGGCAAGGCCGCGGTACCAGGCGAAGAATCCCAGGAACATGCTCACCACACCGAGGTACGCGAAGGCGGCCCACTGCTCCGGGGCGGCGGACGGCGGTTGCTGGGCGACGGAGACCGCCGTCAGGGCGAGCATCAGCGGGGATGCGAGGACCAGCGCCCAGGACACTGTCTGCCAGGCGCCGAGCTCGCGGGCCAGCAGCCCGCCTTCGGCATAGCCCACGGCGGCTGCCGCTACGGCGCCGAGCAGCAGCAGATCCGCCCATTGCACCTGCCCCAACCCTCCGGACTGCACGGAGGCGAAGACAAGGGCGGCGAGGGCGCCGGCGCTGGTGATGAGCCAGAAGGCCAGCGGGGGCCGCTCCCGCCCGCGGAGCACCGCTGCTGTGGCGGTAGCGGCCGGAAGAAGGGCGATGACCACGGCGCCGTGGCTGGCGGGAGTGGCGGTCAGGGCAAAGGACGTCAGTAGCGGAAAGCCAATCACGACGCCGGCGGCCACTACAGCGAGGCGTACCCATTGCCTGC
This sequence comes from Pseudarthrobacter sp. Hb11, assembly GCF_059383655.1. Lineage (NCBI taxonomy): Bacteria > Bacillati > Actinomycetota > Actinomycetes > Micrococcales > Micrococcaceae > Pseudarthrobacter > Pseudarthrobacter sp. Hb11. Next base: position 11,860 of record NZ_JBWZCM010000019.1, read on the forward strand.
CGCGGGGGAGCCGCTGCCGGGTGAGTGCCAGGGCCGAGGCCGCCAGCACAGCAGCCACTACCGCGCGGCCGGAGCCGATGAACAGCGGGGACAGGCTGGCCACGGCCACCTTCGTGAACGGAACGGTAAACGAGAACGCCGCGACGCCGGCCAGGCCCAGCCATAGTCCGGACGTTTGCGGCTCCAGTACCACTGTGCGCCCAGGAGGAGTAGCGCTACTATTGACTCTCATGAACAACGATAGCAGTTCGAGGATTGCGGCGCACCTGAAAACCTGGATGGCGGCAGCTGCGCCCGGAGCGAAGCTGCCGTCCACCCGCTCCCTCGTGGCGGAATACCAGGCCAGTCCGGTGACGGTTCAGAAGGCCCTGCAAACACTCACCGCACAGGGCCTTATCGAGAGCAGGCCCGGCGTCGGGACTTTTACACGCGCTGCCAGGACCGCGAAGCCGTCGGACTACGGCTGGCAGACGGCAGCGCTGCGCTCACCGCTGGCGGCACTGCCACCGGCGTCGTCCACCATGCGCGACGTGCCCCTTAGTGCCATTTCCTTCCACTCCGGCTACCCGGCGCGAGAACTTTTGCCGGAACGGCTGGTGCGGGCCGCCCTGACCCGCGCCGCCCGCGCGGAAGCCGCGCTGTCACGTCCGCCCGCGGCAGGCCTGCCGGAACTGCAATCGTGGTTCTCCCACGAGCTCGGTGCGTCCACGCCGGCCGGGACCACGCCGCCGAACCCGAGCGACGTCGTCGTACTCCCTGGCAGCCAGAGTGGTCTGAGCTCCATCTTCAGCGCGCTGGTGGGCCGGGGGCAGCCGCTGCTGCTGGAGTCGCCAACGTACTGGGGTGCGATCCTCGCTGCGGCGCAGGCGGGCGTGCACGTGGTTCCGGTGCCCAGCGGCCCCGCCGGGCCCGATCCGGCGGAACTCACGCGCGCGTTTGAGGAGTCCGGAGCGCGGGCGTTTTATGCCCAGCCCAATTACGCGAACCCGACGGGCGCGCAATGGTCGGCAGAGCGGCGTGACCAGGTCCTCGATGTGGTGCGGGCGCAGGGTGCGTTCTTGGTGGAGGACGACTGGGCGCACGACTTCGGCATCTCCTCGGACCCCGTGCCTGTCGCTGCCCGTGACGACTCGGGCCACGTGGTGTACCTGCGCTCGCTGACCAAGAGCGTGTCGCCTTCGATCCGCGTCGCGGCGCTCATAGCCCGTGGCCCGGCGCGGGAGCGCATCCTCGCGGACCGGGCAGCCGAGTCGATGTACGTCAGCGGCCTGCTGCAGGCGGCCGCGCTCGACGTCGTCACGCAGCCTGGGTGGCAGACTCACCTGCGCAGCCTCCGCCACCAACTCGAGTCGCGCCGCGACCTGCTGGTCACCAGCCTGCGCGAGCACGCACCGGCCGCCCACCTGGTGCAGGTTCCCAAGGGCGGGCTGAACCTGTGGGTCCGGCTGCCGGACGGGACCGACCTCGAGCGGCTCACCCGGGACTGTGAAGCCGCTGGGGTGATTATCGCGGGCGGCAACGAGTGGTTCCCAGCCGAACCGGCGGGTCCTTTCATCCGGCTCAACTACTCGGGGACGAACCCGGGCGCCTTCCCCGAGGGCGCCCGGATCATCGGCGAGATGCTGGACCGGAACGGGGGCTAGCGCTACTCGCCCAGCCGCCCGTAGACGCTGACCACGTTGCCCTTGCTGGTCCGGTACTGGTCCTGCAGGACGAGCCGGGTAGTGGGGTCGCCGTCCTCGAAGAGGCGGCGGCCGCTGCCGGCCACCACGGGGTGGGTCATCAGCGTGAGGGAATCAAGCAGCCCGGCGAACAGCAGCTGCCGGGTTACCGAGATGCTGCCGCACACGGCGATCTCGCCGCCGTCGCGCTCCTTCAGCTTGCCCACGAAATCTTCCAGCGGCGCATCCATCAGCTGCGAGTTCTGCCATTCGAGCGGATCTTTCAAGGACCGGGAAACGACGAACTTCTCCACCGGGTTGATGAAGGCGGCGAAGTCCTCGTCCACCGAGGCGTTCGGCCAGTAAGCGGCCCACTCCTGGTAGCTCACGCGGCCCAGCACTACCGTGTCCACGGTTTCCATCATCTTGGTCAGGCCCACGCCCAGCTCATCATCGAAGCTGTCGAACTGGAACTTGTAGGGATCTGACACTATGCCGTCCACGGAGTGGAACAGGCCGGCAGTGACTTTACGCATAAGGACCTCCAGGGCTGGGCACGAACACCATAAAAGAGCCGGCTCAGGGCGCCGGACACCACCACGGTATTAGGTGTGCCACCGGCAGGGAAGGGGCCGTCGAGCTGACCGGCAGGACAGCTGGACGTTAGGTTCGTCACCAGTCCCTGCGTGTTGCCGGAATTCTCGCCCAGACAGCGCCATACTGGTCTAGAGCGGCTGTTGCCGTGCCCCGGCCAGGCAGGAGGAAGTGCATGGAAACCCTGAAAAAAATCGTGTCCAGCCAGTATTTCCCGGCTGCCGCGGTGCTCACCGCAGTGGTCCTTTTCTGGGCCGTGGGCCTCCTGGGCGGGCTGTCCCTCCTGCACAACAGCCAGCCCCCGCTGACCACCCTCACCTGGATACTGTTCGTTTACGGAGCCGCGGTCCTCACCCCGCTGGCCGGCGCCTGGGCCGCCGTCGACCTGTTCCGGCGCTGGCAGCGCAACCGCGCTGCCCAAGCAGCCGATGCCTATGAAGAAGCCCAGGAAACGGAAGCGGCCTACGTTGAGCCTGCACCCGAACCGGAACAGGCCGCCGCCCCCGTCAGCACGCCGTCTCCGGCACAGCAGGCCGCACCTGCCGCACCAAAAAAGAACGTGAAGCAGCCAGGACGCAAGCAGGCCGCATAGCTCCCGTACGGGACATCGGCAGAAACGCTACCGCCCCTTCAACGCGTTCAGGGCTTGCTCTGCGTGATGCAGGGCGCACTCCAGCCGCTCACCGGGCTCCGGCAGCGAGAACAGATACCCCTGCAGCGAATCGCACTCCAGGGCCGTCAGGTAGTCAGCCTGCGCCGCCGTCTCCACACCTTCAGCGGTTACCGTCAGCCCCAGGCTGTGGGCCATATTGATCATTGAGCTGAGGATGGGCAGCCGCTCGGCGCCGGTGCGCACCATCGACACGAACGTCTTGTCGATCTTCACCGTGTCCACCGGCAGGTCCTGCAGCCGGCCGAGCGAGGAATAGCCGGTGCCGAAATCGTCCAAGGCAACCCGGGCTCCGGCATCCCGCAGGGTGCTGAGCTGTTTGATCAGGCTGCAGTCGGCGTCGAAAAATACGCTTTCGGTCACCTCCAACACCAGCTGGTACGGCGCCACACTGTTGGCTTCGGCGAGGCGGAGGACCTCGTCCGCAAAATTCGGTTCCTGCAGCTGGACGCCCGAGACGTTCACCGACAGCGACCGGGACGGGTCTTCACTGAGCCACGACGCCAGCTGCACCATGCCAAGGGCCATCACCTCAGCGCCGATCTCGTTGATCAGTCCGGTGCGTTCAGCCAGCGGGATAAATACCGACGGCGGCACGCGCTCACCGCCCCTGTCCCACCTCGCCAGCGCCTCGAACTTAACAACCTGGCCCATGCGATGCGAGACGATCGGCTGGAAATCCACCGAAATTTCGCCCCGCGCCACGGCCAGTTGCAGTCCGCTCTCCATGTCCGTGCGCTGCACCAGTGCCGCCATCATGTCCGGGTGGAACCTCAGGAAACGGTTTTTCCCGGCGGCCTTGGCGGCGTACATCGCGATATCCGCCTGCCGCAGCAGCTCTGAGGCCCCCACGTTGTCCTGGCCCAAAGACGCAAGCCCGAGGCTGAGGCTTGGCCGAAGCACGGTGCCGTTGATGGTCACGGGCACGTGCAGGCAGCGGACGATGCAGGCGGCGATCGCATCAGCGTCCGGGCAGGCCGTCAGCAGCACCACGAATTCATCGCCGCCGAGCCTGGCCACCACATCCGCGGTAGGGACGCAGCCCCGCAGCCGGCGTGCCACCTCGATCAGCATCTCGTCGCCGGCCTGGTGCCCCAGGATGTCGTTGACTTCCTTGAAATCGTCCAGGTCCAGCAGGAGGACGTCCACCGCTTTCAGCCGTGGCTCCGTGACCGCCTCCGCCAGCCCGTCGTTGAAGACGGCCCTGTTGGCAAGCCCCGTCAGCGGATCCTGGAATGCCATGGTGCGCAGCTTCTCCGCCTGCGCGGCGAGATCGAGCATCGCCTGGTGCGCCTGCTCCTGCGCCTTGCGGCGCGGAGTCACGTCCCGGAAGCTCCACACCCGGCCAACAATCTTCTCGCCCACCCTTTGGGGGCGCGAATACCTCTCGAACGTGCGGCCGTCCTTGAAGTCGAGCACGTCGTGGCTTTCCGCCGCCGGGTTATCCTCCAGCTCGTTGATCCGGCCCATAAAGGCAATCGGATCAACCAGCTGAGCGACGACAATCCGCATGACCGGTTCCTCGCTGTCACCGTCAAGGAGTTCCGGCGGGATGTTCCACATGGTCAGGAACTGATCGTTGTACCCGGCCACGCGGCCCTCGGTACTCATGACCAGAATGCCGTCGGCCGTGGACTCCAGGGTGGCGGTGAGCAGGGACATCGCCTCGCGCAGGTCGTCGTGGGCTGCCTCCCGGTGCATGGTGCCGCGGACGGACAACAGGAGGGATGTTTGCGTGCCGGGGTGGCTGTCAGAGCCAGGGTCCGGGACCAGTGATGCGGCCACCTCAGCCGAAAACTCGGTTCCGTTGCTGTGCACCCCGTAAATCTGCCGGGGCTGCGGGTGTTTTCCGGGCTGTGCCAGAAGCTGCCGGAAGAGCAGGTCCACCTCGTCGCGGAAGCCCTCCGCAAGCAACGTCCGATGGTTCCGGCCCGTCAGTTCCTCCCGGCTGGCCCCGAAAAGCCTTTCAGCGGCAGCGTTGGCCATGGTGATGCTGCCGTCCGCTGCCAGTGCGAGGAGTGCATCGGGGCTGGCGTCCAGCACGGCACCGAATGCCTGCGCTGTAGAACCTTTGCTGTGGCTCTGCGATTTAGCCATGTCACACCCCCTCGCACATCATAAAGTGCCCAGGCAGGAAATTGACGGCTTCGGCGAAGTAGTTTTTACCGCACCGGTGGGACCGCTGGAGACATGCCGGTGGGAAGACACGCGAAAGCGCCGTCCTCCGCATGCGGAGAACGGCGCCTGACCTTTGGAAATTTGTGTTGCGGCTACACGCGGCCGTGGCTGCGGTTGGTGACTGCCCCGTAAACAAGCAGTACGATAATCGCCCCCAGAATTGCCAGGAGCCAGGTGCGGATATCGAAGAATTCAGCCAGCCCGCCACCGAAAATCAGCGAGCCGATCCAGCCGCCCAGAATGGCGCCAACAACGCCGAGGATCATGGTGATTACCCAGCCTCCGCCCTGACGGCCCGGCAGGATGGCCTTCGCTATGGCTCCGGCGATCAGGCCTAAAATGAGAAATCCTAGAATGCCCATGCTGTCACTCCTTAAATTAGTTAAGTTGTGCCGGGCCCCCATTTCCGGTTCCATAATTCAAGCAGTGTGGTTACCACACTTCAAGACTTTATTTATCACGGGATGACTGTCAGTTTGGCCGGCATGAAAAGCGCTCTCACGCACGGCTGGGAGGGCAACGGCGGACCCCGCGGTCTCCGGCGGGGGAACGCTTTTGGATAGAGTTGACTGTCCCGCCACCTACCTAGGAGTTCGGCATGTCCAGCCAGCAGACCCTCCGGCCACGCGCCGTCTTCCTCGATATCGACGGGACCTACGCGGACCACGGGCTGGCACCTGACGCCCACGTCGAGGCCGTGCGGGCAGCGCGCCGCAACGGCCACCTGGTCTTCGTTTGCACAGGGCGGCCACTGTCCATGGTCCCCCAACACATCCTTGACGCAGGGTTCGACGGCGTCATCACCGGTGCCGGCGCCCGCGTGGAACTCCGGGGAGAGGTCCTCAAGGACACGCGTTTCCAGCCCGACGTGGCAGCCCGCATCGTGGAAACCCTTGACGCCCATGACGCCGCCTACATTCTCGAGGCACCCGAGGCCCTCTATGGCCGCACCGGTGTGGACCAGCGTTTGAGGACGGTGCTGGGTCCCGTCTTCGCCGGCCGCCCCCGGCACGACGGCCTTCTCAGTACGGACGTTGATCCGCTGGAGGACATTCTGGGGCCGATGCAGTACGGCGATGACCTGCGGTCCGCCTCCTACGCAAAGATCTCCTGCTTCGATTCGCCGGTGCCGCTGACGAAACTGATGGATGCCTTCGGCCCCGAGGTGGGGCTGATCCCCAGTTCCCTGTCAGCCCTGGGCGACCGCGCCGGTGAGATCTTTATGGCCGGGACCCATAAGGCGGTGGGCATCCAGGTGGTGGAGAAGCGCCTGGGCCTGAAGCGGGAAGACATCGTGGCCATCGGCGACAGCGCCAACGATATCGAAATGCTCGTCTACGCAGGCATTGGCATTGCTGTTGAGGACGGGCACCCCAAGGTGCTGGAGGTCGCCGACAGGCTCACCGCGGGACCTGCCGGAAACGGTGTGGCGCTCGCCTTTGCCGAGCTTGGACTCCTGAACTAAATCCGGGGGAGGGCCCGCTCCAAAGCCTGGACATCAGCGCTTCCTGTGCCGAGGCCGCGCACCGCCCAGCCTTCCGCCTGCCACGCCCCGGCGTCCAGCGCGTTGCGCGCGTCCAGCACCACCCGGCGTCGTACCAGTCTGCCCGCAACGGCCGGCGAAAACTGGCGGTACTCGTCCCACTCCGTCAGGAGTAACACCAGTTCGGCACCTTCGAGCGCCCGCCCGGTGGAAGCCTCGAACCGGAGGCGGGGGTAGCGCCGCCAGGCGTGGTTGACCGCTTTGGGGTCGGTGACGGTTACATGCGCGCCGGCAGCGGCCAGGCGGTCGGCAACGTCAAGGGCGGGAGAGTCCCGGATGTCGTCCGTGTCCGGCTTGAATGAGGCGCCCAGCACTGTCAGGGAGCGCCCGGCCAGGCTGCCGCCGCAGAGCTCCGCGGCAAGGCTGACGGTGCGCTCGCGCTGGCCCAGGTTCACGGTATCCACCAGCCGCATCCAGTCATCCACTGCGGTGACGCCGAGAGCTGAGGCCTGGGACCGAAAGCTGCGGATGTCCTTCGGCAGGCAGCCGCCCCCGAACCCGAGCCCCGCATGCAGGTACCGCCCACCAATCCGCGGGTCCATGCCCATCGCCTCGCTCAGTTCTGCCACGTCCGCGCCCGACGCGTCGCACAGCTCCGCCATGGCGTTGATGAAGCTGACTTTGGTGGCGAGGTAGGCGTTCGCCGCTGATTTGATAAGTTCTGCGGTGGCGAAGTTGCAGACCAGCCGCGGAATCCCGGCCGCGAGCAGCGGTTCGTAGACGGCGTCCAAAGCGGCCGTGACGCCGAGGGGCGCTTCGGTCCGCGGGTTGAACGCAGCGGCACGGCCGCCGTCCACGCCATAGACCAGCCGGTCCGGCACCAGGGAATCCTTGACTGCGGTGCCCTGCCGGAGGAACTCTGGGTTCCAGCCGAGCAGCACGTCCGGCCGCGCGGCCACCAGGCCGCGGAGCATGTCCACTGTGCCCACCGGCACCGTGGATTTTCCGACGACGACGGCGCCCGCTGCCAGGTGCGGCAGCAGCGCCTCCGCGGCGGAGACCAGGTAGGTGAGGTCGGCGGCGTCGGACGTTTTGTGCTGCGGCGTGCCCACGCACAGGAAGTGCACCTGTGCGCCCTTGGCGGCAGCCGCCGTCGTGGCGAAAGTGAGCCTGCCGGTGGCCAGCCCGTCCTGCAGCAGTTCGTCCAGCCCGGGTTCGTGGAACGGGGCCGCGCCGCGTGCCAGCTGCTCCACCTTGCCGGGGTCGAGGTCGATGCCCACCACGGTGTGGCCCATGGAGGCCAGCGTGGCGGCGTGTACCGCGCCAAGGTAGCCGCAGCCGATCACGGAAATCTTCATGATTGCGCTCCTTCGATGGTGGTTGAGCACGCCGCAACCGGTGCCAGTGCCATAACCTGTTCGTAGTGGCGCACCAACTCCGCGCACAGTGCCGGCCACGTTTTGTCCTGCACCGAGGCATGTGCCGTTGCGGCGAATGCGCGGCGCTTGGCGTCGTCGCCCATCAGGTCCAGGACATGGGAGCGCATTCCGGACAGGTCCCCGGGTTCGTAGAGCCATCCCGTCCGGGAATTCTCAACCAGGTCCAGTGGCCCGCCGCGGCCCGTGGCCACCACCGGCACACCCGATGCCATGGCCTCCTGGATGGTCTGGCAGAAGGTCTCGAATTCGCCGGGATGGACGAACAGGTCAAAGGACGCCACAGCGCGTGCCAGTTCCTCGCCGCCCAGGAACCCGGTGAATACTGCGTCCGGCAAGGCGTCCTCCAGTACCGCCCGCTGGGGTCCGTCACCCACAATCACCAGCCTGGTGCCGGGGATCCCGGCCAGGGCAGCCAGGTCCTCCACCTGCTTCTCGACGGCCAGCCGGCCCACATAGCCGATGATCCGCTCACCGCCGGGGGCCACTGAAGCCCGCCACCCGTCGTCGCGCTTTTCCGGGGAAAAACGTGCGGTGTCCACGCCGCGCCGCCACATCTGCACCCTCGGGATGCCGCGGCCGCGCAACTGGTTCAGCGCGAACGTGGAAGGCACCAGAGTGCGGGTGGCGAGCAGGTGGATGTTTTCCACGCGGTTCCAGGCCCAGTTCTCCAGGAACGGCACGCCGTACCGCGCGGCGTAGCTGGGAACTTCGGTCTGGTAGATGGCCACGGTGGGGATGCCCAACTGGTGCGCGGCCTGGGCTGCACGCCAGCCAAGGACGAACGGCGAGGCCAGGTGGACGACGTCCGGTGCGTAGTCGGCAAGGATTCGCTTGACCCGGTACACACCGCCCATCGCCACCCGGACGTTTGTGTAACCGGCAAGCGGAACAGCAGGCAGCCGGTGGATCTCGGCGCCCCTGACACGGTCCGGAGCTTCCCCGTCCAGCGTGGAGGGCGCGATGACCAAGACCTCGTCGCCCCGGTCCTCGAGGTGCTCCAGCACACGCAGGATGGAGTGCGTTACGCCATTCATCAGTGGCAGGAATGATTCAGCAACAATTGCGATCCTCACCCCTCCACGGTGGGTGCGCGGTGTTGCCGCACGGGGGACCGGATGTGACGCCGGGGGAAAGGTTTGGGAAACAACAGCACTGCCGCCCTGATTGCATCCTCCGGCAGATGAGGGGACACCGCGCGGCCGACATCAAGGCTGCCGCATCCCTTTTGGGCATCGAACACCGCCATATGTCACTCCCCTAGCGACCTAATTTTTTGGGCGCAAAACCGCTGGTGAAAGCGGGTTTCTAGGTCGGCCACAGAAAAAAAGTACTAAGCAGACTTTCCTTTTGATGCTAAGCATGCTTACGGTATGGGGGCAGCTAGTGCAAAGCCTTCAGCAGAGGGGGCGGAGGCTGAGTACCGGACAACCGGTGCCGGAACATCCAATTGCTAGCTAATGCCCAGCGCAACGACACATCCAAGGAGACGTCATGCTCAACAGGGAAAACATTGAAGGCCTGCTCCACAAGGGCGGCAACGTCATCGGTTCTGATGGCGAGAAGATCGGCTCGATCGGCCAGCTGTACGCAGACGACGACACGGGCGAGCCCACATGGGTCACCGTCAAGACGGGACTTTTCGGCACTTCCCAGTCCTTTGTCCCCGTTGAAGGCGCGCACAGCCAAGGCGACGACCTGGTGGTTCCCTTCAGCAAGGAACACGTCAAGGACGCCCCGCGCGTCGACGTCGACGGCCACCTCACCCCTGAGGAAGAGGATCAGCTGTACACGTACTACGAGCGCGGTGCCCGGACCTACTCGGACACCCGCGATGAATCCCGCGGCGACGTGGACCTGCAGGGCGACGCTGACCTGAACGCCGGCACTCCCAACGCCGGCACTGCCGGCTACGCATCGGGCACCGGCACCGCCGGTTACGCTTCGGACCGCGACGCGGTGGGCCACGACACGTCCGGTCCCACCACCGATGACGCCATGACCCGCTCGGAAGAGCAGCTCCGCGTCGGCACCGAGCGTCAAGCCGCAGGCCGTGCACGGCTCCGGAAGTACGTCACCACGGAAAACGTCACCACCACCGTTCCCGTGCAGCGCGAAGAGGTCCGCCTCGAGCGGGAGCCCATCACGGACGCCAACCGCGGCGCGGCCCTGGACGGTCCGGACATCAGCGAAGAGGAACACGAAGTGATCCTGCACGAGGAACGCCCCGTGGTGGAGAAGGAAACGGTTCCGGTTGAACGCGTCCGCATGGACAAGGACGTTGTCCAGGAGAACGTCACGGTCAACGAGGAAGTCCGCAAGGAGCACATCGAGGCTGACGGCGACGGCGTCGACCGCGACCGGCGGCTCTGATCCCCGTCGCATAGCAAACTGCTGAAGCGCCGCTGAACGGACCGGCGCTGACGCAAACGCACACAGAACGACGCCGGGAGTCCACTTGGGGGCTCCCGGCGTTGTTGTGCATGCGGAACTTTCAAACTTGCCGGGCCAGCCTGCTGCTGGTGCGGGCTGGCCGCGGAGATGCTGGTGCAGCCACGCAGGAAGCGGCGACTGCACCAGCCAGTAGGACGAATATCTTCAGAACTTAGGGTTCTTCTCTCATTCGCGGCTCCTGTTTCCCGGGTTACGGATTCCGGGCTATGTCCGGTCGGCCGTCATATTCCGCGAGAACAGCCAGCCGGCAACAATCATCACGATGCCCAGCACCAGGTGGGTCCAGTTGTCCATCATGTTCAGCGACAGGAAATTGGCCGCCGAATCCACTCCGACAATGAGCCCGAAGACAGCCAGGACGATGTACAGCGCACCAGCTCCCATAAGGAAGTTCCGTGCTCCATGTTCTGTGCGGGACATAGTCCAGCCGGTTGCGCCGATGGCCAGCTGCACAATGTTGAGCAGCATGGAAACCTGGAACAGCCCAAGGAACATGGCATGCGAAGCCGGTCCGAGGAACATCAGTTCGCTGTACTGCGTGGTGATACCGGGGATGAAGCCCAGGACACCCACCAGCATCAGAACAATTCCCAGGCCCATGCCCACGTTCTGGACGTCTGCCCGTCCAAAGTGAACGCCGTGTGCATGAGGGGATGCGGTAGTCATTATTTGCCTCCAACCACTAATTGTGGACGGTTAAATTTTACGGCGGACCTATTGGAAAAGCGCCGGTACAAGGCCCCATTGAACAGGCAGGGACCTGCGGGGTTGTGCCTGTCGGTCACGGGCCGGGCCCCACCGCCGTGACACCATGGACAACGATGAAACTGCGCGCTGATCAGACCGGAGACCGTGGCCTTCCCATGCCCCTGTGGCTGCAGGGTGCCCTCGAAACGGCCCAGGCAGCCATCATCTCGGCACTGGTGGTGCTTGCTCCGATTCTTGCAGTGTGGGCTACCGCCGGATTCCAGGACGGTGCCGTCGACTTCCTTGCGCGCCTTGCCGGGCAGTCCTGGCTGCTGGTCCACGGTGTGCCCCTGGAACTTACTGCCGCCGGTTCAAATGCAGCCGCCGCTTCCGGGGCCCGACTGCTCACGCTCATTCCGCTTGGCCTGACCTTGATCCCTTTCCTGCTGGCCTGGCGAGCCGGCAGGCGGCTGGCGCGGGCTTCCTATACTGACCAGCTCTGGCAGGCACTCCTCGGGTCGTGGCTGGTGTACTCGGCCTTCGGAGCGGCAACAGGCTTTATCTGCCGCACGCCCGACGTCGGCATCAATGCCTGGCACGCGATGTTCATCCCCCTCATTCCCTACGCCCTGGGCATGGTGATCGGCGCGCGGCGTGAGGCAGGTTCCTGGAGCCGGCTGATCGGCGTCGACGCTGTGGACTGGATCTCCCGGACCAGCCAGCACTCCCGGTGGGCGGGGTCCTACCTCGCCTCGGCCGCGAAGGCCGGTTGTGTGGCCGTGCTTTCGGCCCTCTCGCTGGCCGCGGTGCTGCTGACCGTTGATGTGTTCATCCACTGGAACCTGGTGATTGCGGTCTATGAAGCGCTCGACGCCGGCGCGGTGGGAGGTGCGGCCCTCACCATTGCGCAGTTGGGCTTCCTGCCCAACCTCGTCGTTTTTGCATTGGCCTGGACATCGGGCTCCGGGTTCGCCATGGGCGTCGGATCCCAGGTGGGCCCCCTTGGCACCGCCGTCGGTCCGCTGCCTTCCGTTCCGGTGCTCGCCGCCATCCCGTCCGGCTCCTTGGAGTACGCCTTCGTTGCCTTGATCATCCCAGTGCTGGCCGGTGTCCTGGCGGGCTGGTGGTTCCTCCGCGAAGGGGAAAACCACTTTGATGAATGGCTAGCCATCAAGATCCGCGCCCGCTGGTTTACGGCCACAGTCTCCACCCTGTTGCTCGGCGTGCTCTGCGGACTGGCTGCCGGGCTGCTGACCGCCTGCCTGGCGTGGCTGGCACGCGGCTCAGCCGGAATCGGACGCCTCACAGACATCGGACCGGACCCCTTCTGGACGGGGGTCTGGGTGGCGGCGGAAGTGGGTGCCGGCGTCATAATCGGCTACGCGGCGGGACCCTGGCTGGAACGGGAGCACGCAGCAAGGGAAGAGGACGCCGAACTGGTCCGGTAGTGCGGCCGCTGCCGTTCTTGGGCTGCCCCTTGGGGGAGATCTATGGCCCTACGGGAGCTGCGAGGGCAGCGATCCTTCGAGCTGCACCCGGCACGCCGACTGCGCCTGGTCCGTCAGCGCCCGTCCAACACAGGCCTGGTATTCGCGCACTTCATCGAAGAACAGGGACGTGACCAGGATCAGCAGCACCATGATCGCGGACACCACCAGCCCCGATATGGTGCCGATGAGGACAAGGCGGGACTCCTTCAGCCGTGCCGCCCGGACCAGCAGCACCACGCCGAGGGCGATGCTGGCGGCTGTCAGGAGTGCTGTGAGCCAGAGGTAGCTGACGTCCAGCTGGTAGACAAAGAAGGCACCCAGCACGGTCACCACGAAAATCCGGAACAGGGTGTGGGTCTTGGTGAGCGAGGCCTTTGCTGCCTCGCTGAGCGGCTGTTTTGTGCGCTGCCGCCCAGCCGGTTCCGGTGTGGTGTTCATGTTTTCCAGCCTACGCGAGGCTGCCCATAAGCTAGTGCCATGCGTATCGTCGTCCTCGTTTCCGGAACCGGGTCCAACCTCCAGGCAGTCATCGACGCGGTTAAGGCGGGGGAACTGGACGTCGAAATCGCCGCCGTCGGCGCCGACCGGCCGGGAACCTTCGGGGTGGAACGGTCCGCGGCAGCCGGCATCCCGACGTTCGTGGTGGACTTCAAGGCTTACCCGGACCGGGCAGACTGGAACGCTGCGCTGACCCAGGCCGTGGCGGGGTTCGAGCCGGATGTGGTGGTCTCCTCGGGGTTCATGCGGATTGTGAGCCCGGAGTTCATCAACGCGTTCGATGGCAAGTACCTCAACACCCATCCTGCGTTGCTCCCGGCCTTCCCGGGAGCCCACGGTGTGAGGGACGCCATGGCATACGGCGTGAAGGTCACCGGCTGCACTGTGCACTGGGCCGACGCCGGTGTGGACACCGGGCCCATCATCGCCCAGGAGGCCGTGGCCATCGAAGAGTCCGACACCGAGGAGACCCTGCACGAGCGCATCAAGGTGGTGGAGCGCCGGCTGCTGGTGTCCACCCTGGCAGCCCTGGCCGCCGCCCACCTCTCCCGCGCCTAACCCCTCCCTGGCGTCGCCTGGAGGTCCTGCGTCATCGCGGGCGCTGTCGACGCGTATATTCCGGTTCCGACCCGCAGATTCCATGGCGCGCCGGAGATGTGGCGTGCGCTGGGGAAGATGCGCATCGATATTTGATAGGCGCGTCGTTGGACGAGGGTTACTCGAGACGGCGCTGCTTGGTCTCCGGGGAGAAGAACGCCATCCACAGCACGGCCAGCAGCACCAAACCGCCGGCCAAAGCGAAGGACGTTGCCAGGCCCAGCTCGGGCCAGAAGTAGTTCGCGAAGATGAGCGGCCCGAAGCCTGCGCCCAACCGGGAGAACGTGGACGCCCACCCGAACCCGGTGCCGCGCAGCTCGGTGGGGTACAGCTCGGAGACGTAGGCGTAAAGCACCGGGATGGCCACCTGCACCACGAACCCGAACACCAGCAGCCAGAACACCGCTGCGGTGGGGATGTCCACCACGATCGCCACGATCACCAGGGTCAGCGCAGACAACGGCCCGGTGATGGCAAGGATCCATTTGCGGCCCACCCGCTCCACCAGCAGGGCCGCCACAACAACCCCCAATAGCCCGACTGCGGCCATGGACGCGGTGGTGACGAATGCCTTGTACTCTGCGAAGCCCGCGCCGATCAGGATCCGCGGCATCCAGGTGAGGGACAGGTAGTAGACCAGCAGGATCGAGAAAAACAGGGCCCAGGCCGCGGCAGTGATCTTCCAGTTGAACTGCCAGACCAGGCGCAGCTGGTGCCAGGCGCTGCCGGCGGAAAGGCGTGGCACTTCCTTGGCGTCGGGCAGACTGTAAACACGGGCCTCGGCGCCGGTTGCCGCCACCAGATCATCAATGACCTTGGCCGCTTCTTCCCGCCGGCCCTTGCGGATGAGGAACAGCGGGGACTCCGGGACGCTCCGGCGGACCCAGAACACCAGGAGCGCCGGCAGGACCATCACCAGCATGGTCAGCCGCCAGTCGCCGTACAGGGCAACGAGCCCTGCTGACACAAAACCGGCCAGGGCGGCACCCACCGGCCACCAGCCGTCCATGGCGGTGAGCACCTTGCCGCGCTGCTTGCGGGGAGTGAACTCACCCACCAGGGCGTAGTCCACGGGGATGCAGCCGCCCAGACCGAACCCGGCCATAAACCGGAAGATGCAGAACCAGATGAAGTCGGGGGAGAAGGCACCGAACACGGTGAAGAGGGAGAAGATCAGCAGCGTGGCAGTGAACGCCTTTTTGCGTCCGATGGTGTCCGCGATGGTGCCCCAGACGAAAGCTCCAAGGGCCATCCCGATCAGGTTCGACGTGCCAACCCAGGCCACCTCGCCGGGGGTGAGGGCCCAGTGCGTGGAGAGCAGCGGAATAAGGATGCCGTTCAGGGTCACGTCCCAGGCATCAAACATAAAGCCGAGGCCGCCGATCAAAAAGATCCTGCCCTGGACTTTCCATCGCCAGGGCAGTTCCTGGACCACCTGCTCGCCGCTCGGCACAGTGGTGTAAGTATTCATCGCAGCCTCCTGAAAGAACTCTAGCCGGGCCCGGTGACGTTCACACTTCCGCTCGCACAAGGGGCAAAGAGCACTTCGCGATAAACTGGCCCTATCCCCACCAACCGCGGCACTGTTCCGCGATATAAGACGGAGACATTTGTGAGCTTCACGCAGCATGAGCGCGTATCCATTGACCGTGTTCCCATCCGCCGGGCCCTGATCTCGGTTTACGACAAGACCGGTCTGGAGGAGCTCGCCCAGGGCCTGCATGCAGCAGGTGTGAAGCTGGTTTCCACCGGGTCCACGGCCAAGAGGATCGCCGCCGCGGGCATCCCGGTCCAGGAGGTCGAGGAAGTCACCGGCTCGCCGGAAATGCTGGACGGCCGCGTCAAGACGCTGCACCCGCGCGTTCACGGCGGAATCCTGGCTGACCGCCGCGTCGAGGCCCACATGGAGACACTGGTCAGCATGGAGATCGAGCCTTTCGATCTGGTGGTGGTGAACCTCTACCCGTTCGTGGAGACCGTCAAGTCCGGCGCTGCCCAGGACGATGTCGTCGAGCAGATTGACATTGGCGGCCCCGCCATGGTGCGCTCCGCCGCGAAGAACCATGCCGCCGTGGCCATCGTGGTGGACCCCTCCTTCTACGGCCAGGTAGTCACCGCGGCCGCTGAGGGCGGCTTTGACCTGAACACCCGACGGCGGCTGGCCGCCAAGGCGTTCGCCCACACCGCGTCCTACGACAACGCCGTGGCCACCTGGACCGCGAGCCAGTTCCTGGATGAAGACGGTGACGGCGTCATCGACTGGCCCGCCTACGCCGGCCTCTCGCTGGAACGCTCCGAGGTCCTGCGCTACGGCGAGAACCCGCACCAGCAGGCCGCCCTGTATGTGGATAAGGCAGCTCCCGCCGGCATCGCGCAGGCCGACCAGCTGCACGGCAAGGCCATGAGCTACAACAACTTCGTGGACGCCGATGCCGCCCTCCGCGCCGCCTACGATTTCGCCGAGCCCGCCGTGGCCATCATCAAGCACGCCAACCCCTGCGGCGTTGCCGTCGGTTCCGCGGACGCCGCTGATCCCATCGCTGACGCGCATGCCAAGGCCCACGCCTGCGATCCCGTCTCGGCCTTCGGCGGCGTCATCGCTGCCAACCGCCCCGTGACAGCCGGCATGGCAAACACTGTCAAGGACATCTTCACCGAGGTTGTCATCGCCCCGGGCTTCGAACCTGAGGCTGTGGAGATCCTGTCCAAGAAGAAGAACATCCGCCTGCTCGCCCTGCCGGAAGGCTACGGCCGCTACCCGTCGGAGATCCGCCAGGTATCCGGCGGCGTCCTGGTCCAGGTCGCGGACAAGGTAGATGCCGACGGCGACAACCCCGCCAACTGGACTCTTGCTGCCGGTGAAGCCGCGGACGAAAAGACCCTCGCGGACCTGGCTTTCGCCTGGACTGCCTGCCGTGCAGCCAAGTCCAACGCCATCCTGCTTGCCCAGGACGGCGCTGCCGTGGGCATCGGCATGGGCCAGGTCAACCGCCTTGATTCGTGCCGGCTGGCCGTGGAGCGCGCCAACACCTTGGGGGTCACGGTGGAGTCCGACGTCGAAGGTGCGGGCGGTGCCACCAACGTCGGCACGACAGAAGCAGGCGCACCCCAGCGCGCCCGCGGCGCCGTTGCTGCCTCTGACGCTTTCTTCCCGTTCGCTGACGGCCTGCAGATCCTGGTCGACGCCGGCGTCCGCGCCGTGGTCCAGCCCGGCGGTTCGGTGCGCGATGAGGAAGTCATCTCCGCGGCCAACGCGGCGGGCGTGACCATGTACTTCACGGGGGCCCGCCACTTCTTCCATTAGGTCCCACCGGCCCCCTAACCTCGCTGCGTCCGCACCGGCTCCCTGCCTCCGCAAGCTCGGTCCAGGGCCCTCGCCGGAGCGGCACTGCCAGGGAACCCTGCCGGCGTGGGCCCATCTTGTGTTAAATGCCGACGGCGCCTGTCCCCTTCGCGGGGGACAGGCGCCGTCGGCGTTTCCTGGCTTCTTAGGAAGCTTCGGCGATCTCGTACGTCTCTTCGATAACCTCGCCCCACTGCGGGCCGTACAGGACCTTGGAGCCCTTGTAGCCGTAGCTGTTGACCGAGTTTTGGTAGCCGTCCGAGCCTGAGCCGATCAGCCACGGGCCGCCGGACGAGCCGCCGTTCATATCGCAGGGAATGCCCTGGGTGCCGAATCCCGTGTTGATGCTGTCCGGGGTTGCCGTGCCTGCGCAGCTCCTGAGGGTCTCCCCGTTAAACGGTGCAGAGGCCGGGTAACCGTAGGACGTGTAGTACTGGCCGCTGTCCTCATTGAACGCCACGCCTGAACCACCAACAACGTTGGTCAGAAGCCGGCCGGTGCTGTCCGGGGCCATCACGGCGAAAGCGGTGTCGTACGCCATGTTGCCGCCGGAGCTCCACTGGCGGGGTGCGTACAAGGCCTTGGCGGTCCACGTGCCGTAAGGCCTGTTGCCGTTTTCATATGCGGGGACAAATGCGAACTTTTGAGCCTTCTGCCCCAGTCCGTCCATGGCGCAGTGGCCGGCCGTCGATACCGTGCTCTTGTTGTCGGAGGTGACGGCGTTGCCGGAGCAGACGTAGTTGGCGCCGCCCATGACGAAGAAGACCTTGCCGATGTGCTTCACGGACTTTTCGGTTGCAGCCATGGCACGGGTGGCCTTGATCTTGGTGCTCTTGCCTTTCTTCACGGTGTCCACGCTCGAACGGTTGCCGCGTTCGCGGGCCTTTTCGCCAAGGACCTCGCCTGAGACTGCCTGCCGCATCCGGTCGGCTGTCCAGTACTCCGCCACGCCTGTACTGTCCAGGACCGCGCTGACGACAGTGGCGTTCTTTTTCTCGTCGGAAGCCGCGGGGGCAGCGGTGGCCCCGCCGGCGGCGCAGAGCGTTAAAGCGGCTGCTGCTGAGAGGCTTAGAAATCCGGAAACTAAGGACCTGGTGCGAATCATTGTTGTCCTGTCCTAACGGGGAGGGCCCCGGGAAGGGCCAAGAGTGACGTGGCAAACATATCGCCGAATACAACATTGTAGATAGTTGCTGCGTATCGGCTAGGGCTTTCGCCTTTTTTATAGCCCGCAACTTCGGATAAGGGGCTCTGGGGCCTACCCTGGGCGGAAAGCACGACGGCGGTAGGGGCACCTGGGCGCGTGACGCCGTCGTACGTTCTCCATCGCTGTAATCCTGCCTGCCGGCTGGGTAATCCAGAAGCTCCGGTAGGGTTCAAACCCGTGTCCTCGGGTAGGTTATACATGGTGAAATAGACCGAATTTTCACAACCAAGCCGACCCACAGGGAGACGCCCGCGCATGTCCAAGATTATCTACACCCACACCGACGAAGCGCCGATGCTGGCTACCTATTCGTTCCTGCCCATCGTTGAGGCGTTCGCCTCGACAGCAGGTGTGGAGGTGGAGACCCGCGACATTTCGCTCGCCGGCCGCATCATCGCCGTCTTCGGTGACTACCTCACCCCCGAGCAGCAGATCGGTGACGCCCTTGCTGAACTCGGTGAGCTGGCGAAGACGCCGGAAGCCAACATCATTAAGCTGCCCAACATCAGCGCCTCCATCCCTCAGCTGAAGGCAGCGATCGCCGAGCTGCAGGGCCAGGGCTACGCCCTCCCGGACTACCCTGACAACCCGTCCTCTGATGAGGAGACGGCCGTCCGCTCCCGCTACGACAAGATCAAGGGCTCGGCAGTGAACCCGGTCCTGCGTGAAGGCAACTCGGACCGCCGCGCACCCCTGTCCGTCAAGAACTACGCGCGCCAGAACCCGCATTCCATGGGCGCCTGGACCGCCGATTCGAAGACCAACGTGGCCACCATGGGCAAGGATGACTTCCGCTCCAACGAGAAGTCCGTTGTCATCGAGTCTGAGGGCACCATCGCTATCCAGCTGGTCCGCGAAGACGGTTCGGTCAAGGTCCTGAAGAAGGCCTTCCCGGTTCAGTCCGGCGAGGTTATCGACGGCACGGTGATGCGCGCCGCAGCCCTGGACGAGTTCCTGCAGGCCCAGGTCGCCCGCGCCAAGGAAGAAGGCATCCTTTTCTCCGCCCACCTCAAGGCCACCATGATGAAGGTCTCGGACCCCATCATCTTCGGCCACGTGGTCAAGGCCTACTTCTCCGAGCTGTTCGATACCTACGGCAAGCAGCTTGCCGCCGCCGGCATCAGCCCGAACAACGGCCTCGCTGCCATCCTGAGCAGCCTCGAAGACCTCCCGGAAGACGTCCGGGAAGGCGTCCAGTCCCTCATCAAGAAGGGCCTCGAAGAGGGCCCCGCCCTGGCCATGGTGGACTCGGACAAGGGCATCACCACCCTGAACGTCCCCAGCGACGTCATCGTGGACGCGTCCATGCCGGCCATGATCCGCAGCTCCGGCCACATGTGGGGCCCGGACGGCAAGGAAGCTGACACGCTCGCCGTGCTGCCCGACAGCTCCTACGCCGGCATCTACCAGGTGGTCCTTGATGACTGCCGCGCCAACGGCGCCTACGATCCCACCACCATGGGAACCGTGCCGAACGTGGGCCTCATGGCGCAGGCCGCCGAGGAATACGGCAGCCACGACAAGACCTTCGAGATCCAGGAAGCGGGCACCGTGCAGATCGTGGACGGCTCCGGCAACGTCCTGATCGAACACGACGTTTCCGTCGGGGACATCTGGCGTGCCTGCCAGACCAAGGACTTGCCCATCCGCGACTGGGTCAAGCTGACCGTCACCCGCGCCCGTGCCTCGCAGACCCCGGCCGTGTTCTGGCTGGATGAGGAACGCGCGCACGACGCCAACCTCATCGCCAAGGTCAACGAGTACCTGAAGGACCACGACACCGAGGGCCTGGACATCCGGATCATGTCCCCGGTGAAGGCCATCGCGTTCACCCTGGACCGCATCCGCAAGGGCGAGGACACCATCTCGGTTTCCGGCAACGTCCTCCGCGATTACCTCACGGACCTGTTCCCCATCCTGGAGCTGGGCACCAGCGCCAAGATGCTCTCCGTGGTTCCGCTCATGAACGGCGGCGGGCTCTTCGAGACCGGTGCCGGTGGATCCGCGCCGAAGCACGTCCAGCAGCTGCTCAAGGAAAACCACCTGCGCTGGGACAGCCTGGGTGAGTTCCTGGCTCTGGCCGTGAGCTTCGAGCACCTGGCCACCACTACGGGCAACGCCCGCGCCCAGGTCCTGGCCGACACCCTGGACCGCGCCACCGGCACCTTCCTGCTGGAGAACAAGTCTCCGAGCCGCCGGGCCGGCGAACTCGACAACCGCGGCAGCCACTACTACCTGGCCCGCTACTGGGCAGAAGAGCTGGCCAAGCAGACGGACGACGCCGACCTGGCCGCCGCGTTCAGCTCCGTCGCCAATGAGCTCTCCTCCAAGGAGGAAACCATCGTGGGCGAGCTGGCTGAGGTCCAGGGTTCCCCGGTGGACATCGGAGGCTACTACAACCCGGACGATGCGAAGGCTTCCGCAGTGATGCGCCCGTCCGCCACCCTGAACAAGGTTCTCGCCACGCTGAGCTAACGCACGGCTGCGTCAGCAGCTGAACAAGCAACGCGAAAGAGGCGGTGTCCCTGGTTCGATACAGGGGGCGCCGCCTCTTTCTTGTGTGGCAGGAACTGTGGGGTCGCCCTGAGCTGACGAGCCGCCGTCGCGCGCTTGGAGCCAGGCGTTAGTCTTTGCCTTTGCCCTCGTTGTTCTTTTCTGCTGCCTTGGCGGCGGCCGCGACAGCATCTTCCAGGTCGGCCCGTACGGCAGCTGCAATGGTAGTGATCGTCTGGCGCCGATCCTCGGAAATTTGGCCCTTGCCCTGGGCCGCAGCCAACTCTGTTTCAAGGCCTTTCAGGGCTTTCATGGCTGTGGCGGGATCATTCTTGGAGGAAGCCTCAGTGACTTCGAGGACCCGCGCCTGAAGCTGCCGGGCAGCGGCTGGCTGCAAGCCGGTGTCGCTGGGACCACAGCCTGCCACAAGCCCGGCCGCCAACACGGCAGCCGTGCACGTCGATGCAACCTGTAACCGGGGGCTGCTCGAAGTGCCCCGCAGCTTCAAGCTCACGGCTCCACGCTCTTCTGGAGCTCCTCCAGGTGCTCACCAAGGACGCCGGTCACCGTGGGGTAGGGCACAACGTCGGCGGTGGACCGGGTGGACAGGCTGGCCATCACTGCCGCCACAGCTGCAGCCAGCACCACAACCCCAAGAAGCACTGCCAGCCACCAGCGCCGGCGTCGCGATCCTGAAGACCGCTCCTTCTTGGGCTGCCCGCCCTTCAGTCCTTGTCCAGGGGCGACTGGCGAAGCTGCGTCTACTGGCCCTGCTGCCTCACGCAGTTCATCCACCGATTCCTCAGCAGTGATGGAGGGCGGGTGGAACGGCATGGCCGGCAGGACCCTCGTGGTTTCCGGAACGAGTTCTCCGGGGGTTGACGCGGGGGACACCAGCGCCTGCCGGAGGGCGGTCTCGATGTCCGCGGCAGCGGGGCGCTCCAGAGGTTCGATGGCTGTCATGGACCGGACCAGGTCAGCCCATTCGGACGGCAGATCCTCGGGGATTTCCGGCGCACGGTGCAGGCGCGCCACGGCAGATTCAACTGCGCCGCCCGGATACTCGACTGTGCCCTTGATGCATTCAAGCAGCACAAGCCCGAGGGAGTAGATGTCCGTGGCAGAGGAGAGGGGCTTGCCCAGAGCCTGTTCCGGGCTGAGGTAAGCGGCAGTGCCCACCATTGTGCCCGTGGCCGTGAGCCGGGTGGAGTCCGCGATCCGGGCGATGCCGAAGTCCGTAAGTTTGGGACGCAGCGGCTCCCCGGGGCGGATCTGCACCAGCAGGATATTGGCAGGCTTGATGTCGCGGTGGATGATTCCGAGGCCGTGGACATACGCCAGTGCGTCGGCGATGCCTGCCCCGATTACGGCAAGTTCCTCCAGCGGGACGCGGCTATGGCGGATCCGGGTCCGCAGATCCTGGCCGTCCACAAGCTCCATGGTGAGGAAAGGCCTCGGCTCGTCAGGAATACGGTCATCGATCCCGGCGTCGAAAAGAGTGACCAGCCCCGGATGGTTGAGCGTCGCCAGGAGCTGGATTTCCGCTTCCTGCCGCTTCAATTCGTCGGCGTCCGGAGCCTGCGGGGCAAAGAGCTTCAGGGCAACGTCGCGGCCCAGGTTCTCGTCCCGGGCACAGTAAACCGATGACATTCCGCCGCGGCCAATAACTTCACCCAACCGATAACGTCCGCCGACCACTTCATTCTTGATGGAGCTAGGCGATTCCGCCACCATGACCCGTTCCTCCCGGTGCGCTGCGGCACTGTCGTACAACAAATTATACGGGCGGTGGAGTAAACGGACGATTGGCCTGGCTTCTGTTCTGTGACACGCCGAGGGCCCGGCGGCGGAACCGTGTGTGGGTTTCGCTGCCGGGCCATCGGCCACAAGGACATGTGTGCTGATGACATGTTTGCGTTGTTGTGTGTTGGTTGTGTTGTGCGGGGTCCTCCTTCCGTTCGGCCTGCTTGCTGCTGCCGCTTCAGGCGCAGGGTGCAGGCACGGTCAGCAATCGTTCGGTGTTTTAGGAGACCTTGCGCTTGCGGAGCATGAGGAGGGTTCCTGCTGCCAGG
>NZ_JBWZCM010000020.1:0-33953 GCF_059383655.1 Pseudarthrobacter sp. Hb11
CCCCGATTTGGTCTCCCACCTCGTGCTCCTGGGACCTGTAGTCGACCCAACCCGCCGAACAGTTCTTCAGCAGAGCCTGTCCCTGGGTCTTGACTCACTGCTCGAAAGCCCTGCCGGCAACGCAACAGTCTTTACCGACTACGCCCGCTCCGGCCTGCGCTGGTACCTCACCGAACTCCCCGTCATGATGACCTACGACCTCAACGCCCGACTGGCCCTGGCGAACCAACCCACTCTGGTCATCCGCGGATCCCGGGATCCCGTGGCACCCCGGCTCTGGTGCCAAAAACTGGCCGCTACCGCCCCGGATGGGCGCTTCCTGGAAATACCGGGCAAACCCCACATCGTCCAACACGGCGGCGCCGCCGCCACAGCCGCAAGCATCCTGGCACTAACCCGCCAGCAATGACCTAACCGTCCGGCTCACAGACACGGCCGATTTCGCGGAACCCCATGGCTGGAGAGCCGCCGTCGTCCCCAACTGAAATGGTTCCGGGGTTCCCCCAAAGACTGTCGGAATAACGGTGTTTGGGGTCCGGCCTGATCCAAAAGGAGACGGCACCTTGGGCACGAGCATGGCCAGACACCGATCGCGGCCAACACGCTCAACGGCACCAGGTCAAAGACCGTGCTGACCGAGATCGGCCCGGTCGAGATAGAAGTGCCCCGGGATCGGGACGGATCGTTCGAGCCGGTGATAGTGCCCAAGCGGAAACGGCGTCTGGACGGGATCGACCAGATCGTCCTCTCGCTGTCCGCCCGGGGGCTGACCACCGGGGAAATCGCGGCACACTTCGAGGACGTCTACGGGGCGAGGGTCTTTAAAGACACCATCAGCCTCATCACGGAGAAAGTCGCCGGAGGGCCGGCCGGACCCACACACCGTTTATCGGACAGTCCCTTCCCCCAAGTTCTTGAGGCGTGAAGGCGGTCCGCGGCTAGGTCCGTGCGTCGATCTCCTTTTGAACAATTGGGGCCAGTGTCCGAAGTACCTGCTGATCGTCTGTTCCAGCTGCGGGGCCCGTGCAAGGGATAGCCGGCGTAGAAACGGATAAACGGTGCCCCAGTGACGAGCGGGTTGGCAGCGAACCTGTCATCAGTTGAGG
Source organism: Pseudarthrobacter sp. Hb11 (assembly GCF_059383655.1). Lineage (NCBI taxonomy): Bacteria > Bacillati > Actinomycetota > Actinomycetes > Micrococcales > Micrococcaceae > Pseudarthrobacter > Pseudarthrobacter sp. Hb11. The sequence goes on from NZ_JBWZCM010000020.1 coordinate 1,107, forward strand.
TGTCATTGACGATCAGCATCGCGTTCCCTTCCACCGTGGCGGTGCAGAGCGCGACCGCCCGGGGAGCCTCCCGGAGAGGCCCGACGACGGACTTGAAGTACTGGGCATTCTCGGCGATAAGTGACAACGACGCAGCGCCCACATCGAAGTACTTCCTGGCGGCAATAACCACCCGGTCAAAAGCCTCCTCAGCACCGCTATCAAGAAGATCCGTTTCCCGCAGGGATTCCAAACGTTCCGCGTGATGCCCAGCTCGTGCCGGGGCTCGCTCCAAAGATTCCGACCCGAAGTCGCTGCGCATCCCGTGTCATGGCTTCACTATTCCTTACCGGGTCTTCCGTTTCAGATCGCCTGATGCCTAACGAATCGCAACTGCCTGCTGCCGCGGGGTCGGGTTTCACGATGGGTTGCTGAAGGAGCTAAAAGAGGAAGGCATCCGCGTCTCAGCCCTCGAGCCCGGCTGAACTCACCGACGCCGGTCACCAGCCGACGCCTGGTGAAACCTACCAGCGGATCCGCCAATAACTCCGTACCACCGCTGGAACCAGTCGAATATGCGGTCAGCTGTAAAGGCTCATTGCTCGACACAGATGCTGCTTCCGACTCCGACCTGAGTAGCCTACCGTGTCACCCTTCCATTAGTGTGAAGGTTGATGTGGATCTGGTCACGATCGAAGGAGCGGGCATGCGTATAGGCGAGTTGGAACAAAGGTCCGGAGTGCCGGCTCGGATGCTCCGTTACTACGAGGAGCAGGGCCTGGTGACACCGCGCCGCCTCGACAACGGTTACCGGGAGTATGACGAATACCTCGTGGACCGCGTGGCCAAAATCCGCGGGCTCATCGACTCGGGTATCCCGACCAGGATCATCGGCAACATCCTGCCGTGTCTGAACCAGCCGCAGACCGTCGTCGTCGACGACGCCGACCCGGAACTTTTGGAAATTCTGCGGCAGGAGCGGGACCGGATGACCCATAAGATCGACGTCCTTTCGCAGAACCGGAACGCCATCACCCGCTACGTCCAGGCACTGGAGACCGCCGGCAGCAAGAGCGGCACTCGCGAACGACAGCCGGCGTAGCAGCAGGTGCACGATTTGACCTTGCCACTAGTGAGAAGGTTGCACTATGGGTAGGTGACTTCCTCCTCATCTCCAAAAATGATTCTCGGCCTGCAGCTCGGTAACGGGTACGGCGCCCACGGGTCGGCCTGGCGCGCCGCGGGCGTGGATCCGGCCAATTACGCCGACTTCGACGCGCAGGTGCGCTACGCCCAGGCCGCCGAACGGGGCAAGTTCGCGTTCCTGTTCCTGCCCGACTTCCTGGCCTACAAAGCAAATGGCGTGCAGGAGGCGCCCATGCTCACCCTGGAACCCCTGCTGACCTTGGCAGCCATAGCTCGCGCGACCGAGCGCATCGGTCTGGTAGCGACCGGCTCGACGACCTTCAACGAGCCCTACAACCTCGCTCGCCAGTTCAAGGCACTGGATGTGATGAGCCATGGCCGGGCCGGGTGGAACGCTGTGACGACCAGCGACCCTGCGTCCGCCGCGAACTTCGGGCAGGAGATCGCGCCCCGGCCGCAGCGTTACCAGCGGGCGCACGAGACCATCCAGATCACGCAGGCTCTCTGGGGTAGCTGGCAGCAGGATGCCTGGATCAGGGACACGACGAACGCTCGGTTCATCGATCCGGAGAAGATCGAGGCCATTAACCTGCAGGGCAAATATGTTGCGTCCCGCGGTCCGCTGCCCATACCGCCGTCGGAGCAGGGCCAACCTGTGGTCTTCTCGGCCGGCGGAGGCGCGAACGGCCTCGAGATCGCCGGTCGGTACGCCAGCGCCGTCATCGGCGCCGTATTCACCATCGAGGACGCGCGCGCCCAGCGCGAAGCCGTCCGCGATGCAGCGCATAAGGCCGGGCGCAACCCTGACGAGGTGAAGTTCATCGCCGGAGTGATGCCCGCCATCGCCGCCACCAAGCGGGCGGCACTGGACCGCCGCGTAGCCCTCGGCGACCAAGCCGCCCCCGCCCTCGTTTCCCATCTCGGCTCCATGCTGGGACTGACTCTCGATGCGAGCCAGATCGACGAGCCACTCAGGCCCGCGCATCTGGCAGCAGCCCGACCCAGCCCTTTCGATCCCCGCTCCCCACGGGCACTGGAGGTCGCCCGCGAAGGATGGACCCTCCGCGACATTCTCGCCCACGGGGTCATCGACTACCACCCCACCCCGGTAGGCCCGGCATCCGTCACCGCGGACCACATGCAGGAATGGTTCGAAGCAGGCGCCTGCGACGGCTTCTGGGTGTCCATCGACGTCTACGAGGACGGCATCGACACCTTTGTCGACGACGTCGTCCCCCTGCTGCAGGAGCGCGGTCTCTTCCACGACGACTACGAAGGCACCACCCTCCGTGATCACCTCGGTGCCCCCGCCCAGTACGGCCTGGACGCTCGACTCGCGGATAACGCCGAATGACGACAACCACCGACAACCCCAGCCATAATCAGAGCCACATCATTGATCAGGGTCTCTTCCGTGGCACGGTGGGCCGCTACGCGTCAGGCATCACGATCATCACCGGTCACGATGACCAGGGGCCAGTCGGGTTCACCTGCCAGTCGTTCTACAGTGTCTCCGTCGACCCGCCGGTCGTGTCCTTCAGCGTCATGAAAACCTCCACCACATACCCGAGGATCCGCGACGCCGGAACCTTCACGGTCAACATCCTCTCGGGCGACCAGGAAGCAGTATCCAACCAGTTCGCTCGACGAGGCACGGACAAATGGGCCAACATCCGATGGAGCCCCGCAACACAGGGCAACCCGGTCCTGGTTGAAAGCCTGGCCTGGCTCGACTGCACGATCTGGGCTGAGCACGACGCCGGCGACCATCTCATCGTGCTCGGACGCGTTATCGAACTAGGTACATCTCCTGAAGAACACCCTGATCCCCTGGTGTACTACCAAGGCCAATACCGGGCCCTCCGCGAGCTCGACCGTGCCTGATGCGTGTGTAGGTCGTTGCGTCCGTCGTAGGTGAGCAAACTTCAAGTTGAAGTACACCCCAACCTGACGAGGGGCTTGTTGGGTCCCAGAAATATGGGACCTTACTCCTAGTCCATTGGAGGCTGGCCCGCTGCCGCCCACAGCCAGGGACAAATTCTCATGGGTTATCCACCGCTACTGCTGCCAGGGAGCTACCCCCACGGCTCCCTATTTCCATCCGTGGATAACTTGAATTGACCCCAGCCATGGACGGATCAGAGGCGCCACCAGTTCCGGCTGCGTGATCAGCAAGCACGGTTTGCCTTGCCGAGACAGGTTGACGGGATATCCGTTATCGGCGTTCTAGAAGTCCCACAAAAGCCCGGGGAAAAACCGCATCTGCGCGACTGTTCAGTACGCTGCGGCGTACCAATGAGTCGGCTGCATTTCCCGCGTCGGCGACAAGGCATTGCAGCCTGGCGCGCTTCATTGCGGCCGGGCTCAGCGCTGCCAGAACCTCTGCAGCGCTAATCCGGGCAACGCCGCGATGATGATTGCGGCCAGTGTGAGCAGGGTGCCGAATATGGTTTGCGGATAGATGGCGCTTCCCGCCACCGGCAGCAGCCAGTCCATGAGCAGTGCTCCGATCAGCTGGCCGGCGATCATGCCCAGCGCAGTCAGGAGCACGCCGATATGCCGGATCAGCAGCGCGCTTAGAACCAGGTTGATGCAGCCCAGCGCCCCTCCGGTGTAGAGCCATAACTCGGCCGGCAGCGTGGGCAGCCCTCCGGCAACGGCCAGCTTCAGGATCCAGATCAGGGCCAGCGCGAGGCTGCCAATCAGATAGTTGATCAGGGTGCCGGGAATCGGCGACCGGACCTGTGCCGCGATCCTGCCATTCACGGCGTGCTGGAAGGGCATCAGGATCCCGCCCAGGGCAACCAGCGCGAGCGGGACCAGCATGGTGATGGGTTCAGACTCGCCGGAGAGCCGGGGCGACACCGCCCAAAACACCGCGCCCACTGTGAGTAGTACAGCGAGCACTCGCAGCCCGGTAATTGCCCGCTTGCCGCCGGGACCGAGTCCGAGCCGGTCCACGGCCAGTCCGCTGATTGTCTGGCCGGTCACCACCGCCACCGTATAGATGGCAATTCCGACGCCTGCGACGAAGCTGGTCTGCGCAAAGATGAAGTAGGCGCCGATGATGCCGGCGCCATGGAAGTACCACGGAATGGTGCGCTGGCGGGTGGTGGAGAGGAGTTTCACGAACGCGGCACGGCCGCTGGGAAGGACCAGCGTGGCAGCGGCCATGATCAGGGCCGCACCGCCGAAGCTGAACAACCCTGCCAGCAGTGAATCCTGCAGCCGGTGCCCCAGCTCGCCGTTGATTCGGGCCTGCAGGGGCAAGGTGAGGCCTGCGATAACGGCGAGCGGAATGCCTGCGGTCAGCAGGCGGGCTGGCGATCGGAGCTGCGGAGCGGTTGGGGCACTGACAACCGACAGCACTTTAGAAGCCCGCCTGGAAGGCGATGGCGAGTCCCGGCGTGGTCGGTGTCGGCGTGCTCCCTTGCCGGACCAGAACCATCTGGTGTCCTGCGCGGTGGCGGTTGTGCAGCATGATCAAGGTGTACTCCGGAGGCAGGTGCGTGGATTATCCGCGCGATTGGCAAGGTTCTGCTGCGGCTCCATACTCAGCAGGACTAGGCAACCGCCCTTTAGCGGTGAACTGCCATTTTTGCGATGGGGTTGACCAGTTGATGCGGGGGCTGTTTCCTGAGTAAAGCTCGCAGCTTTGCAGTCGCAAGTAAAACACGCTCTACGGCGCTCTGGCAACCGATTGCCACGACGCACTTCATCTTTTCGGGCAGCATGCAGTGGCAATCGTTGCGAAGTGTGGGCCTGATTGGACGGCCTCGGGCCACTGCACTGCTGCGCGCCGACACTCCGCACGCCTGTGTTGGTGTGTAGCCGGCGCGTCCCACTGGCACCCTGCCCCGGAAGAGGACCTCCATGGCCGCCCGCCAAACCCCAACCCGGCCTCGACGCCCGCCCGATGGACAGCAAGGCAGCGGTGGCTGGACCTGTACGACCAGCTCCGCCGGGCCGCACCGAGCTCTGCCTCCGCTACCTCATTTGCGGGACAACCCGACGTCATTCGAACTTGCAGCCTGGGCGACCGCGCTGCAGGAGTTGGCGGAGTCTACGCCGCTCGGGTCCCGGTGGTGCTGGTCAGCAACCCGCCTCAGCCGAGCGTCTACGCTCTGTGAGGCAACTGGCCATCATCGGTGCCCGCGACGACCCTGGAAACCACCCTCTCGCCGCAACCGCGATGGGTACCCTGGTCCAGGGCCTGACCCGCAATGGCGTGTGGGTGAAGTTCGTCAAAAATTGTCTGGTCTTCACGGGGGGAGGACTCCCCCATCGCCAACCTATGCTCTCCGTCATGGGCGCCATCACCGAATCTGAACGCTCCCTCATCAGGGAACGCCAGGGGGAAGGCATCGCCTGGGCTAAGCAGCGCAGCGCTACAAAGGCCGGAAAAAGACCTTACCCCGGACCGGGCAGCCAAAATGGTCCAGCCCGCCGAAAGCGGAGTTCCGAAATCTGTTCTTGCCCGTGACTACGGGATCAGCAGGGAGACCGTCTACCAGTACCTGCGCCGCGAAACTGGAGTGAAGCGCTCCCCCTGCCGGGGATTCTCATGGGTTATCCACCGCTACTGCTGCTCCGGGAGCTAATCCAAGGGCTCCCAAATCCAGCCCTGGATAACCCGAATTGACCCCAGCCATGGACAGAACTGAGTCATTCAGCGCAGCTTGTCCGGCCTCGCCAAGTTGACGGAATCTCCATTATCAGCTTTGTAAAAGGTAGGGAGGGGGCCGCAAAAGTGAGTTGCCTGGCCGTCAGTCATAAAACTTCCACCGCGAAACCATCGGGCTTGAACTGCTAATGGTCGTCCAAGCCCGCGTCGTTAACCTCGGGCATGCAGGCGAGAAAGCCGGGTGAAGTTTCCACCCGGCTTTCTCGTTGTTCGGCTGATCCTGCGTGCTAGACCCTTAGATCGCTATGGAGTTTCCGCGGTGCCCTTGCAGTGTGTGAAGGTTGCGGCCGAGCAGCAGCACGGTTACAGGGCTTTGCCCCGCGGGTTGTCTTCGAGGTCCGTTGGTCCTGTGAGGTCCATTTCGAGCAGCGGCACGACTTTTGATTTGGTGATGAAGCGGTGGGTCAGCCATAGGGCGATGAAGATGGGCAGTCCGATGTAGGAGGAAAGTACTTCCAGGGTCCGTCCGGCGAGCACTGCCTCGTAGTTCTGTCCTGCGATTACCAGGATCAGTAAGGCGAAGGCCAGCAGTGGGCCGATGGGGAACAGGGATGCTTTGTAGGGCAGGTCGGTGACTTTATTTCCCTGTGCGAGGAAGCCGCGCCGGAAGCGGTAGTGGGAGATTGCGATTCCCGCCCAGACGATGAAGCCGCACAGCCCTGACATGTTCAGCAGCCAGGAGTAGGCGGCGCCCTGGCCGATGATGGCGGAGAGGAATCCGAAGAGTCCCACGGACGCGGTGGCCAGCATGGCCGGGATCGGCACGCCACGGCTGTTGGTTCGGCCGAAGAGCTTCGGGGCCATGCCGTCGTGGGCCATGGCGTACAGCATCCGGGTGGAGGCGTATAGTCCGGAGTTGCCTGCTGAGAGGATGGCGGTCAGGATCACGGCGTTCATCAAGGCCGCTGCGAAGGCGATCCCTGCGTTTGAGAAGACCAGGGTGAACGGTGATGCTGCGATATCGGCTTCGCCGGAGGCGAGCAGGCTCGGGTCGGTGAATGGGATCAGGCAGCCGATGATGAAGATGGCGCCGATGTAGAAAAGCATGATGCGCCAAAAGACAGTCCGGATGGCCTTTGGCACTTCGCGTCGCGGGTTTTTGGCTTCGCCTGCTGCGACACCTACCAGTTCGGTGCCCTGGAATGAGAACCCGGCAATCATGAAGACCGAGATGATCGAGACCCAGCCCCCGTGGAAGACGTCTTCGCGGTTTTCCCAGTTGCTTAGCCCTGGGGAGGAATTGCCCAGGATACCGAAGATCATCAGCGTGCCGGCGATCAGGAAGATCACCACTGCGCTGACCTTGATCAGGGAGAGCCAGAACTCCGACTCGCCGAAGGCCTTCGCTGAGAGGGCGTTGAGCCCGGTCAACACCAGCAGGAAGATCCCGGCCCAGACCCAGCCGGGGACTCCAGGGAACCAGAAATCCATGATAATTCCGGCCGCGACCAGCTCGGCAGCGACGGTGATTGCCCAGTTGAACCAGTAGTTCCAGCCGATCGCGAACCCAAAGGACGGGGAGACGAAACGTGTGGCGAAGGACTGGAAGGAACCGGCGACAGGGATTTTGGCCGACATTTCGCCCAGTGACTGCATTAGCAGGAATACCATCAGCCCGACTAGCGCGTAGGCTGTCAAAGCACCGCCGGGGCCTGCCTGTGAAATGGTGCCGCCCGAGGCCACGAACAGCCCGGTACCGATTGCACCACCAATGGCAATCATCTGCAGGTGGCGGCTGCTTAGTCCGCGCTTGAGCTCGTTGGCGGCTTCGCCGGAGCTACGCTCTGCCCCGGTTGCAGGGGAAGAACCGCGCCATTCCATTCCATCTGGTCTGGTCTCTGCCGAGGTTTCGTTCGTTAGCGTCATGCAACACCCCCCAAGGGCATCAGCACGCTCTGGCTCAGGTTTCTCGTCCTGTCGGCGGCTCGACCGGTGCAGGCATCTTCGCTTGCTGTGCCGAGCGGGTAGGCAGCAACGCTGCCTCGGGGTCCTCTCTGCGCGGCTGGCCCCGCGCTGAGGGACAGCCCTAAACCGGGACACACTCCGGTTACAGGGTTGCCGGGAGCAATGGCCCGATCATTTGTCTGCGTGTGGGAGCCAAGTCCCATGATGCCTCCGAAAAGGTAGCTGCGGATAAGAAAAGCTTCCGGCGCCCCGGGCCGGGAAGAACGGTGATCAAGCTAACACACGAGAAGGGGGAGGCTTCCGGCGAGGGGAGTGTTGCCCGCTTCACACGCCAAGTCCTTACGGAAGGTCTGGCATTTCTGCTTTTGAGCGTAAGAAGCGCTGATCTGAGCGCCACTATGAATAAGAAGTTCTGCAAGGCTGCCGTGACTAGCGGCAGCACGAAGCGTCGAAGTGTTGAACCTTTCCTCTGCTGGCCGCTGGCGCGTCATCGTACTGGCGGGTTCAACCAGCAGGTGCAGCGCCGTTACGCCACTTTGTTTCAGATACGTCGGCCCCACGAGACGCCAGGGTCGACGAACCCTTGGCAGTAGCAGAAGGAGCGGTCTCGCAACCCAGGACGGTCGTGGCAACCAGGTCCTATCCTCTCCCGTCGTCGTGTAGCCCGACTGCCGCTTCTCCGACAGATCAGGAGCCGGTGGAGTCTGTGGGGGCGCCCGCAGTATCAGCGGGAACGCGAACCGGAGGCAAGGCAGAAGAGTCGGCGCAGCAGAGCCGATGGCTTGGAAATCAGTATGGATCCGTAAGGGACGAGTGTCTGGATCTCCTGATATGCCGACCGGTAAGCCCCGTCTCACTCGTAGCGGCGGAAAAGGCACTCCAGCAACAGAATTGCTTAGCCATAGGGGGTGCAAATTTTACTCCTGCTAATGCGTTGCTACGTTCTTCGAAGAATCCCCTTGAACGAACGAGCATGACTGTAATCGCAAACCCGGAAGTGGCAGCCGCCCAGGCTCAGGACCTTAGGGCGCTCCCGGCATGGCAAGCTCTGAAGGCTGCCGTCATCGGGCTGCAGCAGGTTCAGGTCCAGGACGGTTCCGTTCCGGAAGCCGCTGACCATGACCAGGCCCGCCAGTATGTCAGCATCATCACCGACTCGATCAGTGTCCTGCGCGCTTCCCTTCCCCACGACAGCGAATACCTGGAACTGCTCGTGCAGGACTTCCAGCGGTGGGCGGCCGAGGGCTTCGTCGTACCTGACTTCCTTGACTCATTGGTAGCCTTCCACCCCGAGCAGTGGCGCGTCGATGGGCTGCCACATCTGGTTGTGTTCCCCATGTACACAGAACGGCAGCACCAACCGCTACTTTGAGGCCGTCATCATCGAAGTTCTCTGGCCTTCATTCGTCGCTGAACTGGAGGCGGGGAACTACTCGAACAAGCTGTTTGTCCCCATCAGCTTCGTGGATTTCACTCCCGGCTATGACACGAACTCTGCAGTGCTGTTCCCCGAGAGCGTAGCGGTACGGAGCACCCCCTCGTTCACCTGGGGAGGCATTTTTGCGGACCGTGAAGCTGCCCGGTTCCGCCGCGTGCTGAAAGCTGCTGCCGATATCACTTCACTGGATCTGCCCGCTGACGCCGCGGAACTGATCGAAGACCAGCACCTCACGGAAAAGACCTTCGTGATGTGGGATCTGATCCATGACCGGACCCACATGCGCGGGGACCTGCCCTTTGACCCGTTCATGATCAAGCAGCGGATGCCGTTCTTCCTGTACTCCCTTGAGGAGCTTCGCTGTGACCTGACCGCCTTCCGCGAATCAGTCCTCATCGAGCGGGACGAAACGGCTTCCGAGGATGCCCGCAAGCACGCCAAGCTGGTCCAGTACGCCGTGATCTTCGACCGCATTTTCCGCTTCGCGATCACCGGGAACCGGGTCCGTAACTACGACGCGGTGGGCGGCCAGTTGCTGTTCGCCTGGATGCACCAGCACCGGGTCCTGCACTGGACCGATGGAAAGTTGAGCATCGACTGGAAGGACGTCGCCGGCGTGGTCGTCGAGCTGGGCCTGCGCATCGAAGAACTCTACTGGCGTTCAATCGATCGGCCGAAGACCGCGCACTGGCTCGCTGCCTATCAGCTCGTCTCGCAAACCCTCACCCCCCACCCGGCCTCTGTATGGGCCAAGGGACCGGAGGCCCTTCCGCTGGACGGCCCGCCCCGGGCTCTGACGGACCAGATCCTTGATGACGAATTCCCCCTGTCGATGTTCTACGAAGCACTGGAGAAGAAGATGCGCCAGGTCATTGAATCGACTGCCGGGATTACCGGTAACAGCCCTGTCAAGACTGAGGGCGGGGCGGGCGCATGAACCAGGACCTCTCCGGGCGTACGGTCGTCGTCGCCGGTTCGACAAGCGCAGCCGGCGTTGCAGTAGTCCGCACCCTCTCACAGGCAGGGGCACGCATAGCCGCGGTGGACATCCTTGCGGACCGGGTGCAGGAGCTCTCGGGAACTTACGAGAACGTCACTGGCTATGTCTGCAATCTCGCCGACCTGCAGGCCGTTGAGGACTTGGCAACCTCTGTCCGGAATGATCTGGGCCCCGTGGACGGCCTTATCCACCTCGTTGGAGGCTGGCGAGGCGGTGCCGGCATTAAGGCTCAGACGGACGAAGACTGGGACTTCCTGCACACCAGCGTGCTCACCACCCTGAGGAACACCAGCCGTGCGTTCTACGATGACCTGGCTACCTCCCCTGTGGGACGCCTGGCCATCGTTTCCGCACAGTCCGCTTCCGCCCCGACAGCAGACGGCGCCGCTTACGCCGCTGTTAAGTCCGCGGCGGAGGCATGGACCCTGGCTGTGGCTGACGGCTTCCGGCACCTGCAGGGCGGAAAGGAAAGCCCTCTCTCCGCCCAGCACTCGGCTGCCCTGATCTTCGTCGTCAAGGCTCTGGTCGATGACCGGATGCGCGCAGCCCAGCCGGAACGGAAGTTCCCGGGCTTCACCGATGTCAGTGTCCTTGCCGACGCTGTTCAGCAGGTCTTCTGCATGGAGGCAGAACAGATCAACGGGCAGCGCGTGCCCCTCGCTGCCGGCCAACTCGTGGGTGCCCCGGCATGAGCGTCAGTGTTGACAACAAAGCAGGCGTCCCGCAGCCACTTGCGGGACGCCTGCACGACCCCGCCTACCGGGGTTTCGCCTCGGACAACTACGCCGGGGCTCACCCCGAAATCATTCAAGCAGTTCAGGCAGCCAACGAAGGCCACGTCACCGCATACGGCGAAGACATCTACACGGCCGCGCTTCAAGAGCTCGTCCAGGCCCACTTCGGAACAACTGCCACCGCATACCCTGTCTTCAATGGCACCGGAGCCAACGTCCTTGCCCTGCAAGCCCTACTCCCCCGTTGGGGCGCTGTTATCTGCGCGGCCACAGCGCACATCAATACCGACGAAAACGGTGCCCCGGAACGCATCGGCGGAATAAAGCTCCTCCCGATCCCCACACCCGACGGCAAACTCACCCCGGAATTGATCGACGCCGAAGCCTGGGGGTGGGGAGACGAGCACCGGGCACAACCGCTGGTCGTATCGATCACCCAGACCACCGAACTCGGGACCTGCTACACGCCCCTTGAAATTCAACGGATCGCTGAACACGTCCACGCCAAAGGCATGAAATTGCACCTGGACGGAGCAAGACTGGCCAACGCTGCAGCGCACCTCGGGCTTCCCCTGCGGGCATTCACCACCGACGTCGGCGTCGACGTCCTGTCCTTCGGCGGCACCAAAAACGGGCTGCTGTTCGGCGAAGCCGTTATCTGGCTCAACCCACAATCCGACCCAGGCATGAGCTACCTACGCAAGATGAACATGCAGCTCGCGTCCAAAATGCGGTTTGTCTCCGCGCAACTGATAGCCCTGCTAACAGATGGATTGTGGCTGCGCTCCGCCAGCCACGCCAACGAGATGGCAACACGTCTCAGCGAAGGGATCTCCGCCATTGACGGTGTTTCCCTGACGCAAGCCACACAATCAAATGGCGTCTTTGCCGTCCTTCCACCCCGCGCAGCCGCGAAAGTCCGGGAATCCTTCCGCTTCTACGACTGGGACCAAGCACGCGGCGAAGTCCGGTGGATGTGCTCCTGGGACACCACCCAAACCGACGTCCGAGCTCTTCTGGCCGCCGTTAAGGAAGCCGCAGGCTCCCCGACTTCCTAATAAAGCGAATAACCAGGGAAACATACCCGCCACCCGTGGCGGTACTCACAGCGGGCGCGGTCTCACCAGACCGCGCCCGCGAGCAAGGGTGGCGGCACAATGATGGTCGGCCATGCCCAAGACGCCGGCGCCGTTGCTACACCGTCGTGGTGCACAGCATGGACCGCGGGACCATCCTCGGATTCAGCATCGGGTACGTGTCCACGCTTGTCGGCATATTCCTCCTCTACCTCCCGAACCTCGTCCTGTTGTAGCGCTGCTGATAGCCGCGGGCCTGGTTCAACTTCGGCGGATTTCGCGCCGCTGGGCTGTTGCACAACAGAACAACGGAAGTGCGGTCGATTTCACCATGGAGAAGATGGAGGCCGCCCGGTTAGATAGATGTGAGGCTAACCACGAAGGTTTTAGGAGCACGTTGTGATTTCAAAGGAGAATCGCGTCAGAGTCTCCCTATGGGACGACGTTCAGGTTGGCGATTCAGTAAAGCTGCGCAGTAGCGGGCGCATGGAGTATTCCGGTGAGGTGGATGACCGAACAGCGAGTGGCGACGTCGTGTGGGTTACCAACCCTGTGGGCGGGCGGCGCTTGTTCCATATCCATGATGGCTACGATTTACAGCTGGCGTTGGCATGATCGAGCCATGTCCTGAGGACTGCCACTACTGTACGTGTCCGGAAACCGATTAGTTAGTCATTGATGGCCAACGGAGCAAGACGAGTAGCCGCTTTCGCCGACGGCTCTTACAACCAATCCATTGTCACTACGCAAAATGTAGGCATCCTTTCGATAGTTAGGACATGCCAGCTAGGAGGGGACCATGCGTCGTATAAGACGCGGCGTGCGCAGCGCTTAGGGTTTGACGAGACATCGACGGGCGAATTTCTTCCTGGTCCCCGGGGAGTTCAATTCCCTCAGTACAGGCGACATACCGCGTCTGCAACTCGGGAGCGCGCTGTTGTGCCCCTGCTCCCGGAAGTACTACAGGAACACCAAAGCCCGACGATGATCTGCCACGATCCGCTAACCAATGGAACGGGCATTGGTGCACAGGAGCGCCGCACTAGAAGGCCCGACAAGGACTTTCCGGGTGGGGCCCGGTGAAAGCGGTGTTAGAGAAGGGCCGCAGAAGGGGTACTTCGCGCGTTTCGTGAGGGTTTCAGGTCTCAGTGAGTGCGCTGTTGCGCTGAGCAAGGGTCCGGAGGATTCCTGTGTGGTCAAGGGCGCCGTCGCCCCGCGCGATCATATCCTCGAAGAGGTCCTGGATTAACGTACTCAGGGGTAGCTCCAGATGTGCTGTTCTAGCCGCCCCCAGCACGAAGTTGAGGTCCTTCAACTGGTTTTGGGCGCTGCCGCCACCTGTGAAGTCGCCGTCAATCCATCTGTGCCCTTTTTGGCGCAGCACCTCGGAGTCGGCCAGCCCACCCCGAAGCAGTTCAAGCATCACCGATGGATCCAGTCCCCCGCCGCGCGCGAGAAGCATGGCTTCGGAAACTGCCGTGACCGTGCCGGCGACGACGATCTGGTTGCAGGCTTTGGCCAGTGCGCCCGAACCTCCCGAACCCATGTGCCGGATGGTGCTGCCCATGTACTGGAATGCCGGGGTGACCGAGCGAAGTGCGTCCTTGTCCCCGCCTACCATGATGCTCAGGGTGCCGTTTTCGGCGCCCACGGTGCCGCCACTGACGGGGGCGTCCAGGACTCGGACGCCATGTTCGCGAAGCATCCGTTCGCCGAAGGCCGCCACTGCCCCCGGCGCGACGGTCCCGTGCACGACGAGTATCGGCCGGGCAATGCCCCGGGCTGTCCATCCGGCTATCAGGCCCTCTTCTCCCGGAAGCAACGATTCGACGTGGCTTAGGTCCGGCAAGACGGTGAGAACTATGTCGGCGGCCGCCTCAAAAGGTGAGGTCGCAACGCGGGCGCCCAGGCCGACCAAGGCTTCGGCCTTCGAGGCAGTCCGGTTCCAGACTGTCAGCTCGCCATAGCCCTTCAGCAGCCGGCGCGCCATGGGTTCCCCCATCGGCCCTAATCCCATCAAGGCAAGCGCTGGGTGGTCATGTTCAGCCATTGGGGATCCTTTAGCGATTAGGGCGTGCAGGTACGTATGGGATAGCGAACTGAAGGCGGGCGTTACTGGTCGGTCAGGAAATTAGCCGGCCACAGGATGAGCTGGGGGAAGATGGCCAGCATGACGATGGCAACCACCATGACCACGTAGAGCGGCACCGCGGCCTTCACGATTTTCTCCATCGGCAACCCGCTGACATAGGACGCCGCGAACAGGCAGACGCCGACAGGCGGCGTGACCAGGCCAACGGCAAGGGCAGCAACGAGGAAGACGACGAAGTGGATGGGATCCACACCGGAGGACACGGCCGCCGGCATGAGCACCGGTGTGCAAAGCAGGATGGCTGCGACTTTGTCCATCACGGTTCCGATGACGATCAGGATCAGGCCGATCAGTAGCATGACGATGGTGGGGTCAGTGCTGACGCTCAGCAGCCAGCTGCTGACCTTTGCAGGCAGCCCGTCAATGGTGAAGATGTAAGAGGCGACGCCGGCGATCATGGCGATGAGCAGGATGGTCCCGGTGGTGAGGCCGGCGTCCACGATCATCTTGGGCATCTGGCGCCACTTCATGTCGCGGTAGACGTAGACGCCTACCAACAGACTATAGAAGACGGCGATGGCGGCCGCCTCCGTGGGCGTGACGAGCCCGCTGAACATGCCGACCAGGATGATCACCGGGCCGCCCATGGCCGGGATTCCCTCAAGGACGATCCTAAGGCCCTTCTTGAAAGGCGTCCTTGAGACCTCGCCGTAACCATGGCGTGCCGACAGGAAGAAATTCACAAGCATCAGGACGATGATCAGGACAATGGATGGTCCAAATCCTCCCGCGAGTGCCGCGCCTACCGAGACGTTCGCGGTTGATGCGGCGATGATCATGAGAATGCTCGGCGGTATCAGTGAGGACAGGGTAGCGGTAACCATGGTCATTGCTGCCGCATAGGGCCGCGGGTACTTATGGTCCGTCATGGCCTTGATCTCGATCTTGCCAAGGCTGACAATGTCGGCAACCGAGGAACCGGAGATGCCCCCGAAGATCGCGCTCGATGCGATGTTCACTTGTCCGAGGCCGCCGCGGAAGCGGCCGAAAATGACTTCGGCGCCACGGAAGATGCGGTCCGAAATACCCCCTCCGGACATGAGGTTACCGGCCAGGACGAACAAGGGGACAGCAACCAGCAGGAAGCTGTTCATGGAACTCATCATGGACTGCGGCAACAGGTCGAGGGGGATATCGAAGATCAGCAGCGTGGCGATGACGCCGATGCCGAGTGAGACTGAGAGCGGAACCCCCAGCAGCAACAGGAGGAGGAAAATGCCCAGCAGGGTCAGGCTCATGCGATCATCTCTCCTTTGAGGATCCTCTTACGCATATACGGGGAGAAGTAGACGGTCGTGATGTGGGCGACGATGGCGAGTGCCGCGCTGATCACAAGGGGCAGGGTTACCAGGAACATCTTCAGTCCCAGGGCAGGACTGGACTCTCCGGCGGCGTACTGCTGCAGCATCAGTTCCACCGTCTTGTAGAGCAGGACACTGAAGAACACGGTCCCGCAGATGGCGTAGAGATGCATGCTGACTTGCTTAAGCCAGGCTGGTCCCCACGCCACCGCGAAGTTCACCCGCGGGTGCACGGCGGCCCGGAACCCTGCTGCCATTCCCAGGAAGGTGGTGTCCATGAACAGGAAACGGGTCAGTTCCTCGGTCCAAGGCAGCGAGGCTCCCATCTGCCGGCTGACCATCTGGGCAGCAAGGCTGAACAGCATCGCGCAAATCCCGACGAAGAGGAGAGCATCCACGGCCTTCCAGATCAGACCCAGAGGTTCCGCAACTTCGCCTACCGGAACCACCTTGGTGCCATCTTCGGCCGCCTGGTGTTCGGCCCCCCGGGTTGGAGTGGTTCCTTCATCATGCACTGAACTCGTCACCTTAGCGTCCGAGGAATTCAAGGCTTGACTGAACGAATTCCTTGCCCACCTTGTCCTCAAGCTCGGGGTAGACCTTCTGCGCTGCCGCCCGGAACTTTTCCCTGGCTTCGGGCGTCAGCTCGTTGATCTTCACGCCTTCGCCCTTCAGCTTTTCGAGGGTCTTGGTGGCTTCGTCGGTGTCGTACTTTGTCTTGAAGTCAGCGGTCTCGTCTGCAGCTTCCTGCAGGACCTTCCGGGTGTCCTCATCAAAGGAGTCCCACTTCTTCTTGCTGAACCCGAGGACGAGGCCGTCGGAGATGTGGCCCGTCAGGGAGAGGTAGTCCTGGACTTCGAAGAACTTGTTGTTGACTGGAACTTCCAGAGGGTTTTCCTGGCCGTCGATAGTGCCCAGCTGCAGGGCGGTGTAAACCTCTTTGAAGTCCATCGGCGTCGGGTTGGCCCCCACTGAGCCAAAGAACTTAACCCAGAGGTCATTCTGCGGTACGCGGAGCTTCAGGTCCTTGAAGTCCTCGGGCTGGGTGATGGGACGCACCGAGTTGGTGGTGTGCCGCGGAGTACGGGTCAGCATGGACACGCCCTTGATGCCCAGCTTGTCCAGGGAGCCCAGCAGTTCCTTGCCCGGCTCGCCTTCAAAGTACTTGGTGACCTCCTCCGAGTCCTTGAAGAGGTAGGGAAGGCTGACGGCATTCATCTTTGGTTCGAAGGATGCGTATACCGAGGTGGACATGATGGTCGAGTCCAGCGTGCCGTTTCCAAGCAGGTTGACGGCTGCGTTCTGGTCGCCGCCGAAGAGGGTGCCGTCGGGGAACGTCTCGACCTTGACCTTGCCGTCGCTTAGCTCGGCAACCTTCTCGGCGAAGTGCTTTGCGGACACACCCATGGAAGAGGCTGCCGGGTCGCCGAGGCCAAGTCGGACGGTGGTGCTGGACCCGCCGGCGCCGGTCGCCCCGCCCCCGCCGCAACCGGTAAGGACAGTAGTAACGGTGAGTGCAACGGCCACAGCTGCGGTGGCCAGGATGCGCTTTGGCATCTGATTCTCCTTTGAATACTTGCTGGTTCCTGGCCTACACGGACAGGGGTACTGATGCTTTGATGGCAGTGAGTAAGGCGCTCTGGGCTGTGCGGATAAGGTCGAGAAGGGCGTCCAGGTACACGCCTACAGAACAGAGTGGAAGATCGCGGTACAAGTGGAACCGGTACACTTTTTTACCACAGGGCGGGTGCGGCTGTAAACCTTCTAGGAGCGGATGCCCGCTTGGAATTACTTCGAGAGCTGCAGCCGGGCGACGCTGGACCGTTCGACCAGTTCGGCGGCTACGCGGATGACGTTGGGTTTTCCCGAGGTCTTGCCCTGCGTGTTGGACAAGGCGAGCTGCACGGAGTGCCGGGCGAGCAGATCTATGGGCTGCCTGACGATTGTCAGGGCAGGGGTCATGAGTTCCGTCCAGGGTGAATCTTCAAACACGATGACGGATAGGGTGCGGGGAATGTCGATTCCGGCGTGGGAGAGGCGCCGCAGAACTTCGGTTACCTGGGCGGTGTTTGCCACCACCAAGGCGGTGGGCGGGTCCTCGATATTGAGCAGCGCGGACGCGGCGTCTCCTCCTGCTGGACCGCGGAACGCGGCGTGCCGAATGAGGAGCTCATCCTGCTCCAGGCCGGCTGTTTCCAGAGCTTGCCGGTAGCCGGCGATCCGGTCCCTTCCGGTAGTTGAGGCAGCCGGCCCGGAGATGATCCCGATGCGGCGGTGGCCGTGAGCCGCGAGGAGTGCTGTGGCGGACCGGGCGGATTCAAAGTTGTCGATACTCACAACGTCAACTTCGGGCAGCGAAGGTATGGAGCGGTCGACAAAAACCACATCAGTTCCCAGGTCCTGAAGCTGCTTCCAGATCGCCAGGTTGTTGCCGGTAGGGGTCGCGATAATCCCGCTGACCCTGCGTTCGATCAGTGTCGCCAGACGCTCCGACTCCAGCTGGTCATCCTCCTGCGTGGTCATCAGCAGCACCTGGATTCCGCGGGCGTGCGCCTCCTGCACCACCTGGTCGGCGAGTCGGGCGAAAAAGGGATTGGAGACGTCGGCGAGCAGCAGCCCCAGCGTAGTAGGCGGGCCAAACTTAAGCTCCCTAGCCGCCGTGCGGGGGTGGTAGCCCAGGTTCTTCATGACGTCGTTCACCCTGCTGCGGGTAGCTGCAGCGACCGGACCTGAGCCCGGATTCAGCACCCGGGAGACTACTGCAACGGACACCCCGGCCGCCTGGGCAACATCGCGGATGGTCGGTTGTTTCTGCACGCCTACTCCTTTGTCTGGCACTTCCTGGACATCTTGGAACCTTTTTCAGCCTAGGGCTTGACCTTGGGCCTGCCGCTGTGACATAAAAGTGTACCGGTTCCACTCATTTTACCTTAGTTCGATCCCGGTTGGTCTGAGCCTCCCTACCAATGGCGGCGAGCCGCACGGTGAAAAGTAGAGCCCCCAAAAGCTGCGGTTAATCCCAGACCAGCCCGCATCCCTTCCGGAACAGCGCCGTATCCCTTGAAAGGCAACCCATGAATCTGCACCATCTCCTGACCCAGCGCGAGGCCGACGGAAAGCCCATCCGGGTCGGCCTGATCGGCGCCGGACGCTACGGGACGATGTACCTGGCCCAGGCAAACAACATCCCAGGCATCCACGTCGTCGCCATCGCAGACATCAACGTCAAACGCGCCGAAGGTGCTTTTGAACTCGTTGGATGGCCCAAAGACCAGGTCGCCCCCGACATAGCAACCGCCCTGAGGGACCGCTCCACCGCGATCGTGGCCAACGCCGACGAGCTCTTCGACGTCGACATCGACATCATCGTGGAAGCCACCGGCAACCCCATCGTCGGTGTCAAGCACGCACTGCGTGCCATCGAAACCAAAAAGCACATCATCATGGTCACGGTTGAAGCCGACGCCCTGGCAGGGCCCGCCCTGGCCAAACGGGCGGAAGCAGCCGGCGTTGTCTACTCGATGGCATACGGCGACCAGCCGGCCCTCATCATGGAACTCGTCGACTGGGCCCGCACCAGCGGATTCGACGTCGTCTGCGCCGGCAAGGGCGCCAAGTTCCTCGAGCACTACCACGAGATGAACCCGGACAACGTCTGGGAGAACTGGGAATTTTCCAAGGAGCTCACCGACTCCGGACAGCTGAACCCGAACATGCATACCTCGTTCCGGGACGGCACCAAAGCCGCCATCGAAATGGCCGCCGTCGCCAACGGGGCGGGCCTGGTCCCCTCTGACACCGGGCTGACGTTCACGCCCGGAAACGTGGAGGAAATCGCCTCAATCTGCCGCCCCGCCGACGTCGGAGGAGCCCTCGCACACGAAGGCACTGTCGACGTCATGTCCAGTGTCAACCGCGACGGCACCTGGATCCCCCACAACACCCAGGAAGGCGTGTTCGTCGTCGTGAAAGCCACGAACGACTACGTCTCCGGCTGCTTCAACGAATACCCCTGGCACCCGGACCCCACCGGCCAGTACGCCGCCCTCTACCGCCCCTACCACTACGTCGGCCTGGAACTGAACGTATCAATCGCCAACGCCGTCCTGCGCGGAATCTCCACGGGTTCGCCCATCGGGTTCTTCGGCGACGTTGTCGCCACCGCCAAGAAGGACCTTAAAGCCGGTGAATTCCTCGACGGCGAAGGCGGATACACCGTCTGGGGCCAACTCGTTTCCGCGAAGCACTCCGTCACCACCGGCGCACTGCCGGTCGCGCTTGCCCACCACGTGGAACTGCGCAATGACGTAGCCAAGGGCGGAATCGTCCGCTGGGAAGACGTCATCATGGACGACTCGCTCGCCCAGGCCCTCGAACTGCGCCGCGAAACCGAGGCCCTTGCCCTCGATTCGGTTCCGGCACCATGATCGACCGGCGCTCATTCCCCGGGGCTGCCGGAGCCGCCCCCGGAAACGTCGTCACTCTCAGCTGAGTCCAAGCTACACCCTGCGGATGTTCGCGCGGACCGACGGATTATGACCGCCGGTCCGCGCCTGCATCTCCAGACCCTCACGTCCTCAAAGGCACCCGTAACACAAGGAGAACCTCACGATGACCATCGTCGTCACTGCAGCTTTTAGCCCCAAGGAAGGCGCCTTCGACCAGGTCGTAGCCGCCCTCTCCCCCGCAATCAGCGAAGTCCACCAGGAACCCGGCTGCCTGCTCTACGCGATCCATGAAGCCCCGAAAAACCAAATCCTCATGATAGAGAAATGGGAATCAGCTGAGCTGCTCGACGCCCATGGCGAAGGCGAACCGGTTAAACGCCTGAACGCCTCCCTCGAAGGCCTGCTGGAGAAGCCTGTCGTCGTGACCCGAATGGTTCCGATCCCCGCAGGAACAGCACAACAGGGCGCGCTGTAGTGTGTGGCCCCATAGTCGTCATGGGCGTGTCTGGTGCAGGTAAGACTGCGGTAGGTGCCGCGCTGGCAGCAAGACTCGGGGCAGCCTTCAAGGACGCTGATGACCTGCACCCCGTACCTAACGTCGAAAAGATGACAGCTGGCATACCGCTCACCGACGAGGATAGATGGCCCTGGCTTCGCCTGGTCGGCAAAGAACTCGCCGCCCAACACCCCCAAGGGATCGTGGTGGCCTGTTCGGCCCTCAAACGCGCCTACCGTGACGCTATCCGCGAAGCCGCTCCCTCCACCAGGTTCATCCTCTTAAAGGTCGACCCATCCGTACTGCAGGAGCGGCTGGTCCAGCGCCCAGGACACTTCATGCCTCCATCCCTCCTCACCTCACAGCTGGAGACACTCGAGACCCTTGAAATAGCCGAAGCCGGAATGACAGTGACATCCGAAGGCGGCATCGAAGCACTCACCGATCAGATTCTCGCAAACCTGCGCCAAGTACATCTCGCAGTACCGGCCGGTACCGATCAGGACGAAAGATGAGCTCCTAATCCGAGGCCCCCGGCGCCATGGTACGTCAACTCAAGGACACCCAACTTAACGAACGACGCGCGCTTGGACTCCAGAAACAGTCGGAATTGGTTCTCCCGCACGAAAGAGAAGAAGCCTGCTGCCACCATCCACAGCCGCTGACGATTCTCATAGGTTATCCACCGCTACTGCTGCCAGGGACCTACCCAAAGGCTCCCAATCCAAGCCGTGGATAACCTGAATTTACCCCAGCTATAGACGGATTGAGTCGTCCCCAGTTCCGGCCGCGTGATCAGCAAGTACGGGTTTGCCGGGCCCAGACAAGTTAACGGAATATCCATTATCGGCGCTTCAAAATGGGCGGGGGAAAGGTCAAATAAGGGGGGTCAACCGTCTCATCGACGGCAAACGCGAGCACGGGTTAATCCCGCGCTCCCCATAACTTCCGGTCCCGGGCCTGCCTCCCGCAATGAGTCGCCCGGGGCCGGATTCCCAACCATCTCGCTGGCTGGGCGCTTTAGCCTTTGGCGTCGAGTCCGGCCTGCGAAGTGAGCTCGGTCAGCCACGGCCGGTGTTCGCGGTGGAATGTGATGCCCTCCGGCAGGCCCTGCACTGACGTCCCAGTGTGGGTGATGTCAATGGTAATCCGGCCGCCGGCCAGAGGTGCGTTGGTAATGTGCAGGTCCCCGTAGGTCTCCGGCAGGGCAGGATCCATCCAGAAGCCGCCCCGCGAAACGTGGGCGTCGTAGCGCATCAGGCTGGTGATCAGCATGATGGGGGTGGTTGCCGCCCACGCTTGGGGTGAGCAGGCGGTGGGGTACGGCACCGGTTCGGTCACCTGTTCTCGGCTGAAACCGCAGAACAGTTCCGGGAGTCGTCCGTCGGAGTAGTCCGCCGCTTCAAGCAGGGCAGTCGCGATCCGTTGCGCTTCCTCCACGAATCCGTAGCGCATGAGGCCCGCCGCGATGATGGCGTTGTCATGCGGCCAGACAGACCCGTTGTGGTAGCTTGCCGGGTTGTAGGCGCCCATGTCCGTGGCAAGGGTCCGGACGCCCCATCCGCTGAACATCTCCGGCGACATCAGCCGCTCGGCCACCAGCGGCACCTTGTCATCGTCAACGATGCCGTGCCACAGGCACTGGCCCATGTTTGAGGCGCAGGCGTCCACTGGGCGTTTCCTGCCGTCCAGTGCTACAGCGAAGTAGCCGCGTTCCGGCAGCCAGAATGCCTCGTTGAACTTCTTCTTCAGCGCCGCCGCCTCTTCGGTGAGCTGCACTGCCAAAGGCGCGTCGCCGCCGTCGTACGCCATCCAAGCCCGCGACAGGAGCGCTGAGTACACCAGCGCCTGCACCTCGCAAAGGGCTATGGGCGGCTCGGCCAGGGTGCCGTCGGCGAAGTTGATGCCGTCCCAGGAGTCCTTCCAGCCCTGGTTGAGCAGGCCCTGGTCATTGAGGCGGGAGTACTCAACGAAGCCGTCTCCGTCCTTGTCGCCGTAGTTCCGGACCCAGGCCAGCGCGCGGTCCGCGTTGGGCAGGAGGGCGGCGATAGTGTCCTTCGCGAAGCCCCACCGGCTGACGGAGGCCAAGGTCATCACGAACTGCGGGGTGGCGTCCACGCTGCCGTAATAAACCGACTTGCCGCCCAGAGCCAGCCCGGAGGACACCCCCAGCCGTACCTCGTGGAGGATCTTCCCGGGTTCCTCCTCACTCACCGGGTCCACCACTTTGCCCTGGCGGTCAGCCAGGGTCTGCAAGGTCCCAAGAGCCAGTGACGGGTCCACAGGAAGGGCCATTTCGGAAGCCCACAGCGAGTCACGCCCAAACAGCGTCATGAACCACGGCGCTCCCGCGGCCACCACAATCCGCTCCGGATGCGCAGGGTCCTCGATCCGAAGTGCGCCGAGATCGTCGTAACTGCGCCGCAGCGTACGCTCGATCGACCGGTTGGTCATCTGCAGCCTGGGGATCTTGGCGACCCACTCCTGGTGCCGCCGCTCGCTCGATGAAGTGCCATGCCGGGCAGGGCGAGAAACGTTGTGCTGCCCGGCCGGTGAGACGCTCAGCCGCGTGCCCCAATGGCCGTAACCGGGCACCATCGCCTGGTACGTAAGCGCGCCGGCCGTGGCTACGGCCCCGCGTCCCCGCACCAGGACAGCCTTCCGCAGGTCCTGCCAGACCGCGCTGATAATCAGGGAATCGCCGTCGGCTCCACGGACGACCTCCCAGCGCCGCTGGACCCTCGCTTCCTTTACCTCGAACAGGTCCGCGAAGTCCGAATCGACGCCGACGGAGATGCTGCACTCCACAGGGTCCCCGGAGTAGTTGCGAATAGTGATTTCCTCAACCACTCCGGCAGCCACTTCCCGCAGTCGCTCGACAATCAGAGGGCTGTCCGCGTATCCATCCCCGCGCGGAACGCGGCCGATGAACAGCGCGCGGTAGGGTTCCTTCGTTTCGGCGGCCAGCGGCTCGAGCGACTGGCCGTTCACCGTCATGCTCCACCCGGACAGGATTCGGGTGTCCTCGTGGAACACGCCGTGGGGAAGTTCCGGATCGATGTCGCCGTTGGCGGCGGAGATGCAGAAAGATGAGCCTTCCACCAGCGTTACAGTTCCCGCCCCCACAGGCCCCGCCGCTGTGTCTGAATTCCATCCAGCCATGTCCGCTCCTTTGACGGCTACGACCGTTCCCGGCGGAATAGACGCTACGCCTCAGGCAGGGCTGATGAAAGGGGCGTTCGCAGCAGCGGCAGGACGTCATGGAGCACATCCTTGTCAACGGCCCTGGTACGCCTCCGACAATCTCCAGCAGGTGGGTGTCGTCCAGCAGCCGCGCGTCGTCAACCGAGCACCGCACGGCTCGAACACGTCGTTGGAACAAACTCGTCAACTTGAAGCACACCCCAACCATACAAAGGTCTCCTCGCCTGGTCTGCTAGCAGTGGGCATCTCCGCTCTACTGCGAATACGTAGCTTCCGCCCACAGCAGGGGACAATTCTCATCCGTTATCCACCGCTACTGCTGCCAGGGAGACTGATGAGGCGTGGGCACTCACCTCGAGCCCCGAGGCAAAGACTTGGAGCCGGCGCCGAATTCTGGCGATCCAGTCCTGCTTCCAGGTGGCATGGGTAGGAGGTGTAACAGCCGGCTCGCTCGGCGGTGCGCTGATCCCGAGGACGGTGGTTGGTCTGGATTTCGCGCTTACGGCGTTTTTTCTTGTACTGGGCATGGACGCCTACCGCATCCGCAAAAGCGTCCCGGTCCCTCTGGTCGCCCTCGTATGCGCGGTTGCGGGAAACCGGGTTTTCGGTGAAGGCATGCTCGTCGCGGCGATGACGATGTTCGTCGTCTTCCTCATCCTCCGTTACACGCTCCGTGGAAGGAAACGCTGACGTGCCTGAGCCAACTTACATTCTTGCCGCTGTCCTGGTCTCATCAGCCATTACGTGGGGCGCTGCGGGCAGTACCGTTCGCCGTGCTGGTGCCCATCCGGCACAGCAAGCTGCTGCCCTACCTCAACGAGAACATGCCTGTCGGGATCATGACCATCCTCGTTGTCTACACCGTCCGTCACGTTCCGCCCTCACTCACCCACCTCACCCTCGCTGCAGCCGGAGGGCTTGCAGTGACAGCTACCCTTCACCTGTGGCGCCGGAACGCAATTCTGAGCGTTCTTGGCGGAACAGCTCTCCACGTCACACTTGCCTCGGCTTTGCCCACACTGGGATAACTGCCCGTCAGCCTGATACCCGCTCCCCCTTTAGCGCCGAAGGCGCAGAGCGAAGGCGTTAGCCCCGACAATAAGGACTATCCCGGCCCATTTCACCGCGCCCAGTTCCTCATCGAGTGCGATGGCTCCGATGGCCGCAGCGAACACAGGATTGATACTCATGAGTACGCCAAAGATGTGGGCCGGGACGCTCCGCAGCGCTACCAAGTCGGCAATGTACGGCACGACGGACGCCAGGAGTCCAGCGACGATGGCACAAAGGACCATGGTGGCGTCGGGCCTTTGAGTGATTAAGATGGTGAGCCCGATGGGGAGGAACAGTGCGGCTGACACTCCGGTCGCGGTGGCAGTTCCCTGGACGCCCGGTATCCGGTTACCTACCGTTCTGTTCAGCAGGATGTAGGCAGCCCAGCTCGATGCCGCGATGAGTGCAAGACCGATTCCCGCGTAGTCCGTGGAAGCCTCGGGCTGTGTGATGGCAACAACGCCCGCACCAGCAATGGCAGCACAGAACATGCTGCCTTTATTTCTGGTTGTGGCTAAGGCAACTGCTAGAGGCCCAAGGAATTCCAGCGTCACGGCAAGTCCCAGACCGATCCGCTCGATGGCCGCGTAGAGCGAAAGATTCATCGTTCCGAAGACTAAGGCGAGCAGAAGTATCGGCCACCATTGCGAAAGCGTGAAATCCCGAACTCTTGGCCGGACCAGCGGCAGAAGTACCGCGGCAGCAACAAGTTGACGAACTGCAACAACACCGACGGGGCCCACTGCCGAAAAAGCCATCGAGCCACTGGCCGCACCCAATTGGTTTGAGAGCGCACTTGCTACGAGCGTGGCCGTTGCCCGCCCCTGACGCCCTTTCCCTGCTTTATCCATGAATGGATTCTCCGCAACGGCCCCACTCCCCCATAATGCATAAGTGCGCCAACTGATGCAGATCCTGCATGAATAGACTGGTGGCCATGGACTTCGAGATACGCCACCTGAGATCTTTCCTCAGGGTTACAGAGGCTGGGACGTTCACCGACGCGGCCATTGAGCTGGGTATTTCCCAGGCCGCTGTTTCCCGGAACGTCGCTGCTCTTGAACGGGCACTAGGAGTCCGGTTGCTGGTGCGGACCACCCGCAGCGTGGAACTCACTCCCGCGGGGAAGCGCGTGATAGGTCGCGCCCGACATGCCCTGTCTGCGCTGGAGGATCTTCAGCGTGAAGCGTCCTCCTCCAAGAGCACCGTAAGGATTGGATATGCGTGGTCTGCCCTGGGCAGATACACCCCTGAGTTCCAACGCCGGTGGACCGCCGCCTTCCCCGACAAAGACCTGCTGCTCATCAGGACAAACACCCCTACTGCAGGGCTGGCCGAAGGAACAACCGATCTTGCAATCCTGCGCCGCACCCCGGAACCAGGAACCCTCGACTTCGTCCTCACCGGATACGAGAAGCGCTACTGCGCAATGGCAATTGAGGACCCCCTGGCAGCCAAGCGAACTGTCACGCTCGCCCAGGTCAGAGATGCCACGGTGGCCATTGATCTACGTACCGGAAGCACCCGCCTGGACCTCTGGCCCGAAGGAAAGCAACCCGTTCAGACGGTAATCACCAATGACGTGGACGACTGGCTAACGGTCATCGGCAGCGGTAAAGCCCGGGGCATAACCGCCGAATCCACCGCCCAACAATACCGAAGGGCCGGCCTGGTCTACCGGCTCGTCCGCGACGCGCCGCCCGTCCCCGTCTACCTAGCTTGGTCGAAAACCGACCCTCCCGCACTCAAAACCGAGGCGGCCGAACTCATCCGCAGCCTATACAAAGCGCTAGAAATAACGCACGGGGCCGGGAGCTTGTACAGATAAAGCACACCCATAGCTGACACAATCCTTTGCTTGGTCTCACCAACAACGGAATTGATCTACGTCAAACCGAGAAGTCCGGTCCGCCCGCCCAGAGCCGGGGACAATTCTCGTAGGTTATCCACCGCTCCCCCCAGCCATGGACGGATTAGAGTCGCCACCGGTTCCGGCCCGCGTGGTCAGCAAGCACGGGTTTGCCCTGCCGAGGCAGGTTGACGGAATATCCATTATCGGCGTTTGAAAACAGGCGGGGGAGGGGCTTGCTGCACTCGTTTGGGCCTGGCGGCGCAGTCGAAGAATGGTGACGAGACTAGCTTCGAGAATTCCCATCTTATGGAAGCCGGACATTTCGACGTATTCGTGTTCCACCTTGACAGTTCAGCGTCGTGAGAACGTTAGGGGTTAGGTTCACTGGTGGATGCCATGTTCTCTTTCATCTTGGGCAATATCGTGTATCGCTGCCAGAGAGTGATCGGCGCGACCGCCTAGCGTGTTTGCATCCCGCTCCTTGAGCCGTCGTCGTACGAGTGGCCAGAAGACGATCAGCACTGACACAGAAATAAGGCTCATCCACACCTGGGAGCGGCTTGCATCGTCGATGAGTAGCATCACAACGATCACGCCCGCGACCCCAGCGAGTGTGAGGATGCCGAGCCAGGGATGCAGCCACATTTTCAGCTTCAGGCCAGCGCGCTCTTCCGCCGTCATCTTATGGCGGATCCGCATTTGCGTAGTTGCGATGAATGCGTAGACGAACAGCGCCACGAGCCCGGCGGAGTTCATGATGAAATCGAAGATTCCTGACTCCGGGGCGAGGAAATTCACCAGCACGGCCGCGTAGCCACCGACGGTCGATGCCAGCACCGCGAAGATAGGCACACCTGCTTTCGACTGCTTGGCGATGATACGTGGAGCAAGCCCCTTCGCGGCGAGTGAGGAAAACATTCGCGCTGCCGAGTAAAGACCGGAATTGAGCACTGAGCAAACGGCAGTAAGGATGACGGCACTCATTATGAGCGAGGCGCCCGGTAGCCCGAAGAGGCCGAAGATGTAGGCGAATGGTGCGACTTCTTTCGGGCTCGGGAGCTGGTTCCAGGGAACGATGGTAACGATGAGCAGCACAGCGCCAACGAAGAACAGCAGGATGCGCCAGACAATGGTGATGGTGGCCTGGCGGATGCCCTTGGCGGGGTCCTCGGACTCGGCTGCTGCCATGACGGCGATTTCAGTGCCGAAGTACGAAAAGATCACAATCGCTACGCCGCTTATTACCGGCCACATTCCGTTGGGAGCAAAACCGCCGTGTGCCCAAAGGTTAGGAATCGAGAACGTAGCGTTCGCCCAGAGCCCTAATGCGAATAAAGTTCCGAAGGCCAGGAACACGATGATTGCGATTACTTTAATGCTCGCGAGCCAGAATTCGACTTCGCCGAAGGAACGCACTGATACCAGGTTGGTGGTCGTGAATATGAGCAACAGGACAACGGAGAAGAGCCACTGTGGAATTGCTGGGAACCAGCCGGTGAGGATCGCGCCGCCGACGACAGCTTCGAATGCGATGACGCCTACCCAGAAGTACCAGTAGAGCCAGCCCACTAGGTACCCTGCCCATTCGCCGAGGCCGACTCGGGCATACTCCATAAATGAGCCGATTGTCGGTCGCGCGGCAGCCATCTCACCAAGCATCCTCATCGTGAGCAGCACGAGCACTCCGCCGATTAGGTACGACAGAACAGCCGCGGGTCCGACGGCACGGACGATGTTTCCCGAGCCGACAAACAAGCTGGCACCGATAATACCGCCAAGCGTAATCATGGTGACGTGACGCGACCGAAGTTTCTTATGCCCCGATGCCGGGTCTTCCGTTGAGCCGGACTCGTTCATGCTGACGTCTCTCCACTTTGTTAGTCTCTACAAGGGCAAACCCGTAATGCCGCCCACATACAGCATCGTGATCCGCACCGAGAAGATAAATGGCTGCGTGCATAATATGACGCATAGTCAGCGGTATGTCTACCCGATTTTTTGTAAAATTGATAGTGAATAAGTAGGAACGGCTGGCTCAGCTTCGGGCGATCGGCGGCAGGTCGGTCGTGACCTTGAGGGCTCGTACGGTGCCGCCGGTGGCGGCGAGCCAGCATCCGGCCATCATCAGCGGGGAACCGATCAGCACATCCTCAAAGAAGAATGGGCCTACGCCAAGGCCTATGGCTCAGAAACCGAACGCCAAGCGTGCTACCCCGCCTCATCGACTACTACAATCGCCACAGGCCCCAGACCGCACTCAAGGCGCCTCACCCGCCAGCCCCGTCACCAACCAACTGGGTTATTACAGCTAGCGCTCATCGCACTGGCCGTCCTGTGCACGGCGCTGGCGTTCATCACCTTCTTTGCGCTGGATCGCGCGCGTGGGCACCGTGCGGGTCATTTAGGCCACACCCCAACCTGACGACGATGGTCGTGACGTGTCTTGCGATTTCCACTCTGGCTTTCAGAACCAGAGTGCACATGAGGCTGCCGCGGCCCACGACCGGGGACAATTCTCAGAGGTTATCCACCGCTACTGCTGCCAGGGAGCTACCCTAAAGGCTCCACTTCCCAGCCGTGGATAACCGGAATTGACCCCAGCGGTGGACCGCTCACGGTCTGCCTTGTAGACACGAAGCAAAGGCTGATCAAGGCATGGTCAGGTGACAGAAGATCAATTGTCTGCGTTTAACGGGAGTAGAAGTAGCTGCGAGAGCTTCCGTGCTTTGAGGAACCCCGCCATAACCGGAGCTCGAAGGGCTCAACGCCTGGGTGGACCGCTCGACTCGCGGGGCATGAGTGTGGGTAGCGATTTCCGGATTTTCGGTTCCTTGCCGGGGTTGACTATCAGATCTATGGCGTTCCCGGCGATCTGGTCCAGCGGGACGCGGACGGATGAGAGCGGGGTTGGGAGCCGGGCGGAGAGGGGTATGTCGTTATAGCCGACGAGCGCCAGGTCTTCTCCGACGGTGATGTGGAAGCGGTGCGCGGCGGCGATGATTCCCATGGCCAGGTTGTCGTTGGCCGCGAATATGGCGGTGGGGCGATGCTCGTTCCCGCCTAAGAGGGTTTCCCCGGCTGCGAACCCGTTTTCGATGCCGTAGCCGGCGGCGATCAGCCATTTGTTCGGCGGGTTGATGCCGGCTTCTGTCATGGCCCTACGGGCGCCGGCGAGGCGGGCGGTGCCTGTAGAGGTAAAGGACGGGCCTGTTGCCACGGCTATGTCCCGGTGGCCGAGATCGATGAGGTGGCGCACGGCAAGATACCCGCCGACCTCGTCGTCACCGAGCGAGGATGGGCTGAGCCCGTCTGTGCGCAGTACCAGGGCGTGGGCAACCTTTCTTTGGCGAAGCATGTCTGGCAGTTCATCGTCGAGCCGGGCCGTTGCAAGGATCAATCCGTCGACGTTGCGGTCCAGCAGAGTCTCCGCCGCCCGGCGTTCATCTTCGGGGTCGTCCCCACTCGTAGCGACCATGGCGAAGTACCCGCGGGCGGATGCGGCCTTTTCGAGTTCTTCGAACATCAGGGCCATGACTGTGTCGCTCAGGCGGGGAACAAGGACGCCGAGGGTGCGGGTTTCGCCGCGGCGCAGGCTGGAGGCGAAAGAGTTCCTCCGGTACCCGAGCTCCTCGGCTATCTTCCGCACGTTCGCTGCCGCTGCCGAGCGGGAGGTGGTCCGCTCGTCGAGGGCGCGGCTGGCGGTGGAGATGCTCACGCCACTGGCTGCTGCGACGTCCTTAAGGGTGACAACATTCCCGGTGGCGGCCGGTTCCATGGCGGATCTCCTGGTCAGCAAAGGTGGTACAGACACTCTAATCCTCCTTTCTTGCAAACGTTCTCTTGACAGTGAGCTGCGACACGTGCAAAATTGAAAACGTTCCCGCAAACGTTCCCATAATAGCGGGACTACCGATCATCAAAGAAGACAAGAGGTAGCTGAAATGACACTCGATCTCCGCGGACTCAGCCCCGCACCTGTCACCCCGTTCACCGAAGATGGCGCTGTCGACTTCGCTGCGATCCAGCGTCTGGGTTCGTGGCTCGGATCGATTGAGGGCGTGAAGAGCCTCGTCGTCCTGGGGCACGCCGGCGAAGGCACGTTCCTTACCGAAGAGGAGCAGCTGGACGTTATCCGCGCGTTCGTGGCGTCGACCGACGTGCCGGTCGTGGCGGGCATCACGAAGGAGGGCAACAAGACCGCGGCCCTCGAGGCAAAGAAGGCCGTCGAGGCCGGCGCGTCAGCGGGTCTCGTCTACCCCTCGCACGGGTGGCTGCGCTTCGGATACCAGAAGGGCGCGCCGCAGTCGCGCTACCAGGAGATCTATGAAGAGTCCGGTCTGCCGCTGATCCTCTTCCAGTACCCCGACAACACCAAGGCGACCTATGACCTGGACACTCAGCTGGAGATCGCTGGCCAGGAGGGCGTCTTTGCCACGAAGAACGGTGTCCGGAACATGCGCCGGTGGTACACCGAGATCCCCGCGCTGCGCGCCGCCTACCCCGAGCTGCAGGTGCTGTCCTGCCATGACGAGTACCTGCTGCCGACGATGTTCGATGTCGACGGTTTGCTCGTCGGCTACGGCAACATCGCCCCCGAGCTGCTCGTCGAACTGATCGAGGCCGGCAAAGCGCAGGACTACCCGCGTGCACACGCCATTCATGAGCGGCTGCTCCCGGTGACCAAGAACGTTTACCACCGCGGTTCCCACATGGAGGGCACCGTCGCCTTGAAGTGGGGCCTTGTCAACCGCGGCATTTTGGACCACGCCACGGTGCGCACCCCGCTCCTGCCCCTGCCCGAGGGCGCCGATACCGAGATTGCGGAAGCCTTCGCTGCCGCAAACATCGGCAAGGTCACCGTCAGCGCCTGATCCCTTCTTCCCCGGATCCTCACGGGTGGCGGGCCGCCGCCCGCCACCCGTGCCCAACTCTTTACTCTCCACCCCGGTCATCGACGACCCAGCAATGTCGCTGTATAAGGAGGACTCGCCAATGCGCGAGCAGCAGAATAAGACCATCACCCACCCCGGAACCAGGGAAGACCAGATGGCAACCCAGCAAGAACACCAGGCCGAAGGCAGCACTAAAAAGCACCGCACCTTCCTGGGCTACCTTGCCCTCATGGGCCCGGCCTTTGTCGTCGGAGCCTGGCAGTTCGGCCCCGGAAACCTCACCACCGCCGTGCAGGCCGGAAGCCGGTTCGACTACACCCTCGTCTGGGTCATCGCCGTATCAACGATCCTCATGATCTTCTTCACCGACATGAGCGTCCGCCTCGGCATCGCGACTCCCGTCTCTTTGATCTCCTCGATCAAGGAACACCTCGGCAAATGGGTCGGTCTTCTCGCAGGATTCGGCGTCTTCGGCATCACCCTCATGTTCTCCGTCGGCAACGCCGTGGGCTCCGGACTCGGCCTGTCCTTGATATTCGGCGGCTCCCCAGTCATCTGGACCGTGGTCTGCACCGTCGCCGTCGGCATTGTCCTGGCCTTCAAAAACGTCTATGGCATCGTTGAAAAAGCGCTCCTAGTCATCGTCGTGCTCATGGGTCTGGCCTTCATCGCCAGCACCGTCGTTGCCCAGCCGGACTGGTACCGGTCCATGGCAGGCATGGTTCCGAGCCTGCCGGCCGGAAGTGAGATTCTCATTGTGGCCCTGGTCGGCACCAACTTCTCCATCAACGCCGCCTTCTACACCTCCTACGGCATCAAAGAACACCGCCGCACCCGCGCCGACTACCGCGACATCACCCTCGTCGACACCATCCCCGGCATCGTCGCACCCGGCATCATGACCGCCCTCGTCATCATGGTCGCAGCCGCCGTGCTCGGCAAAACCGGAGCCGAAGCAGGAACCATCAACGCCCTCGCCTCCATCTTCACCCCGTTGGCAGGCCCCACCGGGGCCATGGTGTTCGCCCTGGGACTCTCCGGCGCAGCGTTCTCCTCCATGATCGCCAACGCCACCGCAGGCGGCACCATGCTCTCCGACGCCATCGGCCGCGGCTCCAAAGCAGGGTCCCCCGCAGCCCGCATCTTCACCGGCATGATCCTGGCCTTCGGCCTGATTATCACCCTCTCATTCCAGTCCTCCCCCGTCGGACTAATCGTCATCGCCCAGTCCCTGACTGTCCTCATCGCACCCCTGCTCGGGGTCCTGATCGTCACCATGGCCAACAAAACCGCCCTCATGGGAGACCTACGCAACAAGTGGTGGCACAACCTCTTTGGAGCCATCGGCCTCCTCGCCATCATCGCTCTGTCCATTCGGCTGATTACCACACTGTTCGGCTAAACACGGCCAACAAAGTAGTGCGTGCAACA
Source organism: Pseudarthrobacter sp. Hb11 (assembly GCF_059383655.1). Lineage (NCBI taxonomy): Bacteria > Bacillati > Actinomycetota > Actinomycetes > Micrococcales > Micrococcaceae > Pseudarthrobacter > Pseudarthrobacter sp. Hb11. Next base: position 33,898 of record NZ_JBWZCM010000020.1, read on the forward strand.
AAAGGGGGGGGGAAGAAGTTTTCTTCCCCTTCTCCCCACCGCCCCCCACTCTTCCC
>NZ_JBWZCM010000021.1:0-27784 GCF_059383655.1 Pseudarthrobacter sp. Hb11
GGGAAATCTTGTCCCGTTGTGTTAGCCTTCCAACCCCCGAACAAAGAAATGGGGGAAAGAAAGCATTGGGATGTTGTCTTCCCGCCGTTTCCGTTGCGCCCGTCTTAGTTCTGTGAGCCGATGACCGAATGCGCGATCAGCATGTCGAGGCGGCGAATGTCTACCTTCTTGCCCACCTTGATCTTGATATGGCCTGCGCGGGTCCACAGCTCCAGTTCGGCGTCGAGATCAAATTTGCCCGCATTCTCCGAGGACCACATGTTGATGGCGGTGTACGGCAACGAGTACACCTCCACCTTCTTTCCGGTGATGCCTTGGGCGTCGCGTACAATCATGCGCTTGGTGGTGAAGATGGCGCTGTCCCGGAAGGTACGGTAAGCGGCAACCGGCTGCTCGCCCGGGAGCATCAGCTCCATCACGTCTTGTGGAATAGGACATTCTTCGACGAACATCCACGTGGTTACTGCTGCTGCCTCCATAAAGGAGCCCCCTCTTCCTTGGTGTACAAACTTTGCCAGTCTCTCAAAAGACCTGGCCCCTGGCGCTGTGACGCGCTTGGAAGCTGTAGTAATTAGGCGGGAACCTGCCTATGCGGTCGCTACGAACGTGGCAGGAAATGAATGTACGACGGCGGCGCGCACCAGCGTGCGGAGCGTCAACTTTACCGGCTGTCTGCTTGGGCTTTGAGCCTTCCGACTACCTGCTGCACAGCCGCCATCATCTGCCCGAGGCCCGGTTCCTCGGCCGGGAAATGGCCGCAGTTTCCGAGGACCACCAGCGACTTCTCGGCGGTAATGCGTTCAAAGAAGGGTCGGCTGATCTCCAGGGGAGTCCACTCGTCCCGGCCCGGATGGACCATTAGGACCGGCGTTGTCCGAAAATCCTCGGGCTCGATCAGCGGCGACGATTCCAAGAAGCTCCGCATCCAGCCCAGCGGGACCCTGCCCCCGCCGCCCCGCCCGTCAGCCAGCACCTCGGCCACCAGCACGGGGTTGTTGGCGATATGCCGCATGTCGGCGATCCAGCGGATGGGCAGGCGAAGGTTGGCCAGCGGGCCCGCTGCGATTCGCAGTGCCGGGCCGGCGATCCCGGCGAAGGCCGGATGCCAGGCCAGGTGGCGGCGGACGGCCGGGTCCCGGGGATCGAGCAGGCAGGTGATAACCAAGTGGGAGGCCAGGATTGTTTCGGCTGCCGCGTCGTAAGCCAGCATGCCGCCCAAGCTGGCACCCATGATAACGAGCGGCCGGAGGTCGGCTTCCCTCCGGACCAGGTCAACCAGGAACCGACGCCAGTGGTCATATCGGATCCGTCCGGGGCGGGGAGCCGTGGTCTGGCCGTAGCCGGGCAGATCGGGGACGGTGACGTAGGCGCCCAGCTCCGAAAGCCTGGCCGCGTACGGCCACATCGCCGCACTGTTGCCGCCGGCGCCATGAACCAGCAGTATCCGCACCGGCGCGTCCGGATCGCCGACATGCTCAAGGTGGACCCTGAATTCCCGCCACTGCCAAGTTGAGTCCGACCGCTGCACTGCGTCGCTCGGTGCCGCAGGGATGTACCTTTCGTAGCGCCGGTTGTTGAGCCCCGGGTTCCGCATCAGGATTGGAACTGCTGCATGACCGAAAGGTGCCCGGCCCGGGCGGCGATCAGGCACTTGGCCAGGTAGAAGGGCTGGTTGCCGTATCGAACGTACTGGGTGAGGACCAGCACCGGATCGGACGGGCGCAGGTCCATGAGCGGCGCACGGCTGGGGCCCACCTGGCTGGGGCTGATCTGGCACTCGCCCGGCCCGGGCAGCCGGCCCAGCTGGTTGTTGAGCGCGGCAAGCAAGGTGGCGCCGCCGTCGTCGTTTATATCCAGGGGCGCGGCAGCGTTCTTGCCGAGGCTGACGGGCTGGGCGGAGATGTTTTCCTGCAGGTGGGCGATGGCCTCGCCGTCGCGGATCAGGACCGATTCCCAGAGCCAGCAGTCGGTGCCCGGCTCGACGCCGACGCCGGGGGCGGCGAACTCGGACGCGGGCTGGCGCACCACCTGGATGCGCTTGACCTCGAGCTGCTGGCCGGGGCTGCCGAGGACTTCCTCGAAGGGGCGGATGCGTTCGATGCCGATGCGGGGGAGTGTGTCCGAGACGAAACGTCCGACGCCGCGCCTCGCCCTGATGAGCCCGTCTTCTTCGAGCAGCATGAGGGCTTCCCGGACCACCGTGCGGCTGACTTTCATGTCGGCGCCGAGTTCGGTTTCGGTGGGGATCATGGAGCCGGGCGTGAGGAGACCGTTGCGAATGGCTTCGGCGATCCGCGAGTACACCGCGACGCGGAGGGGTGAGCCGGGCTGGGCGGCCACCGGCTGGGACAGGAACCGGGCGGCGTCCTGGTGCACGTTATGCCTCGCTTGCTGGTGGTGGGTCCGGGGGATTCCAGCCTAGTGCAACGTCTGATGCGTTTGTTGGACAAGCTGCAAGCGTCGACGGCCCCCGATCATGACAGCTATCGTTGCATCGAAAGCAGCCGGGTCCGTGGGAATCGATTAGACGTGCGTCACTTGCCGGTGCAAGGGTGGACGGATGAATGCCGACATCAACTTCTATTTCGACCCGGTCTGCCCATTCGCCTGGATGACCAGCAAATGGGTGCGGCAGGTACAGGCACAGCGCCAGTACACCGTGGACTGGCGGTTCATCTCCTTGCGGCAGATTAACGCCGAGGTTGACTATGACGCGCATTTTCCGCCGGAGTACGAAGCCGGACACACGGCCGGGCTCCGGCTTCTGCGGGTGGCGGCCAAGGCCCGCGCGGAGCACGGCCGCGAATCGATCGCCCGGTTGTACGAGGCGTTGGGGACCCACATTTTCGAAGCCGCCCCGGACACGGATCAGCGCACCGAAGGCGAGGTGCGCGAGCGGCGCGGAACGCGGAAGTTTGTGGAGCCCATCCTTGCCGAGGCCGGCTTGCCCATGACACTTGCGGAAGCGCTCGACGACGACTCCTGGGACCGCGAGATCCGGCAGGAGACGGATGAGGCGCTGGGGCTGACGGGCAAGGACGTAGGCACACCCATCATCCACTTCGAGCCGCCCGCCGGCGTGGCCTTCTTCGGGCCGGTGATCAGCCGGCTGCCGGACGAAGATTCCGCCGCCGAGCTGTGGGACCACGTGGTGGGCCTGGCACGCTTCCCCGGTTTCGCGGAACTCAAGCGAAGCATGCGCGAGCAGCCGCAGCTTCCGGCCTTCGGAGTCAGCGCCGATACAGTCGGCCAGCAGGAAGACTGGCACGGCGGCAGCCGGCGGCAGAAGAAATGACCGTCTCGAAGGATGAATCCATGAATCCGATCAGCATCCGCCAACACCAGGAATCAGTCACTGTCCCGGCCTCAGCCGAGACGCTCTACGACCTGGTCTCCGACATCACCCGCACCGGCGAGTGGAGTCCGGTCTGCACCTCGTGCTGGTGGGACGACGACGCAAGCGCCGGACAGGTCGGCGCTTGGTTCACCGGACGTAACGAGCTCCCGCACCGCACCTGGGAGACCCGCTCGCAGGTGGTGGCTGCCGAACGCGGCCGGGAGTTCGCCTGGGTGGTGGGCGGCAGCTTTGTCCGCTGGGGCTTCACCCTGGCTCCGGCAGACGTCGGGACGATTCTGACCGAGACGTGGGAGTTCCTGCCGGCCGGCATCGCCATGTTCGAGGAGAAGTTTGGCGACGACGCGCATGCCCAGATCGCCGACCGCACCCGGCAGGCGCTCGACGGGATCCCGAAAACCCTCGCCGCAATCAAGCAGATCGCCGAATCCCCTGCAGCAGATGAGGCTCGGTCCTAGGATGCACAAAGAGGACCTCCTTACTCCCTGCCCTCCTCGAGCGGGATGAGCATGGTGCGGAACGGACCCGCGACGGCGTGGAGGCCCCAAATGCGATCGGCGACGTCGTCGATGCCATTGGCAAGCTGAAGCTTAGGAATGGCCCCGGGGATCACGAGTTGCGCGACACGGATGCCCTCAACCTCAAGTGCGTCGTGGAGCATCTCACCGTAGGCGCTCTCGGCCGGGAACGCGACCGACGTGCCTGCAAAGTCGGCGCGAGCCTTCACCGAGGTTCCGCCGTTGATCAGGATGACGCTGCCGTCTCCTGCCTGACGCATCGCTGGTAGCACTGTACGTAACGCGTGGATTAGCCCGAGAGCCGAGAACTGCAATGCTTCAAGCGCCAGCTCGGGAGTCATGTCGAGTACCGGCTTCAGGTATTCGCGCGACGGGAGTGGGCTGTACTGCAACGTGGTGATGGGTCCCAGCTCTGCCGCGGCACGTGCGAGGGCGTCCTCAAGTGCCGCCGGTTCTAGCACGTCCGCGGCGTAACCACGCGCGGTCAAGCCGCCGGCCTCGAGATCCGCGGCCATGGCGTCAAGCTTTGTCTGGTTCCTTGAGATCAGGGCTATCGAGAAGCCTTCGCGCCCAAACCTTCGCGCAACTGCCGCTCCAAGGCCAGGTCCAGCTCCGATGATCGCAATGACAGACACGGTGGATCCCTTCGATTGATTAACTGTCTTGACACTAGCGGAGTCACGTCCAGTAGAGGAGCCGGGCAGCCGGAAGCCGCCGCTCCAGCTCCTCCGTGAACCACTGGCGCATTTCCGTCATGGTCTGCTTCGGGTACACGTATTTGACGCCGCCGAATTTGGAACGCTTCTGGCTCCGCAAATCCTCGTCCATTTCGAGCTTGGTCCTCGGATACCAGCCCAGCAGCACCTCCTTGCTGGCGGGGGTGAAGCGGTGCGTGATGATCTCGGCTGTGAGATCGAGGTCGTCGATGCCGGCGACTGCCTCGGAGACGTCGTTCAGGAGCGCGCCGTACTGCTCCCGCCAGCCGGGTACGGGCATGATAGGGGCAATTGTCAGACCCACCCGATAGCCGGCCGTCGCCACCGAACGGAGAGCAGTGAGCCGCGCGGGCATGCGCGCGGTTCCGCCTTCGAAGCGGTTTGCTATCTCCGCAGCATTGACCGAGAACCGGATCCGTGTTTTACGTCCATGATCGAGGGTCACCAACTCACCGACGTCGTCGAACTTGGTCGTGAACCGCAGTTGCACCTCGCTCCCGAACTCGCCCGCCCCGACGCGTGAGATCGCGGCAGCAAGGGCACCCGTCACGCTCTCGATTCCGAGTGGGTCGGTGTAGCAGGACATCTCAAACGTCGTTCCCTCGTCACCACGCTCAAGGGTCCCGCGGGTGACGGAACCTCTGCCGGCATGAGTCCGTATTCCATCCAGCACGTCGTCGATATTGGCGTACACGCGGGTAACAGGTGGCCCTTGCAGGGATCCGGCGAGGTAACAGTACTGGCAGTGAGCTGGGCAGCCCTTGGCGAGGTCGATGCGCCAATCAGCGCTTGGCGGGATCGGCTGCGGCTTGAGGGCGCTTGGAGGGGCCACGACCACCGCAAGGGTGTTCTTCGCGGATGCGTATGTCTCCCGGTCACTGGCTCCGCGGAGCCCTGTAAGCGCATTTCCGGGCATGAACCGGATGTCGTCGACGCCGGCCCGCTCGCAACGCCTGATAATTTCTGCTGTATGCGGTAAATCCGCTGCGGCCCGGGTGATCATCACGTGTTTGGGGACCCACAAGCGGGTGGGAGACATAGAGGTCAGGTCTAATTCCTGAGGAGTCATCATTACCCTGTGTAACAATCCGAATGGCACGAATGTTCCGCCAGTTCCCGGGGGTTCCTAGAGAACGATTGTCGATCCCGCCCTCGCCAGACAAATACTCCTGCAGGTTGGGGACGCGCGTGTTCCGGCGGACGGTCGCGGCGGAAACTGCGGCTGGCAGTCGACTAGCTGCGCAGGGCAGCCCTTGCTGCATGTCCGATAACCGAGCTGTAGGTCGGGTAGGCGAATTTCACCCGGGCGAGTGTCGCGAGGTCAGTGCCGGCTGCCATCGCGGAAGCTACGGCGGTGATGACCTCGACGGCGTTCTCCCCGACCGCATGTGCGCCAAGGATCAGTTCGCGGCGCCGGTCGACCACGAGCTTCAGGAAGCCCTGTTCCCGGTCATCAATGATGGGCCGCTCGACTACGGCGTAGGGCACCAAGACGGCGCGGCACTCGGCGTCGCGCTCTCTAGCCTTCGCCTCGGTCAGGCCCACACCTGCGTAGTCCGGATCAGTGAAGCCGCCCTCGGGCAGGAGGTGATGCGGCGTGGTGCGGGTGGCACCGAGCACGGCGTTCTCGGCCGCGGTCTCACCTTCGAAGACGGCTGCCTGGACCAGCATGCTGCTGCCATTGGCATCGCCGGCTACAAAGATGTGCGGGACGTTTGACCGCAGGTAGTCATCCACCGGGATGAAAGAGCGCGCGGTATTGACGCCCGCCGCCGTTAAACCCAGGTTGGTGATGTTCGCGGGCCAACCTGCTGCCATGATGACCGCGTCCACTGACTTCGACAGCCGTTCTCCACCGCGCTGCCAGGTGAGTGTGAGGTTCCTGCCCTCCTGACGGATGCTTTCGATGCCGCCGATACCCGTTTCCACCTGGACGCCCTTGCCCGCGAAGCTGGCGGTGACGGCGGCGGCGACGTCCTCGTCTTCGGTCATGAGGATCCGCGGCGCGAGGTCAAGGAGGATTACCCGGGAGCCCAAGGCATCAAAGATAGTGGTCATCTGCGCGCCGGTGTGGCCGCCGCCGATGATCGCCACCGTGCCGGGTAGGCGGTCAAGGTCCAGCACCTCGTGTGGCAGGACGGCATGCTCGGCACCTTCGATGGGGAGACGGCGGCCGCTCCCGCCAATACACAGAATGATGGAGGCGGCGGTGATGACGCTTCCGTCGACGACGACAGTGTGCTCGCCGGTGAGTTCGGCGTCGCCCTCGATCAGCTCGATGGCCAGGCGCTCCATTGTGGGGCCGTACCCCTTGGCCTCCAGGACGCGGGCGACGGTGGCGCGTACCCGCTGCACTGTCTTGTTCCAGTCGACAGACGGCTCGGCCACGATAATTCCATAGTCGTAGGCTGTCCGGACCTCGCGGAACAGACGGGCGGTCTTCGCAAGTACACGGGTGGGAACGCAGCCCGAGTTTACGCAGGTGCCTCCGAGGGCCGAGCGCTCAACGACAGCGGTTCGCGCCCCAAGTTCGGCGGCGCGTATGGCGGCGGCCATTCCTGCGGGTCCGCCCCCTATGACGAGGACGTCGAACGTGTAGTCCATCGAAGGCTCCTTCGGTCTGCCAGTAAGGCTCGCGCCATCCCCCACACGGATAATGGGGCCACGATACACGGTGCCGCCTTCGCGCTTGTTCTTCCTAACGGCGCTCACCGGCGACGTGAAGGCCTACCACTCCCGCATTGCGCAGGCGGCCCGCGACCTGGCGAACCGCTGCGACGCCGTCGTCCTTGCCCAGGCGAGCGTGGAAACTGCTGCAGCCTTGCTCACCGGGCTACGGTCCCCGTCCCCTGTCGTATTCACGCCAACGCGCGCAGTGGCATCGGCGTGGTGGGGGGGGGGGGGGGGGGGGGGGGGGGGGGGGGGGGGGGGGGGGGGGGGGGGGGGGGGGGGGGGGGGGGGGGGGGGGGGGGGGGGGGGGGAGGGCCCCGGCCCTTGTTGGGTGCAAGCAAAAGGAGAGAGGGGCAGGGGGTTGGGGAAACCCCCCCCCCCCCCCCCCCCCCCCGCGCAGGCTAGAGAGTTTCGGGAACCGGACGTCCAGGAAAAAGCGTCGAGTACTGTTTCCGGTACATCCGGCGCCCGGTAAGGCGATAGCCAAGGCGGACAGGCGCGGGGATCTCGTTGAACAGTTCCTTCCGGTCTGCGGGCGGGTTCGTGGCCAGCACCATCCCCAGATAGGAAACGAGGAATTTTTTGCCAAACTGCTCGATGCTGTGCTGCCCCAGTCCGTTTATCTCCTTCTCTGTCATCACCCTGTCTGCGACGGGCATCACCTCTGTGACCTCGCGGCGCAGGTGTACTTTGAGGATGGCCGAGAGGTCCTAGTACCGTGCGGCCAGCGCCCCACCCTGCTCCTGATCCGTCGTCGACATCCAGCGCAGGCGGACAGGCTCGATGACCTCCAACCGTTGCGTGACCTGCCGGTGCTGTTCGAGCATCTGCCCCACGTGCAGGGCGCAAGCCGGTGCCGTTGGCCCAGCTGCGGTACATCAGCAGGTCTTCGCCCTCGTGGTGGATGTGGAGCACCTTGTCGAAGTTGCCGAGGACTTCCCCCACGTAAGCGGCGCGGGTAGTGTCTCCGGCACCCACGGAGCGCACCAGTCCGGTGCCTCGTCATACGCCCATAGGAAAAGCGGTGGATGCGCCGCATGCCCGCCGACCCAGTGCACAGGACGGGCCCGGGTGGCAGGGGAACCGCGGTCCCGCCGAATTGGAAAAGCTCTTCCTCTCGCTCGCCTAACGCAGGGACCCCACAGACTCCATGGCCTCGCCGTCGCGGTCTTTTGCTGGATGGTCCGGGGTTTCCAGCCTGGAACAAGGTGCACCTGTTTGTTGGACAAGCTACGCAGGTAAGGTGGGGCTGGCGGGGCGGTTTCTGTACAGTCCCATTTCCGGAAGAAGCACGGGGTGTGACTGTGAACGAGTACGAAGCCTCATTGATCATCAAGTCCGGAGCGGAGCAGCTGTTATCCGCTTCGTCCGACCCCCGCTCTGATGAAGGCTATGCTGCGCTCAAGGCCAACATTTCGGCAGCATTGGAACTGATGGCGGAAGCGCTCGCGAACTTTGAAGCCGGCATAAGTGCCCCGAGCCGCTCGACCGGGTGGGTCCAGGACCTCCGCCGCGTGGCGGATGACCTACGGGAGAACTAAGCCAAGGAGCGGCCGGCTGAATCCGGACCGGGGCCGCGGCTGCCGTTCCCCGGCGGAAACGGAAAAACGACGGCGGGAGCCAGTCCCGCCGTCGTCGTTCCGGCTTGTCTTGGTGAGTCGGTGAACTAGCTCCGCGCGGATTCCTTCTCGCGGTGCGCCGTCTTGTAGGACTCCCAAAAGGTGGCCCCGGTGATGCCGAGGGGCCGCGGATCAAAGATCGGGTCGAGGCCGAGCTTCTGCTGCCGCTCGAAGTCCTTGAGCGCCTCTAAGGCCGGCTTCTGCAGGACCAGGATGCCCAGGATGTTCAGCCAGGCCATGAGGCCGACGCCGATATCGCCCATCACCCAGGCGTCGGCGGCCGTGTTGACGCAGCCGTACGCGGCTGCGACGAGGATCGCCACATGGAGGGCGATGGTGGTGGCGGGGCCGAGGCTGGTGCGGAGGCCGGGGATCATCCTGTTCGATGAGGTGCCAGGGCCTGGAACGAGGAGACGCCGTAAGCGGACTTCTCACCGTTCAACAGCTGCTGGACCATTCCCTTGACGTGGCGCACCTGCATGAAGCGGGTACGGACAGAGAAGTAGACGCCGGTGGCGAGGCAGAGATAGACGAGCCAGTCGCTCAGATAACGCCGTTGATGGCTGATAAGACACCGCTCATGAGTGGGTTCCTTCCATGAAGAGCGTGGGTGATGCGGTTGGGGATGGCTTTGGTGGCCGCGCTTGGGTGGGTGGACGCAGTGGCGCGCGCCACACAAAACCTGTGAAACCTCACACTGGAATGGTGTTAGTCCATTTGGCCATAAGGCAGGACGGCCTCCCCGGCGCGCGGGGCTTGGTCCTGGAGTGGTTGGGGCCGGTCCCTTAGTCCCGTCTTCCGCCCAGCACGTCCACATGGACATGGTCGAGGTGGCGCAGAATTTCGTTTCCGGGTTCAGGTGCGTCGTAATCCCGCCATTGCCCGCGGGAGCTGTGCGCGCTCCAGAACCGGTCATCGAAGATGACGTACTGGACGTCCAAGCCCTCGGCGTGAGCGACGAGCCAGTGAGCCAGGATCCACCCCTGACGCCGGTTCTCCTCAGTCACCGGGCGGAAGAAGACGTCGATTGCCCGGCCGTCGTAGTGCGTCGAGTCCGCTCCGTGCCCCTGGTCCACGCCACCCGGGGCGAATCCGCCCAGGCTTTGCTCGCCGAACACCTCCGCCATCGCCACACGCAACCGCTCGGCGCGCGGTGTCAGGCCGTTGGCACCTATGTCTTCTACCGGCAGGTCGCCAGCCGCCGAGCCCCGGCAAGCCAGGGAAGGGCCGGCGTCGCCGGGTGGGCCGTAGGCCAGCCGCTGCAACACCGCTGCGTCGACGCCCGCGGTGTCCGGAGCTGCCATCCCGCGGGCCTGGAGCGCCACCGCTGTGGTGGCCAGCTTCGCTGCATCACGATCGAGCCCGACCTCCCCCTCCGAGGTTTCGACGACGCACTCCGGGCGCCACAGCAGTGAACCGTCCCCAGCGCGCAATCCATTGAGCAGGCCGGGGCCGAGGAGTGCCAGCATTGACGCGAGCCCTCCGAGCAGGAGAAGACCCAAGAGCAGCCGGCGGGCGCGGTGTTTGCGGCGCACGGCGATTCTGTTCACCACGACGTGCCCCTTTGGTTGCTGGATGCTGCAGTGTCCATTGTTCCAAACCCGGCGGCTTGCAGCGGAATGCACCCACAACGTCATGCCGCACCCGTCGGAGCACCGCTCACCCGTGACGGCGTAATCATCGCAACCGGAGCACGGGGAAGCCTGAGTCAGGGGAGCGGCTGCCGTTCACCGACGCTAATTGAAGCGCCGGACGCAACGTAGTCCCGCCGTCGGACGCACACCCGGCGACGATAACGGCGGCAATGGCGAGCACGAGGACGGCCAGGACTGCCCGATCACCGAGACTTTGGGGCTTTTACCCCTATCCGGCAAGTGCGGGCAGGCGCAAGATGAACCCTATGAAAAAATTCTTCCCTGCGAGCCTCGCGGTTCTGATGATGGTACTGAGCGCAATGGCCGGTGCTGTCCCCGGAACTGCAGCGCCCTTGCCGTCCCAGGCCGGCCAGATCATCGTCAAGTTCCGCGACAACGCCGCGGCCGCGGGGGTGCTGCGACAGCATGGCCTCAGTGAGGGCGCCGCGATCGGTGACACTGGTGCGCGCTCCATTGCCGTGCCAGCCGGCAGGGAGGGGCAGCTCATTGAAGCCCTGAACCGGAACCCGGCAGTGGAGTACGTTGAGCCGGACCAGGTTGTTACTGCCTTCACGAGCGACCCCTTCTTCGGCAGCCAGTACGCGCTGCAAAACGTAGGTCAGTCGTTCACCAATAACTACGGCACCGCCACACCTACCTCGCCGTCCCGGATAGATGTTGCCGGCGGCACTCCGGACGCCGATGTTGACGCTGTCGAAGCATGGGCCACCACCATGGGCAGCGGAATCAAGGTTGCCGTCCTTGATTCCGGTGTGGACCTTGACCACGAGGACATCTCATCGAAGGTCGTTGCACGGGCGAATTTCAGCGGAGCCGCCAGTGCAGACGACATCTATGGCCACGGCACGCACATGACAGGCACCGTGGCCGCCATAGCCAACAACGGCCTCGGCGTGGCGGGCGTGTGTCCGGGATGCACCATCCTGGCCGGCAAGGTGCTCAATGACAGCGGAGTTGGATCCAGCTCCAGCCTGGCGAATGGCATCAATTGGGCGGTCAGCAACGGCGCGAAAGTCATCAACATGAGCCTAGGAGTGCGGGCGTCGCGAACTCTGGAAACTGCCGTCAATAACGCCTGGAGCAAAGGCGTCGTGCTCGTCGCAGCAGCCGGCAACGGCGGCAACCAGGCGCAGATTTACCCGGCTGGGTATCCCAATGTCATTGCCGTCGCCGCCACTGACAACAAGGATGCCAAAGCGGACTTCTCAACCTACGGGGCCAGCTGGGTGGACATCGCGGCGCCGGGGGTCAACGTCTACTCGACGTTCCCGAACCATCCGTTTACCCTGGAGAAGCCGAACAACCGCTCGCAGAAATACGACATCGGCAACGGAACTTCCGTGTCCTCGGCGATCGTGTCGGCAACGGCGGCGCTTGTCTGGAGCACCAATCCCGGTGCTACGGCTACCTCAGTCCGCGCCAAGGTGCAATCGACCGCCGACAAGATTCCCGGCACAGGCACGTTCTGGGCCAATGGCCGGGTGAACACCTACAACGCCGTCACCGGGCTGCAACCCCAGCAGTAGGGCTGCTGGAGGGACTTCAGATGAAACTCCTTGCCTTCGTCTCGCTGGCACAGCTGGTTCTTCAGGTTGCGGCGGCCCGAAGAGCCATCCGGGAACGCATCCCCTACGACAATCCGTTGTCGCGCGGAAAGCCGGAAGACGTCGCACGCGACATGTGGACGTCGGGCAGCGGGCTGGCTGCGCCATGGCCCTTCATCGCCGTTCATGCAGCCGGCACTGTCCTGCTCCTGGTGTGGCCGCGCCCAGTCCTCCGCCGGATGCTGGGGTGGCTCGGCGCCCTGTACTTCGTCGGCATCAGTTGGGAACGCATCAGCCGGGAAGCGCTGCGGCACCCCGACACCAAGACCACGCCGTTAATAGTTGCGGGTTTGGTCCTGTCCACCGTCATGACCTGGCTCGGCCTGCGCGGCCGGAAGCATGGCTGAAGAGGCTGCCTGCACCAGCAGGCCCAGGGGGAATGGCTGAGGTTCGCCGGCACGTACCGAAGCGTCGGACGTCAGGCTGTCCCGCCGTCGTCGTTCCTTTCCTGCTGCGGTTCCTCCCGGCAAGGACGCGTTAACGGCCGGGACAGATGCCGCCACCCTACTGTTCACCTGCCGTGGGTTGACTGGGGAAGCCCGTCAGCGGGGGCCAGCCTTGTGAACAGGGGAGGAGCCCGCCCTCTTCTCCACCCTGAAAGTAGTAAAGCCCCACATGACAAACGGTATGTCCCGCCGCGGATTGTTGAAGACCGGTTCGGTCCTGGGACTGGGAGCATCAGTTGCAGCAGTAACTCCGGCCCCGGCCCTTGCTGAGCCCTCCCGGCGCACGAAGAAGGGGCGGTACTTCTGGCTGAACGGTGACCATCACGTCCACACCCTGTTCAGCAACGACGGCAAGTACCGCGTGGCGGACCATGTACGGCAGGCCATGCGTCACGGCGTCGACTGGCTTGTCCTCACCGACCACGGCAACGTGGCCCATTCGCAGCTCAGCACGGACCAGATCGTGCCCGTCATTGAGGAAGTGCGGAAGGAATTCGGCGAATCGATCCTGGTCTACCACGGCCTGGAGTGGAACATCCCCGGCGCCGAGCATGCCACCGTCTTCGTGGCACCGGGCCGCGACGACGTCGCCGTTATGAAGGAAATCGAATCCCGCTGGGACGCCCGGGTCAAGGGCACCCGCGACGGAACCGCCGCCAACGAAGCACTGGCACTGGACGGGATCCGGTTCATGGGCAAGGCCCGCGCCCAGGGCAGGGTGGAGGACATCCTCATGATTCCCAACCACCCTTCCCGCCAGGGCATCGACTCCCCGCACGAGATCCGCGCCTGGATCACCGCAGCACCGGACGTGGTCATCGGCATGGAGGGCGCCCCCGGGCACCAGGCCGGGGGACTGCCCGCCCCGCACGTGGGCAGCCGCGCGCGGGGTCTTTACGACGGCGCCCCGGGAACCTTCTCCTTTAAGGGCTACCCGGTTGAGTCCTACCGCACCTGGGGCGGTTTTGACTGGATGACGGCAACCGTCGGCGGCGTGTGGGACAGCCTGCTCGCTGAAGGCCGCCTGTTCTCCATCACCGCCACCTCGGACAGCCACAACGTCTACCTGGACACCACCGTCCGCGGGCGGGGAAGCAACTTTGACGCCAAGGGCCGCACCGAGGACCCGGTCTACAGCGGCGGCGTGGACCTCACGGAAAACGACTTCTGGCCCGGCTACTACAGCCGCACCCACGTCGGCGCGGAAAAGTTCAGCTATACGTCCGTGATGCAGGGCCTGCGTGAGGGGCGCGTCTGGGTTAACCACGGCTGCCTCATAGACGCCATCGACGTGACGGTGTCCGACCAGGCCAAGTCCGTCGCCCTCGGCGAAAAGCTGACCACCAAGCGGGGCCGCAAAGTCACGCTCACGGTCGCCATCGACACCGCGTCCAAGCCGAACTTCGCAGGCTTCGTTCCTGAGCTCGCCCGGGTTGACGTCATCCTCGGCAGCGTGACGGGCCCGGCTGCCGATTCCGACACCACGCAGGCCCCGGACACCCGCGTCATCACCCAGCTGCCCGTCCAGGACCTGACCCTCCGGGACGGTACGTTGATCTGGACACAGGAACTGGACACCCCTGCAGGTCACTACTACATCCGCCTTCGCGGTACCGACGGGAAGAAGTCCCAGCCCGGCTACCTGGGCGCGCACATCGACCCGGCAGGCCCGGCCATGGACGAGATGGGCAACGCCGACCCATGGGAAGACCTGTGGTTCTACACCAACCCCATCTTCGTGGAGGTCAGCGACTAGGAGAGGGCTTAGTTAGGGCAGCGGCTGCCGCTCGCCGACGCTAACGGGACGGCGGCGGAAGGTAGTCCCGCCGTCGTCGCTCCATCCGCTGCTGCTGGCCGGGCGACGGTATATTGGCACGCTTGGCGCGGTTGCACCTGGCGCAGGCCGCGACGAAGTTCTGCAGGCTGGTGGAGCCACCCTTGAAACACGGGTAGAAGTGGTCGCCGTGCTCGGCGGGGCGGGCGCAGCGCCGTACCGGCTCCCGCCGGACGCAGACTCGTCCGTAAGCCGGTCCCCTTCCGGGGCAAGGGACACGCAATATGCGGGCTTCCCGGGACAGCAGCCTCAGAAGGAATATAGACTGGAAGGGCTTAGTCTCCGAAATCCCCGGGGTTATCGCCTGCCTACCGGCTACCGCTTTCGTTTCGGACCGCCACGCAATCGCTTGTGGGGTGTGCTGCGGCTCTTGGGATCGGCCAGGGCAGGACGGGAAACAGCTACTTTGCGCGAAGCCACCTCCTGCACGGGTGTACGTACGTCGTTGACGCCGCTGCTACCAGTGCTAGAGGTAGCAGCGGGTGTCCGATGAATTATGCCTTCTACTATGAGTGGCAATGCTAGGCCGAAAAACAAGAAGCTAACTGCAAGCCACATAGCTGATGTTTTAGCGGCTCCAGGATCCGAAAAGGTAGCCGACGATGCGAAGGGGTGGGTTGAATCCCATACGATCAGCGAGCCCCACTTGTTGGCGTCTAGGTCTGGAACGGCCTGGTCGACCCTCAATTGGCTTGATTGGGAAAACCCCGTGTGGATTAGGAATGTACGTTCAACTGGCCTATCACGTGCTCCTCGCGCCGATGCCGGTAGGAAGCGCGGGTTGGCCAGTAGGAGGTCTATTGCTGGCTCCTCGACCAGAATCACTCCGCCTGTCCTGCCATCCGGGACGTCGGGGGAGTTCGTCAGCACCTTTGGCATTGTGATAGTTGCGGTCTCGTGGCTTCCGGCTATCGGCGATCTACGGGGTGTGCCCACGAGACGTACTTGGTTCGATCCAGTGACGTCAAAAACCTGATACTCCTCAGGCTTCCCACTTTGCCAGGCCCTGAAAGTAACTCCCTCGATTGGCTTGCCCGTGCTCGTGCTGGTGGGAGAAGCCTCGACGCGCACATTATCGAGAATAGCGTCGTCAGCGAGGAAGACGTACCAATGAGTTTGTGAGCTGTCCTTAACGCGCGTGTTCGTTAGGGAAATGGAAACTTCCCCCTTATCCCCGGGCGTCGGCTTTTCCCGGTGGGCAGGGTCAAATTTAAGCGTCACACTAGCCCCAACTCCTGGTTGCCCAGGTACGACCGTAATTGAGCCGTCGAACGGCTCACCTGAGGCGAGCGGGAGGGAAACAAAGAGGAAACCCGCGCCAATTAAAGCTGAGAATCCGCCCGCTAACAACCTTATGCGACCACTTTTGTCCATAGGCGCCGATTGTAGTGGCCGACATCGTCATGTCGACGGACTTCGGCGGACCGCGGCATGTCCTTGCAGCCCTATTAGCGGGGGTCCTAGGAGCTCGTCCGCAACGGAATAAAAGATGCGCTTAACTGGCATGACATAGGCGCCACCGCCGAGGCGTCCTTTTCGAGGTCGATGCTTTGCTCGATCGAATCTCGAGCTGTTTCGTAAAGTTCGGAGGCGATCCAGCGGGACCCGGGGGCGGTCGCTTCGGTATCTTCGTCTCAACCGGTAAGAAAGCCCTGAAGCGATTCTCGCGCAGAAAGCTCCTGCTCGCGCCGTAAACGTTGCCGGCTGGCGGCTTTGAGCTCGGCTTGGATCTTCGCAGGGTTCCGCTCCATATGTGTAGCATGCAAGCGCCATTGAGTAAGGAGTCGCCGGGTATGGGTAACGACGTCGGCGAGGTAAGCCGAGCGGGCGCGGGTGACGAATCGGTGACGTAGAGCCGGAAGTCGCGGTAGGGGCGTCCAGCTTCGGCGGAAGTGAGCATTGGGACACGCCAGAGTCAGTCCTCAGCCTGAAGGACTTCTCAATCTTCTCAGCATAGTAGCGGCCGTCGCGGAGGCGGGCTAGGTCACGTTCATGGGGGGTAAGAGGAGTGAGCTCCTCCCGTCTTTCGTGGAGGAGGGCCGCGTCACTGGTGGCCAGCGAAGGCCTGATAATAAGTTCGTCTAAGCGGTTGTGTACAAATTATCACAGTGATGTTTCCATGTTTTTACTGATTACTTTATTGAGAGCTGTCTCCCACGGGATAATACACAACGACACAGTTTCCGTCACTATGACATGTTTCGTACACCCTCGGAGTTCGTGGGTGGGTGTACAGGCGCCAAAGTAGGAAGGTGCCTGGCGATGAGGCGATCGCCCGCTTTCCCGCGCTGCGTCAACTCACGCCTCGCGCCAGGAGGCACATTGCGCCTCCCGCGCCAACGCGGCCACGATCTTTCTTGGCGAATGCCAGCAGGTGCTCAGGCAGGCTAGTAAGTCCCCGACAGGGCCGCCGCCGATGTTCTTGGCGGGTTCACCGCGGCGCCTGCTCTTCGTACACTGGGTCCCATGGTTTCCCCGCATCAGTGAACTGGTCCTGAACTGCACCCATCCCGAACTGCTCGCACAGTTCTGGTGCGGCGTCCTCGGTTACGTGGAGCTTGACCGGGAGGACGGTGCAATCGAGATCGGCCCGCCAGCCGGGTTCGGTGGCCTCCAGCCGACCATCATCCTGAGCCCCCGCAGCAACCCGCGGGCCGGACGGCTGCCCCTGCACATTGACGTCAACCCGGTGGACCGGGACCAGGACGCCGAGCTGGAACGCCTGCTTGCCCTGGGAGCCCGGCCGGCGGATGTGGGGCAGACCGGCAACGAGCAGTGGCACGTCCTGGCCGATCCCGAAGGCAACGAATTCTGCCTCCTGCGCAAGCGGCTTGAGCCCTGACCATCGCAGAACCCTGACGAGGTTCTGTTAATGTCGGGCTCCATGACCGAAACCCAAACTGCTGCTCCTGGTCCCGTGGGGTTCCTCCACACTTCGCAGGTGCACGTGGCGACGTTCGATGCACTGTCCCGCGAGCTTATGCCGTCCGCGCGTGCAGTGCACCGCGTGGACCCGGACGCCCTGGAACTAGCGAGGCAGGACAGGACAGGGAAGGGGGTCCGTGCCGTCGTGGCCGCCCACCTTACGCAGCTCCGCGACGCCGGCTGCACGGTGGTCCTCTGCACCTGCTCCACGCTCGGGGAGATCGCCGAAGGTCTGTCCGGCGTTGGCCTGGCAGTGCTCAGGATCGACAGGCCGATGCTTCGCCGGGCTGTTACTCTCGGCCCCCGGATCGGGGTCCTGGTGGCATTAAGCAGCACCGTCGAGCCGACCACCAGGGTCCTCAGGCAGGAGGCCGCAGCCGCCGGAACCGAGGTGGCAGTGGAGGTCAGCGTCGTGGACGGGGCATGGGAAGCGTTTATGGCAGGCGAGACGGAGGCCTACCACTCAAGCGTCGCCGAAGGGGCGCGTGCGCTCGCAGGCTGCTCCGACGTCGTCGTCCTGGCGCAGGCAAGCATGGAACCTGCTGCTGCCCACCTGACGGCCCTTGGGATTCCGGTCCTGACCAGCCCCCGCGCCGCCGTCGAAGCGCTCGCGGCAGCCATCCCACTCCAGTAGGCGCGAGGCGCTGCCAGGGTGATCCGTTTGCTCCTGAGCAGGGAGTCCGGATCCCGGGCAAATTTGTGGTGCTGGGCAACCTTTCCTAGGCTGGCAGAGCATGCTAAGCACGCTTAGTATTTTCGGTCATTGCCCGAGGACTGCCAGTTTTGCCCATCCTGAGGAGAAAAATTCGTGCCAGAAGAGAGCAACATCCAGATCCCCGGAGTCCCTGCAAGCGAGCCTGCCAGCCTGGAAGAACCGACAACTCCACGCGAGCCGCTGCCCCCAAAGCCGGACCAGCGAGGACCTGAGGCGGTCTCTCCCACGGGAAGCCCCACTGGGGCACCGGTTACAGCGCGGGCCCAGTCCGGTCAGTACCTGACCACTGCCCAGGGGCTTCGCCTCCGGGATACGGACCACTCCCTGAAAGCTGGTTCGCGCGGGCCTATTCTGTTGCAGGACCACCACCTGCGGGAAAAGATCACGCACTTTGACCACGAGCGCATTCCCGAGCGCGTAGTCCACGCCCGTGGCGCAGGAGCCCATGGTGTGTTCCGTTCCTACGGCACTGCTGCCAACATCACCCGCGCAGGCTTCCTGGCCAAGGACGTGGAGACTCCCGTCTTCGTGCGCTTCTCCACCGTGCTGGGTTCCCGCGGCTCTGCCGACACCGTCCGGGACACGAGGGGCTTTTCCACCAAGTTCTACACCGACGAGGGCACGTACGACCTGGTGGGGAACAACATCCCGGTCTTTTTCGTCCAGGACGGCATCAAGTTCCCGGACATCGTGCACGCGGCCAAGCCGCACCCGGACCGGGAAATCCCCCAGGCGCAGAGCGCCCATGACACGTTCTGGGACTTCGTTTCCCTGCACACCGAGGCCCAGGCGCACACGATGTGGAACATGTCCGACCGGGGCATCCCGCGTTCCTACCGGACCATGGAAGGCTTTGGTGTGCACACCTTCCGGTTCATCAACGCCGAAGGTCAAACCACTTTGGTGAAGTTCCACTGGAAGCCAAAGCAGGGCGTCCACTCATTGGTGTGGGAGGAAGCGCAGATCATTAACGGCATGGATCCGGACTTCCACCGCCGGGACCTGGCCGACGCCATCGAAGCAGGCGCCTACCCCGAGTGGGAGCTCGGCGTGCAGACGTTCCCGGACACCGAAGACCAGATGTTCGAGGGCATCGACCTGCTCGATCCCACCAAGTTCGTACCGGAAGAACTCGCTCCTGTCCAGCCCATCGGCGTCATGACCCTGAACGCCAACCCCACCAACTTCTTCGCCGAAACCGAACAGGTGGCGTTCCACCCCGGCCACCTCGTTCCAGGAATCGACGTCACCAACGATCCTCTGCTCCAGGTACGCCTCTTCTCCTACCTTGATACCCAGATCTCCCGGCTGGGTGGACCCAACTTCGGCCAGATCCCCATCAACCGTCCGCAGGCCCCCGTCAACGACATGCTGCGGGACGGGATGCACCAGCAGGCGGTCCATGGGGGAGTGGCTCCCTACCAGCCGAACTCGCTCGACGGTGGCTGCCCGTTCCTCGCTGGACAGGATATTGGCGCCTTCATCGACGTGCCGGAGGAAGTGGCTGCCTCCATCAAGGAGCGGAAGAACCCGGCATCCTTCGATGACCACTACAGCCAGGTGGGCCTCTTCTTCCGCAGCCTGAGCCCGGTGGAGCAGGATCACGTGATCCAGGCCTACACCTTCGAGCTGGGCAAGTGCTACGAAAAGTCCATCCGCGAACGGCAGTTGGCAGCTTTGGCCAACGTGGACGCGGGCCTGTGCGCAGCGGTGGCCCAAGGCCTGGGCCTGCCCGCGCCGCAGGCGACTGAGCAGGTTCCGGAATCCGAGCCCAGCCCTGCCGTGTCACAGGTGGGTGGCACCTGGCCGGTCGCCGGCCGGATTGT
This sequence comes from Pseudarthrobacter sp. Hb11, assembly GCF_059383655.1. NCBI lineage: Bacteria > Bacillati > Actinomycetota > Actinomycetes > Micrococcales > Micrococcaceae > Pseudarthrobacter > Pseudarthrobacter sp. Hb11. The sequence continues at coordinate 19,884 of NZ_JBWZCM010000021.1, forward strand.
CGGGATTCTGGCCGATGAGAACAGCGACCTTGCTGCCGTAAACGCAGCACGGAAGGCCTTGGACGCCGAGGGAATCGTCCCACTGGTCATCGCCCCGGCCGGCGGTTTCCTTGGATCAGAGGACGACGGCGGGGTCCCCGTGCAGCGGACCTACCTCACCGCCCGCTCCACGGAGTTCGACGCCGTCATCGTTGCTGCTGCTGCCGCTCCGGCTCCCGACGCCGCACCTGGGCTCGACGCCAAGGCCGGTGCCCCCGGGGATGCATTGGACCCACGGGCCGTATTGCTGCTGACTGAAGCATTCCGCCATGCCAAGGCCATTGCCTCCCTGGGCGCCGACTCCGCGGTCTTGACGGCGGCGGGCCTGCCCCTTGATGCTCCGGGCATCGTCTCGAGCAAGGAGCCTGAATCCCTGGTCCAGGAATTGACCGGGCTGCTGGCAGCACACCGGGTGTGGGAGCGGTTCCCGGCAGCCTCAGCCTAGAAGCCACCTGCACAGGCGCCGATGGGCAGGGGTGAAACCCCTCCCATCGGCGCTGCTGGCGCGGTGATCCGGTCAGTCAGGGGCTCAGCCGCCGACCTGCGCCACCTCAACCTGCACGCCGGCGTCCCGGAACTTCTGCACCTGCTCGGGGTCGGCGCGGTCGTCCGTTACCAAAGTCCAGGGGAGGGCCAGCCGCGCCCACGCGTGGAACGGCCGGAGCCCGAGCTTGGAGGAATCCGCCAGCACGTACACAGCATTCCCGCGCCGGGCCATGAGTTCCTTGAGGCGGGTCTGCTCGTGGCTGGCCTCGCAGATGCCGTCCTCGGCCGTGACGGCGTCGGCGCCGAGGAAGACGCGGTCGAAGCTCATCCGCTCCAGCGCCGCCTCTGCCAGCGGTCCCACAAAACTTTGCGAAACGCTCCGCAGCCGGCCGCCCAGGCAGTCCACCTCGATGCCCTCGGAGTCAGCGAGTTCCTGCATGGTGTTGATGCCCGGCGTCGTCACGGACAGTTTTTCGAACCCGCGCAGTTCGTGGGCTAAAGCACCCGCGGTGGAGCCGGCGTCGAGCAGGATGTTCTCCCCGGGCCGGATCACGGACGCTGCCCAGCGGGCGATGGCATGCTTTTGCTCGAACGCCTCGCCGGTGCGTTGCCGCAGTGACGCCTCCGGGTGCGCGCCCAGGGCCATGGCCCCGCCGTAGGTCCGGGCCAGCCGGCCCTGCCCATTCAGCAGGGCAAGGTCTCGGCGGATGGTGGAGGCGGTCACCTCGAACCGGGCGGAGAGTTCCTCCACGGAGGCGAGACCGGTGGTGACGGCGAGGTGGTAAATCTCCTCGCGCCGCGCGTTTGCGCTCAGCATTCCCGGTCTCCTTCCCGTGGCAGTGGTAACCATGCTAGTTCCGGCTCCCGGCTTCAGGCTCAACCGCGGGGCGGAGACGAGTACGGCCGGTCAGCAATTCTACGCTGACCGGCCGTTACTCTTGATTTCGCTTTAGAGAGCTTCCTCGCGCGTCGGCGCCAGGTCCACTGCCTGGCGCAGTGCTTCAAGAAGCGACTCGTGGTCGGCGATGTTCTTGCCGGCGATGTCGAAGGCCGTGCCGTGGTCAACGGACGTGCGAACCACGGGGAGACCCACGGTGATGTTCACGCCGTTCTCCAAGCCGAGGACTTTGACCGGGCCGTGGCCCTGGTCGTGGTACTGGGCGACGACGAGGTCGAAGTCGCCGCGGCCGGCCAGGAAGAACAGGGTGTCGGCCGGGAGCGGGCCGAAGGCGTTGATGCCGTCAGCCTGGGCTTTCTCGATGCCGGGCTGGATCTTCTCAGCCTCTTCGCCATAACCGAACAGTCCGTTTTCTCCGGCGTGCGGGTTGATGGCGCATACCGCGATCTTCGGGTTCTCGATCCCGGAGGCCTGCAGCAGCTCGTGTCCACGCTTGATGGTCCGGTACACCAGGTCACCGTTGATCTTGGCGATCGCGTCGATCAAGCCGATGTGGGTGGTGACGTGGATGACGCGCATCTTGGGGGCGGTCAGCATCATGGACACTTCCTCGGTGCCGGTCAGTTCGGCGAGGAGTTCAGTGTGGCCGGGGTACTTGTGGCCGGCGGCGTGCAGGGCTGCCTTGTTCAGCGGTCCGGTGCAGATCGCATCCACCTGGCGGTCCATGGCCAGCTGAACGGCTTTCTCTATGAAGAGGTAGGAACCGTGTCCGGCCGCGGCGGAAAGCTCGCCCCAGGCAAGGTCCTCCGGGATGCAGTCGATGTCGAGGACGTCGATGGTGCCCTCATCGAACAGGGCCTCCGACGGAGCCGCGACCTTGCGCAGCGTCAGCGGGCTGGCCACGATGTCCGCAGCAAGCTGCAGCCGGCGAAGGTCGCCGATGACGAGCATGCGGGCCTTTGACCGGAGTTCCGCGTCTGCCAGGGCTTTGACGATGATTTCCGGGCCAATACCGGCTGCATCGCCCATGGTGATGGCAACTATCGGGCGTCCCATTATTTGATGCTCATTTCAGTCGTTGTGCCAGTGAGAAATTGTGTGGTCCGGGCCAGCGTACCGGCGTCCCCGAACGCGCCGGCCTTGGTGACCAGCAGGGGGAGGGGTTCGGGCAGCAGGCTCATTACCACCCCGGGTTCAATCTCCCCGAGGACGGTGAAGCTGCCGGCGCCGAGGGCTTTCAGGACTGCCGTGGCGGTTTCCCCGCCGGTCATGACGAGCGCGTCGCAGTGCCCGATCCCGGCAGCGGTGGCGCGGGCCAAGGCCTCTGCCACAACCAGTGCCTGCGACTTGTCGATGGTTCCCATCGGATCCGGCGTCAGCACCACATCACTCCGGGTCATCGCATCTGCAACCTGGCGGGCAACCGCCGGCTCCTCCAGCGCGCTGTGGTCCAGCGTGATGTGCTCGGCGCCGGCCGCGACGAGTGCCTCGGTCTGCTGACGGGCAAGACTGGAGTAGCTGCCGATTACCGTCAGGGTCCGGCTGATGCGGAGGACCTGCGCATTCCGCGCACCCGTTCCTTCTTCACGTGCAGCAATATGCCCAGCCAGTCCGCCCGAGCCCACCAGGAGCGCCGGGAACTCCAACAGTTCCGCAGCCGCCGCGATGACCTTTAGGTCCTGGTCCGAGGAGGCGTCCAGTACGACGGCGTCAATCCCGCGTTCCTGCACGTCCCGCAGGTGCGCCGCGAGTTCCTCCGGCGTGCGTCCGGAAGTTCCGGCCGCCGCTTCGGCGGTGAGGCCGCCGTCGGCAAGTGCACCGGAGACGTCGCCGCCGAAGCTTCCTGCAGTGTTTTGAACGCCGCCCACGTGGACGATGCCGCCCCGGGTGGTCCTGCCCGTGGCCGGGAATGCCGGAGCCACAATGGCCAGGCCCTTGCCGTGGCCCTGGGCGATCCCTGCCAGTGTTGCCGCCACCTCGGCACCGACGTTGCCTCGAAGCAGCGAGTCGATCTTCTTGAAGACCCGGCGGTCCTGCCCGAGGGCGCGCCTGACGGCGGAGGTGACTGCCAAGGCTGCCTCCTCCGCGGCCAGGTAGCGGCTCTCCGTGTTGATCGAAAGGATCTCTGCCTCAGGCCAGGTGCCGTCGACGTCGAGGATTACGGAACTGGTGTTTGAGGGTCCGTAGGCTGCGGCAGCATCTGCCGCTCCCGTGAGGTCGTCGGCGATGATTGCCCATCGCGGAGCTGCGGAGGAGCTCATACTGCTGCGGATACCTCGGGTGTTGCGGCTGCCTCTTTATTCTTGAGGCGCTTGGCGTACCAGGCGACCATGAGGGGGCAGCCGATGGCGGTGACCACTACGGACGCGGCAACCAGGACCGTGGCGGGTCCGGCGGCGGGGAGGTATGCAGGGTTGGCTGCAGCCACCAGCATGGGCACGGTTGCGGCGTTACCGGCGGTGGTGGCCGCCGCCAGGCCGGCCAGGCCGGTGCCTCCGGTCAGCTTGTCAGCGAAGAAGAGCACAGCGCCGCCGACGATCAGCACGAACAGGCCAAGTGCGATACCCAGCAGGCCGGCACTGAGCACCTTTTCGAGGTTTAGGCCGAAGCCAAGGGCCAGGGCGAAGAACGGAATGAGAACGGGGGCCGCAGAGGAGAGGAACTTACGCATTGCCGGGTCCAGGGTGCCCAGCAGGACTCCGAGGAGCAGGGGGATGATGGCGCCAACAAGGGCCTGCCACGGGAAGGCCGACAGGCCGGCCACGCCCAGGGTGAGCATCGTCAGGAAGGGACCCGATTCGAGCGTCATGACGGAGTACGCGGCAACGTCCTTGGGCTTGCCGTACTGGCCCATCAGCGCCATGTACAGTCCGCCATTGGTGTCATTCAGGGCTGCCAGGATGGCCAGGACGGACAGGCCGGCAAGCAGCCCGCCCTCGATGGGAAGTTCAGTCATGAACCTGCCGGCGATGACGCCGATGATCACCGCGAACAGGACCTTGGTGCCGAAAAGGACCCCGCCCTTTTTCAGGATGTACGGGGTTGCCTTGATGTCGATGCTTGCTCCCATGCAGACATAGAACACGGCGAGGATGGTGGTGCCGCCGGTGAAGAGGGCGCCGGTGAACGAACCGAAGAACTTAGCGGAATCCGGTGCGAAAGTGGCCAGAAGGGCACCGATAAGCAGGGGAATCAACATCATGCCGCCGGGAACTTTCTCCATGGTGGCCTTGATTGGAACAGACATCAATCAACCTCATTGTTGGGGGGAGTGAGTGGGGAGGGGGATCGAGCCACCCGGCTCGGATCATGATTAAGATCATAGGGCGACTGCGCGTTTAGCGCAAGCCCTGTGCGCGGAACGCGCACAACCTCTCCGTCCGCTGGTGGAGCTTGTCGAGGCCGACCCACGTCCTATCGGTTTCGGCACCCCTTTCCACAGGTCAACGACTTAACATGTCCCACATGAAGGTTGCCCGGGAGGCGCGCTCTGCTGCCGTAGTGATCAACGCTGGTTCGCGCCGCGGGGCCGCGGCATACGAACTGGCATTGGAGAAGTTGAAAAGCGCAGGCGTGCCGGTCACCTCCGTGCACCGCGTGGTCACGGGCGCGGAACTGTCCGGGGCCCTCGGCCAGGTGGTGGACGGGAACGACCTGGTGGTTGTCGGCGGCGGTGACGGAACCGTGTCCTACGCTGCCGGCAAAGTTGCCGGCACCGACGTCATGCTCGGCGTATTACCGCTGGGCACGGCCAACGACCTCGCCCGAACGCTTGAGATACCGAGTAACTTGGCCGAGGCGTGCGCTGCCATCGCCGACGGGAAGGTGGTGGACATCGACCTCGGCCGTGCCAACGGTCAGCCATTCCTCAACGTCGCTTCCGTTGGCTTGTCGGTGGGCGTTACTGAGGCTCTCAGCCCCCGCCTGAAAAGGGTCATCGGGCCGTTGGCCTACGGCGTTGCCACCCTGCGCGCCTATGCCCGGCACAAGCCGTTCAGGGCCCGGCTCGAGTTCCCCGAGGGGGACCACGAGCCCATGGAGCTCGAGAACCTGCTTCAGGTGGCCGTCGGGAACGGCCGGCACTACGGCGGCGGCAATATGGTCTCCCCAACGGCAGGGATCGACGATCACACCCTGGACATCTACGCCATCCCGGCGGGGCCGCTCCGCGACCACGTGAGTATCGCCCGTCTGCTCAAGGACGGAAGTTTCGTCAAGCACGATCGGGTGTACCATCTGACCAGCCGGCGTGTCCGGCTTGTCACCGAGCCGCCGCTGTCGGTGAACCTCGACGGCGAAATTGCCGCGATCACGCCGGCCGACTTCACCATCGAGCGCAATGCGGTTCACGTTGTGGTGCCTCAGGGCAGCAACAGCGCACTGTTCGACGGACCGGGCGCCGCGGGCGGGCCGTGAAAAATCATTAGCCTTGCTGTCCCTGTCCGCTGCCTCCCGCATAACCCTGTTCGGCGACACGCGCGGCAACGGCCTTGGACCTCCCGCCCACCAGCCGAAAGAATCAAGCGTGACCTACACGCCTGCGCACACGTTCACCACCCGCCCCACCCTTCAGGGCACTTTCGGCATGACGGCATCCACCCACTGGCTGGCCACGGCATCCGCCCAGGCGGTTCTGGAGCGGGGCGGGAACGCCTTCGACGCCGCCGTCGCCGGAGCATTTGTCCTTCACGTGGTGGAGCCGCACCTGAACGGTCCGGGCGGGGACATGACGGGCGTGTTTGTCACCGCCGGCAACCCTTCCGAGCCGGTGGTGCTGATGGGGCAGGGTCCTGCTCCGGCCGCGGCAACCCGGGAGCATTACCTGGCCGAAGGGCTGGAACTGGTGCCCGGCGCCGGCGCGCTCGCCGCCGCCGTCCCGGCCGCCGTCGACGCCTGGCTGCTCCTCCTGCGCGACCACGGCACGTGGGAGCTGGCGCACGTGCTGTCCTTCGCCATCGGTTACGCCCGCAACGGCCACCCCGTCCTGGGCCGCGTCTGCAGCACCATAGCCTCCGTGGCGGGGCTTTTCACCGAGCATTGGCCGACGTCGGCCGCCCTCTGGATGCCCGACGGGAGAGTCCCAGCGGGCGGCGACATCGTAAAGAACCCGGCCTATGCCGGCGTCCTTGAGCGGCTCATCGCCGCCGGCTCGCCGGCAGGGGAGGAGGCGGGATCCCGGGAAGCACGGATCGACGCCGCACGGCTGGAGTGGCGCGAGGGCTTCGTTGCGAAGGCAGCCGTCGCGTTTCTCGCCGGGCCGCACCGCCACTCCTCCGGCACGGACCATGCAGGAGTCATCACGGAAGCGGACTTCGCAGGATTCGCTGCAGGCTACGAACCCGCCGCCACGCTTGAGTTCCGGGGCCACATCATTGCCAAGACTGGGCCGTGGGGGCAGGGCCCGGCGCTGCTCCAGACGCTGGCGGTCCTGGACGGGTTCGATGACGAGTATCTGGACCCGTCCACAGCCCTCGGCGCGCACACCATCCTTGAGGCGCAGAAGCTGGCCATGGCTGACCGGGAGGCCTACTACGGCGACGCCGCGGTGCCGTTGGACCACCTGTTGAGCCCGGAGTACGCGGCCGGGCGCCGGCAGTTGATTGGCCAGCAGGCCTCGCACGAGTTCCGACCCGGCCGGGTGCCCGGCCACGAGCCCTTCATTCCGCCGCTGCGCACGCAGTACCTCCCGCCATCGCTCGCTGAACGCGGCGAACCTGCCTTCGCAGGCGTCGGTGAGCCGACTGTTATGCCCACCGGGGAGACGCGCGGGGACACCTGCCACCTCGACATCGTGGATCAGTGGGGGAATATGGTGTCAGCCACGCCGTCGGGCGGGTGGCTCCAATCTTCCCCGACCATCCCTGAGCTTGGCTTCTGCCTGGGCACGCGGCTTCAGATGACATGGCTCGAGGACAACGCCCCGTCCACCCTGACCCCGGGCAAACGGCCGCGCACCACGCTGACTCCCACGCTGGTCCTGAAGGACGGCAAGGCGGTGGCTGCCCTCGGATCGCCGGGGGGCGACCAGCAGGACCAGTGGCAGCTGCTGTACCTGCTCCGCACGATTGTGGGTGGCTACGAGCCCCAGCAGGCCATCGACGCGCCCGCGTTCCACACCACGTCTATCCCCGGGTCCTTCTGGCCGCGCACCTGGACGCCGGGCGGGACCGTTGTTGAAGACCGCCTCGGTGATGACGTGATCAGCGAACTCGAAGAGCGCGGGCACGTGGTTACCCGGGCAGGGGATTGGGCTTTGGGCCGGCTTTCAGCAGTGGTGCGTGACCCGGAAACAGGCGTGCTAAAGGCTGCCGCCAACCCCCGGGGCGCGCAGGGCTACGCGGCGGGGCGCTAGGAACAAGGACAAAACACTGCAAGACAATGGCCCCGGGGGCAGACGAAAACGGGGCCGGGGGAAGTGTGTAGTTGGTGATGCGGGGTGGGGCCGGTGGGGTGTTTCGGGGCGTGTCCTGGTGTGGTT
>NZ_JBWZCM010000022.1:0-10577 GCF_059383655.1 Pseudarthrobacter sp. Hb11
TTTTCTCCAAACCCCACCACCAGACTCCCCCCCCCCCTTTTGGGTGCTCCCCACTACTTTGCTGCCCACGTATCGCCGCGATTCACCGCTTTGCCCTAAATGTATGGCTGGTCAACTTACGTCAGCATGACCCACACCGATAGCCGACACACGTCTCCTTGCCTGGTCCTCGGAACAACTGGAATTGACCTACGTTCGAACGAGAAGTCTCCGGTTCAGCCCGCGCCTTTTTCCTGCGGACACGGGACAAAAGGCTACAGACGAACTAGCCGCCGACATGGTGGATGGTGAAGGCAGTCAGGAAGCCTACGGCCGCGGTGAAACCTGTGAGGTTGTGGTGTTCTTCGAAGGCTTCGGGAATCATCGTGTCAGCCAGCATGGCAAGGATTCCGCCGGCCGCGATGGCCGTGATGAAGGCGACGAGTTCTGCCGGTGCGTGTTCCAGGGCGGCGTAGCCAAGCAGGGAGGCAGCTCCGCAAAGGATCGCTATGGCACTCCAAATCCCGAAAACATATCGGGGGCCGCGCCCGGCTCTCTTCATCCCGGCCGTACTGGACAGGCCCTCGGGAACGTTAGAGATAAATACGGCAGCCAGCATGGCCGGGCTGACAGTGCCGGCGGTGACAAGTCCCAGCCCAAGAACTACCGACTCCGGGATCCCGTCAATTAGGGCCCCAACTGCAATCGCGGTGCCGCTGCCGGGGTTTTCTTTTTCTGAGGGTTGCTGTTGCCCGGACCGCTTCCGGTGTTTGGCCCCAGCCCGGGCCAGCAGGATGTTTGAACCGACAAAGATGAGCGCGCCGGCCAGAAAGCCGATGACCGTCGGCAGCAGCCCTCCGCCTTCCACCGCCTCGTCTACCAGTTCGAAGGCCAGCGCTGAAATCAGAACACCTGCCCCGAACGCCATGACGGTGCTGACGATCTTGGGCGGAACCCTCCAGAGCCAGGCGATTCCGGATCCCAGAACGAGGGCGCCGCCGGCGATGGTGCCCCATAACAGGGCCTGCACCCACATCGGCATTCGTCACCCTCGCATTTGGTCGGCTCGTCCAGCGGCCGATTTCTGACCACTGAAGGGGACGATACCAGCGACGCCTCAGGTTCATGCAGCGAGGCACGTGTCCACGGCAGGCCGGGTCGGGCACTTGATAAAAGGATCATAAGCATGCTTATGATGTTTCCAGCCGAATGCGAACGGCTGCCAACCAGAGGAGGAAACACCATGGGATTGGGCGACAAGATTGAAAACGCTGCCGAGAAGGCTGGCGGTAAGGGCAAGGAAGCGGCAGGCGCTGCCACGGGTGACGAGAGCCTGCGGACCGAGGGCCAGGCCGACCAGGCCAAAGGCGATCTGAAGCAGGCCGGCGAGAAGGTCAAGGACGCTTTCAAGAAGGACTGACCAGACCACAGCGAAGGACGCGCTCTCAGCCAACGGGGCGCGTCCTTTTGCTTGCCCGGAACAGCAACCAGCTGGAACGGGAACACGCCGTTTCCGGCCTGTTAGCCGGAAGGCCCCTAAGCATCAAAAGCGGAAGCCGCCGACCGGGATAACGGTCGGCGGTGCACGCGAAGGCCGATCGTCCTGTTCCCAGCCAACTGCAAGGTTCAGCCTGCAGGATGTGGGATGGAACTTCGGCCAACCGCTATTTGGCCGGAGTTCCGCCATTTTCGGCCACCTGCCGCAAGACGCGGAGCGATTCGGCGCGACGCCGTTCTACGAACACTCCCCCTCCCGGGGCAGCACAGAACCACATTCGCTCCTTGACCGCCCGTAGTCGTCAGCTAGCTTGACTTCATGAACGATGACGTGGGGTCGGTCGAGCAAGCCCTCAGCGGCGGAGATGTCCACGAGCTGCTCAGGGTGTGGGAGGACTTCAACCGGGGCGAGACCTGGCGGGAAGTTTCTGCCACCGGCAGTGACCAGGCGCGGGTGGCCGCAGCGCAGTTCCTGACGGAGGTCAGGGAAGTCGCAGCGCTGGAGGCGCTGCGTCCCAACGCGAAGACTGTCGAGCTGCTCACGGGCAGGCGCTGGTACGTCATCAAGTCCGCCCGGGAGGCCGGCGTGGCGCAGATCGGCGAAGCATTGGGTATCACGAAACAAGCCGCCCACGACTTCTACGGCCGCAGGATCGAAGAGCAGGAGACGTACCTGCCGGACCTTCACGACGCGGCAGCTGCGCGTGCAGTCCTGGAAGACGCGAAGGAAGACTAGCGAGGTCGAGAGAGGCCTGACGGGGCCCTTCATTCACCGGCCGCTCAAGGCCTCCTTGAAGCTTTTGGTAGTCACAGGATGCGCTGGTACATGCGATGGTCCTGCCACTGGCCGGCGATCTGCAGGTAGGCACGAGCGGTGCCGTACGACTCGAAGCCGTTCTTTTCCAGGACCCGTTGGGATGCTGTGTTATGCACCAGCGTCGCGGCTTCCAGGCGGTGCAGGTTCAAGTCGTCTTTGGCGATGCTCACGGCGGCGCCGACGGCTGCGGTCATGAGCCCTGCACCCTGAACCCTCCTGTCGATCCAGTAGCCCATGTGGGCGTTCTGAAAGGCGCCGCGCAAGATCGAACTGAGCGTCAGCATGCCGACGATTGTTTCATCATCTGCCAGCACCAACGGAAGCGCAGCCCCAAATTCGAACTCCGTTAGCCGACGTGCAATTGCCTGCCGCTGGCCCGGGGCGGTGTAGAACTCCTCAGCCCGGACTGGCTCCCACGGCGCCAAGTGAACACGGTTGGCTTGGAATGCTGCTGCTAAAGCCACGGCGTCGGAAGCTTGGACGGGACGAAGGACAACGCCGTCAACCAGTGCGCGAGTGAAGTCCACCCGTCCACCCTACCTACGGAGCCGTCGGCGGCTAGCGGCGGGAGTTTCGCAAAGTGCGGATCTGCCAAAAAGGCCCTGGAAACGACTCGGGTGAAGATGTTCTCCGAACGCTCGACTTCCGTGAGGCCGCGGAGGCCACTCCCCTGCTCCGCCAGCTTTACAGAATCACGGTTATAGGCTCTTCAAAACAGGCGGGGGAGTGGCCCAAAGGCGGTCTGCGTCGGGCACCATTACTCGGCCTTTTTGTCCCGAAAGACGCGCCCGACCGAGCGGTCAGCTAAAGCGGCGCGCCTCCTTCTCATCTAGCCCTGTGGCCGTCGGCAGCCTACCTGCGCGTCTCACTCCCAGTTTGTTTTGACATAGCTACAAATTATGAGCTGTAATTGTTTCCGCAGCGCTCCTGTGACCTAGCCCACATGTTCAGCTGTCCGCGTCAGCCCCATCTATGGCGCCGGCCCCAAGCCCCTCGAAGGACAACCGTGGAGACTACGACGTTCGGCGCTTCCGCTGACTACAAGCGCCCATTCAAAGAGCCTGGCATCACCGCAGAAGCAGTCGCCACTGCCGTCAAGAACTCCCTCGTAGGCCTCATGGATGCGCCGCAATGAAGCGATTCATGTCGACTACCAACAGTCCCCCCGTAACTGCGCAGGACTGGGCATCCCTTCAAGTCGGTGAAGTCGTTGATGTCATCGAGCAAGGGGGATATACCTACGTCGCATATATCGAGACCAAGACCGAAACGTCGGAGATGGTTTGGATCAAGGCATGCGGATTTGGCACACGGCATCTGCTTCACGAACTCGACGGAACTCAACTCATCCGCCGATAAAAAGCCCGAAGCAGGCGCTGGGTTTGCTAAATTTAAGGTCGTCGTCGCTATCCTCTGTCTTTACTGCTGAACCCTCCAGCTTCACCGCTGACCGCGCGTTCCCCCCAAGGCGTCATAGGGACTGTTATCGGAGCGCAAGCACGGGAGTAGAAGTAGCTGCAAGAACTCCTGTTCCATTCCGAATCTGGAGTGTCCCAAGATCAGAAGCCGGCCCAGACCGCCGTAGCTTGACGGAATATCCATTATCGGCGAACGAAAATCGGCGGGGGAGGGGCGGGTCCGGGGTCACTGCGTCCTGATCATGGCGGCGCGCTCTCATCCTTCTGTAGGTCGGGAAGCGTCTTGCCCGGTGACCAGCAGCAACTCACCTGAGAGCGCTTAGACGGCTCCCGGCGGCCCCGCCCTGGAGACTATAGCGCGGAGACAAGAACACCGAATGGACCAGGGCCTGTCTCCGTGCGCTGTCAACGGTGGTGATCCGTTTGGATTTGCTGCACCAAAGGCCAAGGCCCCGCCTTCCAGGAATGGAGGGCGGGGCCATGGACTTGCATTGACGGTGCCGGGTGCCCCGGCAGGGCTGGACTTAGCGGCTGGTGCGGCCGTCGTTGTCGAGTTCGATGTTTTCCTTGCGGACTTCTTCGTTGACGGTGACGTTATCGGTCACGGTGTCTTTGTCAAGGCGGACGCGTTCGACGGGGACAGTCTCCTTCTGCACTACGGGGCGTTCTTCGTGGAGGATCACTTCGTGCTCTTCCTCGCTGATCTCCGGACCGTCCATCGCCGCGCCGATGTTGCCGTCGGTGATGGGTTCGCGCTCGAGCCGGACCTCTTCACGCTGGACCGGGACGGTCTTGGTGACCATTTCGGTGACGACATATTTGCGCAGCCGCGCCCGGCCGGTGGCTTGCTTTTCGGTGCCGACGTGAAGCTGCTCTTCCGAGCGGGTCATCGCATCATCAGTGGTGGGACCTGAAGTGTCATGACCGACGGCGCCGCGGGCGGTAGTTTCCCGATCGGTGGTGTCCCGTCCGGTGCCGGTGTAGGCGGCAACGCCGGAGCGTTCGTAGTAGGTGTAGAGCCGGTCTTCTTCTTCCGGTTCGAGGTGCCCGTCGGGGGCGACGCGGGGCGCGTCCTTGACCTTGTCCTTGGTGTAAGGGACAACGATGTCGTTGCCGTCCTGGGTCGCGGCATCGAGTGGGACGAAGGACTGGGACGTTCCGAAAAGCCCGGTCTTGACCGTTACCCAGGTCGGTTCCGACGTGTCGTCATCGGCGTAGATCTGGCCGATGGACCCAATCTTGGACCCGTCGGAGCCGATGACGTTGCCGCCGGCGGTGGTCAGTGCAGAAAGGTTTTCAGTGTTGAGCATGATGTTTTTCCTTTTCGTGCTGATGAAACTGCTATGAAGTTCAGGCGGGGGCTGGAGCCATCCCCTGGTTGGGTTAGCGGCTTGTGGAACCGGCGGTGCGGGTGGTGTTGCGGGAGAGCAGGATGGCCAGGGCGATCATGGCGATGCCCAGGACGAAGTGCAGCCAGTTATCCGCGTTGTTGACCGGGACGAAGTTGGCGGGGGTGTCGTGGCCGATGATCAGTCCGTAGAGCCACAGGACGAGGTAAATGACCCCACCGTAGAGCAGGTAGTTCCGGGCCTGGTCGTTGGTGCGGGACATCAGGATCCCGGCGACGCCGAAGAGCAAGTGGACGATGTTATGCAGGATCGAGACCTGAAAGATCCCCAGCAGGAGCGCTTCTGAGCCGTGGCCGGCGAAGGAAAGGGCTTCATAGTTACTGGTGATGCCAGGGATGAAACCGAGCACTCCGACCAGCAGGAAGACAGCGCCTACTGCCTGGGCTGCTTTTTGAAGGGTTGTTTTGGGTCCGGAAGTCCGGTTCGTGGTAGCCAAGTATCTGCTCCTTTTTCAGGGTGACATGCATGGTGTGGATCCTGCGCGGTGCGGGAATTCGAGGCTGCTATTGCCCGCCGCTGGGCGGGTCCGTGCCGTGTCATGGTGCTCCGCTCAGCATTCCTGAGATCGCTGATGTGTTCCTCCAGCTGCCTGCGGAACAGCGCCTCATCTGCTCCTTCATTGCCGGCCCCGTCACGGATAAGGTCTTCAGCGGAGGAAAGGACATCACGTCCTTCGGGGGTGAGGCGGATATCGGCGCTCCTGCCGTCCCTGGCCGGCTCTTTGGTCAGGAACCCCAGGCTTTGAAGCCGCCGGATGACCCTACCCATACTCTGCCTGCTGACACAAAGTGTTGCCGCGAGATCAGTGACAGTGGTGGGTTCCAGTACTGCCGCTGTCTCCAGCGCATCCAGCGCTCCTGTGGTCAGTTTGAGCCTGGCCAGCCGGCGGTTAAGCCTTCGCTCGTATAGCCGGGCCGCGATGCTGACAAGCTGGTGCGTTGCCCACTGGTCAGGAGCCGGGCCGGGACGGGACGTCATGTGCCGCGGCCCGCCGGCAACCGGTACTTGCTGGTCTGGGTCCGGTGGCCGCCCCGCCGGGTTGAGGGGCGGCTCCGGGACCCTGTCCCGGGCGCTCACGTGTTCTGGACGGTGTCCTTGGCCTCTGCCGCACGGTCTTTGACGTCGGTGACGGCGCCTTGGCCTTCGGCCTTGACGTTCTGCACGCCGTCGGCGGCCGTGGCCTTGACGTTTTCCATGGCTTCCTGGGCTGGTTCCTTCAGGTCCAGGACCATGTCCTTGGCCGCGTCAGTAACCTGGGTGGCGAGGGGCTCGGCGGCGGTTTTGAGCTGCTGGGCGGCTTCGCGTTCCTTTTGGCTGGCCGGGATCAGGGACGAGATCAGCATCCCGGCGCCGAACGCGATAAGGCCCGCGGCCATCGGGTTGCCCTGGGCTTTGGCCTTCACCTGTGCCGGTGCGGCGCCGATCGCGGTTCCGGCGTCGGAGAGTTTGGCTGCAACGCTTTCCCCGGCACCGTGGAGGGAATCGCCCGTGCTGTTCAGGGCGTTTCCGGTGTGGCCGGCGCCCGAGGAGACCTTGTCTCCAACAGCGGAGGTTGCGGAATCCGCTGCTCCCATGACTTTGTCCTTCACTCCTGCGACGGCGTCCTTGACGCTGCTCTTGACCTTGTCGGTCTGGCGCTGGACGACGTTCGCCGGGGTGACTTTGTCGGCGAGGGCGTCCACGTTGGTGCCCAGGCGTGCTCGGGTTTCTTCAATGTCTTGGCGGATTGCGTCCGGGTTTTCGCTCATTGGTTTACCTCACCTGGTTTGAGAGTTTCGGGGATTTCGGACAGTGTCTCGCTGGTCTGGGGCATGCCTTTGATCTGTTTGAGTTCCTTGCGGCCCTCCGAGGCCAGGACCGCGGCGATGATGCCCCAGATCACGGCGACGATCACGGCGGCCCAGCCCAGCGGCATCAGGGCACCCAGGGCGAACATCAGTGCCAGGGACAGGAAGACCAGGACGAAGTGCCCGGCGACGCCGGCGCCGGCGAGCATGCCGCCGCCTTTGCCTGCCTTGGTGGCGGACTGCTTCACTTCGGCCTTGGCCAGTTCGACTTCCTGGCGCATCAGGGTGGACAGGTCCCGGGTGACATCACCGAGCAGATCACCAAGCGAGGTGTTGTCAGCCTTCAGATGCGCTTCGCTCGGGGCAGGCTCCGGAATTTGGCTGCTCACAGGTGGCGTCCTTCCTTCGACTGGTAGGGGTCATCCTCGAGCCGCAGCGGCGTGTCTTCCGCCGTGCCGGAGGGCAGCGATGAAGTCGATACCGGAGCGCCTGCGCGGATGACGGGCTCATCATAGAAACCGGCCGGGCCGCCGGTGGTAAAAGTCGTGTTTTGCCGGACCGGAGCCGGACCGGAGCGCTGAGAAGCGAAGGACTGGGCGCCGCCCTGGGAGTCTGGAGCACCTGCCTGGAGGCCGCGTCCGAGCCGGCCAACGAGGATACCTGCCCCCGCTGCCAGCAGCAGGAAGGTGCCCGGCTTGCGGCGGGCGAAGGACTGGACATCCGCCAGAAGTGCTGCCGGGTCCTTGCCTTCAACCCAGGAAGCAACCGTAGAGGTGCGCTCGGCTGCCTGACGGATCAGGTCACTGGCAATGCCCTGCTGCTCCGGGGCCTCGGCCATGGTCTGCAACTGGTCCGAGATGGTCCTGATGCCCTCTGCGGCCTTCTGCTGCTGGGTGCCGGCCTGGTTGGAAAGACCCGACTTGGCCTGGGACAGGAGGTCCTTTGCGCTGGATTTGGCCTCGGAGGCGACGTTCGCGACTTCTTCCTTCGCGGTCTGGGCAACGCCCTGCGCTGCAGAGGCTGCATGACCTGCCACGTTTGAAGCCTCTTCCTTCGCGGCGTCCTTCTTCGAGACGGACCCGCCGTCAGAAGCCGGCGTTACGGCTGGGGTTGTTCCGATGGTGGTGATGTCTGGGTCCTGCGAGGAGGATCCGGGGACGTTGGTCCACTGATTTTCCGTCATCATGCTCTCTTTCCTTCATGGTCAGCTGCTGTAGACGAACCAGCACTCCCCGCAATAGTAAGCATGATTACTAAAAAATAGTAAGTACCCTTTCTAATCGGGGAATGCTTTGTACTGTAGCCCGGGCGGTGCCGACGTCGGTAATTACCAACGGCCGCCCGAATCTGGCAACGTAGAAGGCGTCCGGAGCAGTAGGAGTGCCGCAGAGCGGCAACCCAAGGGTGAAGGAGGTGCCCGATGGAGGATCCAAGAAGCGTGGCACGGGCATTAGCTCAAGAGGACCCGGGCTGGGTGAAGGATCTGTGGTTGAAGTACTGGGCCCACGGTGGATCTGCAGACATGTTCGAGTTCGATTCCTACCTGCGTGGCCTCACCGAACGGGACCCGTTCGAGCTGAGAATTCTTGCCTGGGCAATCGAGGACTTATCCCGCGCTGCCCCCGCCCAACGCCCGGTCACTTGAGGCCATTCCCTCGCCCCTGGTTCTCGTAGTAATGATCAGCCCGCTGCCACCGCCTGCCCGCCCAGCCATTCAGCAGCAAGGCCGACGACCAACGGCGTAGCATCCCGCACACTGGTACCAGAACCCTGGACCGGCCGGGACGGACAATGGCGGGACGCCCTGAACCTGGTACCGCCCTGGTTCAGGAATGGTGGGTGGTTAGTTGGTTGCTGAGGCCGGAGAGCAGGATGCTTAGTCCTTGGTCGAGTTCTGCGGCGCCGTCATACTCGGCCAGGACCGGTCCCAATGCCCGAAGGTGGGGAAAGTCTTTGGCCGGCAGGCGGTGCAGGCCAAGACGCAGGATGGCTTCGCTTTCGTCCGGGTCCACAATATATTCCTGCACTTCGTTCAGGATGTGCCCGTAGAGGAACCCGTAGTAGGCGCGGTAGACGTGAAGGGCGGTTGCCGGGGTGAAGCCGGCCTCGATCAGCAGCGCCAGGATCTGCTCCAGTGGCCGCAGTGTCCCCAACGGGCGCAACCCCAGCGGGGTGGAGAGTGGCCGTGTGACCAGCAACGGCACCACGTTGGGGTGCCGCAGGGCCAGGAGCCGGAGATCATGGGCGATCTTGCGCAGCTGTGCTTGCCAGTCCGGGTCATTGGGAAAGATGGCTAGTTCGTCGAAGACCATCTCGGAGACCCCGTCCAGCAGGGCTGCCCGGTTGGCCGCGTAGCGGTAAAGGCTCATGGGATCGCATTGCAGCTCCTGGCCCAGGCGGCGCATGGACAGTGCTTCCAGGCCATCGTTGTCCACAAGCGTCAGCGCCGTGGAGAGCACGAGTTCCCTGCTCAGGCGCGCTTTGCGGACACCTGCTGAACTGTTTGGTTTGTCAGGGATGGTCATGGAGGAGTCCGTCCTGTTGTTTGCGTCAGGCCCACCCATTCAGGAGATACGTAAGCTTGCTTATCAAGCAGTCTACATGTAAAGTCTACATTGTAGAGAAGTTGTTGACATGGTTTCAGTAAAGGGATCACGGTTTGCATGGCCGCCACGGCCGCTCACGCCCTTACTAAGGAGAACCATTGACTACGCACACCCAGAACGAGAACTCCACCACCGCTGTCCGCAACGCCAATGACATCAAGATTTCGACCCGGACCCTTGAGTTCGCGGTCTATGTTGCGGCCGTCATCGCCACGATCATCACGGCAACAGTTGTCGGGGACGACGCCAGCGAAAACGGTGTTGACGTGTTCAACGCCAACGACGCAATGCAGTACATCACCTTGCTCACGGTCGGCCTGATGGTGGCCCGCGGCCTGGCGAAGGCCGGCAACCGGGTCAGCAACAACCACGCCTAAACAGGCGATCTTCCGGCACCCGTGCCGGGAACTGACTGATCCTGGCGCGGCACCGAACGGTGTTGCGCCAGGACTGTCCTGTCTTACCTTTTGTTTGGCCTGCCTGGGTTATAGAACCCAATACTTTCGGCAGTACCGCTTGGTGTCCCGTGCAAGGGCACCGGGTTTGAGGCCGCTGTAGCCGAACGGCGGATAATTTGCACCGTGTTTGAAAAGAGCCGTTCATGGCGCATTCACAGTTCGATCAGTTCCTCCAGGACGCCACCTACCGCGACCAGGATTCCACCTCCACTCTTGATGGCGACTCTTTTTACGGCCTGTACACCAGCTGGTGCCACGTCTCCCACAGCCCCCTGCGGCCAGAGCACACCTTCTGGGCCGCAATGAAGCACCGCGCCAGTCCCGGGCAGCGCCTGCGCATGAAGGGCCCGGCGGCGGCGGACTACATCCTGAACAGCTACCGGGCTGTCGTCTAATCCCATGCTGACCAAACGAGACGCCAATACATCCCCCGGGATCTATGCCAGCTACGGGGACATCGTCCCTGGCGCCACTGCACCCAAAGCCACTCCCGCCGACGGGCCAGAGACCCCCGCCGTCGAGGACCTCGACCTCACCCCTGACGGCTCGCCAACGCACCCGCCCTACAGCAGGATCCCGATAGCCTCGTCCACACCGGAAACAGCT
>NZ_JBWZCM010000023.1:0-6755 GCF_059383655.1 Pseudarthrobacter sp. Hb11
CCCCCCCCTACTCCCCCCCCCCCCCCCTCCCCCCCCCCTCCCCCCCCCTCGCCGGTGTGGGGCAATCGATGCTTAACGCCGCAGCCGCCAGCCGGCCTGGACCAGCGCAACCTGGACTTTGGCCGCGGCCGGCTTCGCGTCGTTGACCATGTGTCGCTTGGAGATCCGGACTTCGGTCCATCCCAAGGCTAAGTAACGTTCCGATCGCGCGATGTCCCGGACAATTTGCCCCTCCTCGCCGTGCTGTTCACCCTCGTACTCGATCCCGATCCGATACTTCCGATAGGACAGATCCGGCTCGTGATGCCTGGTGCCGTCCTCGGCGATGACTGGCACGTTCAGCTCCGGTTCTGGCAGCCCGGCGCGAACGATAGCGAGCCGGAGGAGCGTCTCCTGTGGCGAATCGCTTCCCACTCTGATGAGCTTGATGGCTTCCTTGGCCCTGCGCAAACCACGTTTTCCCTTGTGCCGGTCGATCATTAGCTGAAGATCGGCAAGGCTGCAGAGAGGCATGTCCCTGCCTTCAAGAGCAGCGCGCGGAACGCGGACACAACTGTCCCCCATGGCGACAAGGTCATCAACAGAGAGCGATTCCGCCATATCAAGCCATGTGCGCTCCGGAGTGGTCACAGGGACCCCGTCCACTGTGGTCACCTCGTCTTCGTAGAGTTTCATACGGTGCACAATCACGTGGGGCCTGTTCAGGTGCGCTTCACCTTCCGGGCGGATGATGTGGTGCATGTCGGCTGTTTGCTTTCGCACCCGCGGGAGCGAAAGGAGCTCAGCAGCGGTGAGGTGTGATGCGGCGCATCGCTTGTTAACCTCGATGAAAGGCTGCACCCTGACGGTCAACGGAAGCATCGCCGTCGGGCCCTGCGCCCGGATACTCTTGCCGAGGCGGGTTAGGGACCGGTGCTGCAATTGCTTTGGTGATACTCCCGCGCGTTCAGCTGCGGCAACAGTGAACGGGCGGCCCTGGAGATCCTCCGGAAGGGGGCGTGCGGTCTTCATCGCACCATCAGAACAGATTTGCGTCAGGTGCCGCAGAAGTTATCCACACCCCTCATCGAGTGCTCCATAAACGCCGTTTTGGGAGGTCAAAAGGGCCGTTGTGGAGCAATCGATGGAATCAGTCCTCGCTGTGGTGGTCCCGCTGCCTCGCGCTGAGGAGCTCGATTTCGGGCCGTCCGGCCACAAAGCGTTCGACGGCGTCGAGCACCTCCACGAGGTGCGCCCGGTCCGCTGCCACGAGGCCGGCGCCCACCTGTGAGCGCCGGTACTGGTCGTGATAGCCCACCTCAGCGACCGAAACGTCGTAGCGGCGCTTGATGTCAGCGAGCAGGGGCCTGATGACGGAGCGTTTCTCCTTCAGGCTTTGGACGTCGCCCAGGAGGATGTCGAATTCGATCCAGCCGATCCACATGGCTTCAGCCTAACCAGATACGGCCAGGCGGCTAGATGCTGAGCTCGCCCATTTGGTCCCAGCCCTCGCCGTCGAGCTGGCGGCTGATGATCCTTGGAGTCTCAGCGAGGGCCTGGGGCATGTCCGCCATGGCCTGCTTAAAGTGTGCGCTGTTGACGTGGTTGCCTGCGGCGTCGTCCTTGAACGCTTCCACCAGGACGTACTCGTTCGGGTCCTCCAGGCTGCGGGACCAGTCAAACCACAGGTTGCCCGGCTCCTGCCGGGTGGCCTGGGTGAAGTCGGCCACCAAGGCAGGCCAGCGCTCCGACCATTCGGGCTTGACCTTGAACTTAACGACAATGAAGATCACGGGGATTTTCCTTCCACGGCGAGTTGGCGTGCCCCTTCAATGTACCGGGAAGTGACGTGGCGCTGCGTTGCCCGCGTGACCACTCCGCCTGCGGCGTAAAACCAGCTGCCCGGTTTGCTGAATGCCCGGATTCGAAGGAGAACTTCGGCACCTCCGTTGATCTCCACCTCGAAGGATTCTTCGCCCCGGGCCGGATGCCCGGGCAACGCTCCGTACCCGAATCCGGCCGATTGAGGCATGCCCGCCGGCAGGGGTTCGCGGGCCCACACCACCTCGCAGGGCGCGTCCAGCCGGAAGGGCCCGACGCCGAAGCCGCTCACCACCCTCGCCCCGGGCACCACACGCGGCGAATCAGTGCGGACCCGGAGGCCTGCACGCCGCTGCAGCTCCCATGAGAGCATGCCGGCGGCCACCTGCTGGTAAGCGCTCATGCCGCTGCCGAGGTGAACCTCCTCCAGCACAGTCGCGTACCCCTCCGGCGCCGCACCGTGCTCCGTGCCCCCGATGCCGGGGTAGTTCAAATCACCATCTGCCATGCGCTTGGTTCTCACAGATTTTCTCCCCTTGCCCTTGCCAGGCGGGCCCAGCCAAGCTGCTCCTGCTGCTTCCGGCTGAGGCCTGCCACCACCAGGTCGTAGGAGTCCTCCACCATGTCCCGGACCATGTCATCCGGCAGCCCGCCATCCAGGCGAACGCCGTTCCAATGCGTCTTGTTCATATGCCACGCTCCGGTGATTTCGGGGTGTACCGTGCGCAGCTGGGCAGCCAGGGTGGGCTCACACTTGAGGTTCACGTAAAAGTCCTGGGAGTCCATCGAGGACAAGGCAAAGAGCTTGGCCTCATGCCGCGCACCGCCGGCAACATCTGCCCGGACCTTGTATACGGCTGTCTCCGGCCCGAACGGGTAATCCTCGTACGCGCCGGGAAACGAGAGGCAGATTTTCCTCAGTGCAGCAGGGTCCATGCAGGAAGCCTACAAAGCCTGCCCTTGCGGTGCTAGTCTGCGAGGATGTCACACGATCAGGGGGCCATACCTGTTCTGGACCTGGGCAGGGCACGGCAGGACGACGGTTCATTCAGCCCGCACTTTATTGAGCAGCTTCGGTACGCCACCCACAATGTGGGCTTCTTCCAGATCACCGGCTACGGCGCCACGCCCGGCCAGCCTGAACGCCTGCTGGACCTTATCAGGCGGTTTTTTGCCCTGCCGCTAAAGGAGAGGATGAAGCTGGACAACCGGCTTTCACCCCATTTCCGCGGCTACACCAGGATGGGTACTGAGGTGACCCAGGGGCGGGCGGATGCCCGCGAGCAGATCGACTATTCCCCCGAGCGGGAGCCGGTCACGGACTATCCGGCGGACAAGCCATACTGGCTGCTCCAAGGCCCCAACCTCTGGCCCGGGGACTCCTTCCCGGAGCTCAAACCGGCGGCCATGGAATGGGCGGAACTGATGTCCGCTGTTGGCATGGAGCTGCTCCGCGCCATCGCCGTCTCGTTGAAGCTGCCGGAGAACTATTTCGATGAGCCGTTCCAGGGTTCTCCGGCCTGGATGGGCAAGCTGGTCCACTACGTTGGCGGAGTAGTGGAGGCCGCAGGTGACCAGGGTGTGGGCTCGCATGCGGACTACGGTTTCGTTACGCTCCTGCTGCAGGACGATGTAGGGGGGCTTGAGGTCCTGCCGCCCGGGGCCACCGGGTGGGCGCCTGTGGAGCCAATCCCGGGAGCCCTGGTGGTGAACCTGGGCGAGATGCTGGAGGTAGCCACCGAAGGCTATCTGGTGGCCACCATCCACCGGGTGCAGGCGCCGCCCCCTGGTGTGGACAGGTACTCCGTCCCGTTTTTCTGGTCTCCCCGGCTTGATGCCGTGATCGATCCCGTCCCCCTGCCGCCCGAGCTGAAGGCTGAAGCACGGGGAATTTCCGACGACCCCGCCAACCCGCTGTTGGCCTCGTTCGGGATGAATATGCTCAAGGGCAGGATGCGCGCACACCCCGACGTCACGGAGCGGCACTATCCGGAGCTGCTGCAGCGCTGAAGCGCGGGCCCGTCAGAGGTTGTATTTCCAGGCCTGCTGGGCGGGGCAGGTGTCCATCACGACGTCCAGCCCGGCGGCCTTGGCCCGCTCGGCCGCAGCCTCGTCGATGACCCCCAGCTGGAGCCACACCGCTTTCGCCCCGATGGCGATCGCCTGGTCCACCACGTCCCCCACCTTTTGGGAGTTCACAAAGCAGTCAACGACGTCGATGGGATGCTTTTCAGCGGGGATGTCGCCCAGGCTCCGGTAGCCGGTTTCCCCGTGCACCGGCTCGCCCGGGAGGTTGACCGGGATGATCTCCATCCCCAGGCGGTCGCGGACGAAAAGCGACGTATCGTAAGCGGCCCGCCATTCATTGGGGGTTAGGCCAACGATGGCCCACCGCCCTTTGGTCCGCATCAGGCGTTCGACGACGGCAGGATCATTTTTGTGCCCCATACGCCTAGCCTACGTGGCCGGGAAGGCAGGCCGGGTGAACGACGTCATCGTGGCGGTTCCGGGGTGAACCTCTGCAGCGATTTCGTCCCGGGCAGAGCCTTGACGGCCGCTCCGGCGGCAGCATCTGAGCCCTGCCTGATAGCTTCCGTCCCCGAATCCACCCGTGCCCCCGGGACCGCTGGAGCCTCGTGCTTCGACTCGCGCCGGGCGCCGGCGGCCTGGGCCGCCGCCTGCTCAGGGAGCCCGGCAGAAGCGCCCGGACTTTCCCGTTCCGCAGCCCCGGCGTCGCTCTTCCAGGAATCCGAGGCCGGGCCCTGCCCGCCGCCTCGTTGTGCCCCGGCGTTCCCGTGCGCCGGCTGCCCTTGCGTGTTCGGTACCGGGGCTTCCGGGACGCGGGGCGTGTCGAAGCGGTCCTCCGCGGCGGGAGCGATTGCAGGTGATCCACCAGCAGTGGCGATTTCTTCGCTGACGCCCGGTTGCGGTTCACCCTGCACCGTTGCATCCGGGTCCTCGTGTCCGTCCAGGGCATCCGGCGGCAGCGCGGTCGCAAGGGCGTCCGTCACAAGAAGAGTCCAGGCGGGAGCCCAGTCTTCAAGCAAGTGCTGGATAAAGGGGCCGGAATGTCCGGGGACCGGAGCACTGGCGGCTACCCCGGTCACCCCAAGTCCCATCCCGGCCATCAGGGCGAGGCCAACCACAGTGGGCCGGTGTGCCCGGAGCCCCCGGCGCTTCGCGAGTTCGTCCCCGGGCCCGCTGTCCGATATACCGCCGGCGTCATCCGCGCCGCCGGCGGACCCGTCCTCTGATTCCGCCAGCAGCGCGGCCAGTTTCCCGGACGGGGCCGGTGTTGGCAGCGACGCCAGCGATCCCAGTACAAGAAGGGCGGCGCGCAGCTCGGAGTCCTGCACTTGTCCGGCGTCGAGGAGCATTTCCTCCACCATGTCCGGCAGGTGATCAGCGTGGGTCATGGCCGCAGGTACTCCTTCACTGCCGAAAGTTCGCGGAGTTTCCCCAGCGCACGCCGCTGAAGTTGCTTCACGGCGCCGGGGGTCCTGCCCATGGCTGCAGCTGTCTGCTCAACGGTGTGTCCGGCAACGAGGCGTAGGGCCAAGACCTGGCGCTGATCCTGCGGCAACCCGTCCAGCAGGTTCAGGACCTCGCGTGGCGAAATGCGCTGGAGGGCTTCCGCCTCGGCCGACGAGTCTTCGCGGTGGTCCAGATCGGGCTCAAAAGGCAGCTTGGCAGGCGTACGGCTTTGGCGTCGATGGTCGTCAACCATCCGCGCGTGGGCCACGGAAAAAATAAACGTACGGAGTCCTGCGGCACCTCCATGGACCGTGTCGAGCCGAGGCAGAACGGAGAGGAACACTTCCTGCATGGCCGCCTCCGGATCTTCGACTCCCCGGGCGGTGAGATAACCCAGGACCTGTGATGCATAGGTCCGATAAACAACGCTGAAGGTGGACACCCCGGCGGCTTGTTCCCGCAGGGTCCCATCTGTCAGTGCATCAGTCACGGACGTAGCGCTTTCAGTCAGAGAGGGGGTCAAGTGAAGGGAAGGCTGGATTCCAGTTCCCGGAACGCCTTTTCCCTGCATCACTTTACCGCCCAGTAACCGATGCCCGTGCCCGCCGCACGTGCGTCGCGGCTGGCCGGACCAGCCGTTTCCGCCACCGGAAAGAGAAAGTGCCGGCCTGGAACGTGATGGGGGACAAGTTCCAGACCGGCGCTACATAGGGGTAATCGCTGCAAGCGCCTCAAGGGTTACGCCGTGCAGGAAAAAACTTCAAAAACTTTTTGGCCGTGCCTTCAACGGGCTATTGCCGTGGTCCAGCGGGGCTTGGTTCCCTGCCTGCGTGGTCCTTTCGCCAAAACGAACGTGTGTCCGGCGGCAGTGCGCCGGTCCTCGCAGTCAGCCGGCGCGGCCGCCGGCGCCAACACAAGAGCCCCCGCGCGTGCCGGACGTGCAACAGCACCGGCAGGGCAAAGGTCGGTGACCAGCCCGGTGCCGGCGCACTCCCGGACAGCGGCAATTCCGGCAGCAAGGGCGGCTTTGTCCTCGAAGGGGCCGGAGATGGCCATCACTGCGCCATCCGGCGCCAGCAGCCGGAACCTGAAGAACGATTCTTGATCAACAAATGCTTCGAACTTTCCGGCCATAACGAATCCTTCCGTTCTGCGGGTCCCGTCCTGCCTGTGGGTCCGTGGGCGGCGTCGTCGGCGCCCGGCTGACCGGGCACATGGCTGGCCCTGTTCCGCGGCTGTGATCGAACATTCGGTGAACCGGTCACCGGGTGTACCAAAGAGTCTCGCGGTTGCGCCCGCGGCCTGGCAAGGGCTGCCGGGTAAACCCTGTGTAAATTGCAAAGACCCGGCCAAACAGCAGCGGGGGGGGGGGGGGGGGGGGGGGGGGGGGGGGGGGGGGGGGGGGGGGGGGGGGGGGGGGGGGGGGGGGGGGGGGGGGGGGGGGGGGGGGGGGGGGTGGGGTGGGGGAACACGGATCGGAG
>NZ_JBWZCM010000024.1:0-4793 GCF_059383655.1 Pseudarthrobacter sp. Hb11
CAATCAATAAAAAATTGGTATCAACAAACTTGGCACACTATTGAGTTCTCAAACAACAGACACACCCGGCACCACCCAACCAAACGGTTCAGGATCGCTCCGGAGCAACTTCTCAAACTTACCCGAACCCCCGAAGCTTTGCAAATCAGCGTTTCCGCGATACAAACTCCAGGAACCCGGCCCCACCCAAACCGGCACGCCCAAAAGCGAACCATATTCCAGGCTGTTGAAAAAAGGGGGGTTGGCCGCAATCTTTCCGCATCAGCGGCGGCGACTCAGAAAACAATACACGCCCACAACCCAACCCGCAAATCCACCCCCACACCCACCCCACACCCCCAAAAACCCCGCCACAACACGGAACCAGAAGACACACCACCACGACCAGCCAGCCCACAACACCACCCACACAACTATGGACCGGCTCACACCCCCACCACCCCTCAAACACAAACCCGAAGTGTCAGTTTGAAGTCCGCCTCCCGCGGCTTTAGGCGGTACTGCTCCAGGACGCCGGGGCCACAGGCAGCGGTACCTACACCCCGGAGCGCATGGTCGAGGTACACGTACGTCCGCCCGTCGGCCTTTAAGTCCGGGCGGTGGGCCGCTGCATCCAGAACCTTCATGTCATACGGCCGGACAGTCAACGCAAAGGGGTCGCCGGAAATCACGAGCGTCCTGCCTCCTACCTCGAGGGCGGCCGAGCGCACCCTGGACCGGGCACCGCACTCCTGTGGCCGCACGTACTCAACATCCATGTCTGCCAGGGGATTCGAGAACCAGCCCGTCCGCGTCCCTTGCCCCGTGTCGGGATAGCTCTGATGGGGGCCCTGACCGAACCAGCTCACGGTCGCCGTCTCTTTACCCAGCACGAGTTCCAGCCCTATCCGCGCCCATTCCACTTCAAAGCCCCGGTTGACCCACTTGCTGTCAGGCCGGACCTGGGTCCGGAGGCCAACCGTTTCGCCGTCGCTGGTCCAGGTGTAATCCACAAAAACCCCGTACTGCTTGTCCGCAGCACTCACGCGGGTACGGACCGTCAGGGCGTCCCCGCCTTCCGGGCTCGCTCCCGCGCTGATGCCCAGCAGCCGGGCGTGGAGCAGGTTCAGCCGGGCGTCCTTCCACTGCGTGGCGAGCGGGCGCTCATCTGTGCCGTCCCATTCCCGGCCGAGGTCGTTGTCTGTAGGCGGCCACCACAACGTCAGCCCCGTCTTCTCCACGGGCAACCCACCAATTGAGGTGGGCATTCCGGTAATCCGGCTGAACACTACGGGTCCCAGGTGAAGTTCGCTGTCCCGAACGAGCACGGGTTCAAGGGTTGCCGGCTGTACTGCGGAACCCGGCTCCCGGACAGATTGCCCCCAAGCGACCTCATGCCCAGCTGAAGCCCATAGTGAATCAGCGGCGAGGAGTGCACTCACCGTGAGTACCGCCGACTGGCCGTCAGGCAGGCTTGCAGTGAGAGAAGCAACCCTGCTTGAGAGCTCCACAAGCGCCTCGGCGGAGGGTGCCACGGACGCGACTTCCACCGCCCCTGCGCCGAGGGTACCGCCGTCGGCCTCCACCACGTAACGGAAGCTGTAGGCGCCAGTGTCTGCGAAGTCGTGGCTGTTGCGGACGGTGAAGCCGGACCAGTCAGCGGCCACGGTGATACGCAGCGGTTCGATGACCTTTTTGAAGTCCAGAAGCCCTGGCCTGGGGTTGCGATCCGCATCCACCAGCCCATCGGTGACAAAGTTGCCGTCGTGGACATCCTCACCGAAGTCCCCGCCGTAGGCGTAGTGCTCGCCGCCGCCGTGCGACGCGACGGTGATGCCGTGTTCCAGCCATTCCCACACAAAGCCGCCCATGAGGCGGGGGTACTTCTCGAAAAGCTCCTGGTACTCGCTCATGCCGCCTGGGCCGTTGCCCATGGCGTGGACGTATTCGCAGAGCACAAAAGGCATGGCGCGCCGTCGAGCGTCCAACTGGGCGTCTTCCAGTGGCGGCTCGATCCCCTGCCCGATCAGTGCTGTTTCGGCCTGGCTGGCGTACATGCGGGAGTAGACGTCGACGTACGCCGAGGACCAGTCGCCCTCGTAGTGGATTGGCCGGGACGGGTCCCGGTCCTTGGTCCAGCGCGACATGGCGGCGAGGTTCCTGCCGGTGCCGGCCTCGTTGCCGAGGGACCACATGACCACCGCGGGGTGGTTTTTGTCCCGCTCCACCGTGCGGCGCATGCGATCCACGAGTGCCGCTTCCCAGTGGGGATCATCGCTGGGGTTCCGGGCCCAGCCAGCGCTCTCAAAACCGTGCGTTTCGAGGTCGCACTCAAGCACAACGTAGAAGCCAAGCTGGTCCGCAAGCGCCAGGAACTCCGGATGCGGCGGGTAATGCGACGTCCGGATGGCGTTGATGTTGTGCTGCTTCATGAGCCGCAGCTCGGCCTCCACCACATCCCGGGGCACCACCCGGCCAAGGCGCGGGTGGTGCTCGTGGCGGTTGACGCCGCGCAGCAGGATCCGCCGGCCGTTGACCTTGAACTGCGCGTCTTCGACGGTGATACTGCGGAAGCCCACCTGCAGGGCAACAGATTCCCCCTCCGTGCTGACTGTTGCCTTGTAGAGCCGGGGCATCTCAGCTGACCACGGCTCGACGGCGGGGACCCGCACCTCGGTGCCGGCGGGGAGTTCCAGGTCCAGTTCCGGAACGCGCACGACGGCGTAAATCGCCTGTCCGCCCCGGCTTGCGTCCACTTTGAGGACGCCTTCGCCGCTGACGTGGTCGAAGTCGGCGCGGACAAAAACGTCATCGACTCCCTCAGACGGACGGGCCTGCAGGGTGACGTCGCGGAAGATACCGGGGAGCCACCACATATCCTGGTCCTCCACGTAGCTGGCGGCCGAGAACTGGGCGACCCGCACGGCCAGCGTGTTCTGGCCTTCCTCAAGGATCCCGGCCACGTCGAATTCGTGGGCCAGCCTGCTGCCGCGGGTGGTGCCGAGTTCCACCCCGTTCAACCAGACCGTTCCGGCAGACTCGATGCCGTCGAACCGCAAAAGTGCCTGCGGAAAGAACTCGGGCCCGGCCTCGAAGACCAGCACATGGTCACCAATCGGGTTGGCCTCAGGCACGTGTGGCGGTTCAACGGCGAACGGGAACTGGACATTTGTGTACGCGGGAGCACCGTGACCATGCATGGACCAGCAGGACGGCACGGGCAGGCTTTCGAATCCGTTCAGATCCTCCCCCAGCTGCCAGCCGTCATCAGGTGCCGTTCGGATTCCCCCGCTGAGGCGGAACTGCCACTCCCCGTTGAGTAACAGCTTTGGAGCGTCACTGTTCAGGTAGGCCCGCGCAGGCAGGCTGCCGGTGCCGGGCTCCAGGGAGGACAGCCCCCGGACGTCCTCGGCGCCGAGTTCGAGGCTGGTAACAGGCGAATCCGGGGTGCGTTCCGGGCTGCTGCCGGCATGCACGGTAGGCGATGCAACTGACATGGGCTTCCTTGCTTCATGGATGCAGGCTGGTCCTAATTCCCCGCCCGCTCCGCGTGAACGTTCACGGACCGCACACTGCAGCCTAGTCGAATTTGCCCGGGTTGAGTAGGGTCAGGCTGACTGACGAAGGACGAGCTGGTGTTGGAGCACCAGCGTGGCACCTTCGCTTCCAGCCTCCACGGTGCCGGTCAGCAGGCCGTTAACGAGGTCGACGGCGGCCCGCCCCACCGCGCGAAGGTCGAGGGACAGGGTGGTCAGTTCGGGTGTCACGAGCCCCCCCAAAGGGATTCCGTCCATCCCGATCACGGCGCAGTCCCCCGGCACCGTTCTGCCCGCTTGGTGCAGGGCTTTGAGTGCCCCTGCTGCCATGAGGTCATTGAACACCAGGAGCCCGTCGATGCCGGCATGCTGTTTAATCATCGATTGCACAGCTGCCCCGGCCGCAGCGGCGGAGTCAGCAGCCTGCCGGACGGTGAGCTCGATGCCGGCGCCAGCTGCTGCATCTGCGACTGCCCGGCCGCGGGTGGTGGCGGGGCCCTCCTGGTCCGAGTCAAGATAGGCAATCTGTCGGCAACCGGCTTCCTTGAGCCGTTCCAAGGCAATCCGCGCTCCGTGGGAGTAATCAAAGGAGATGCCCCCGGCTGCTTTGCCTGACGGGTAGTCGAGCACCACTACCGGGCGCCGGCCCATCAATACCTGGGCATCACTCGAGCAGGCGCCGAGATAGCCGACCAGGGCATCGACCTGGGGCGCCAGGCGGGTCACGGCGTCCAGGCCGTTCCCGCTGCCGTGGCCAAAGTCATCAACCACCACGTTCCAGCCACGCTGGGTGGCCACTTCCACCACACTGGAAGCGAAGGCAGGGAAGTACGGGTTGGTGAGGTCCGGGATGGCGAGCCCGAGGGAGACCCGGGCGCCCTGCACCAGGCCCTTCGCAAACCTGCTGGGGGTGTAGCCCAGCTCCCATGCCAGTTGTTGGACCCGCTCACGCGTGGCCTGGCTGATTCCAGACATGTCATTCATGGCGCGGGTCACGGTCTGACGCGAGACACCGGCAGCGGCCGCCACATCAAGAATGGTGGCCCGGCGAATGCGTGGCTCGCGGGAACTCGGTGTCATGCCGTAAGTCTAGGCGCCGGCTATGGCTCGGCGTTCAGTTGTGGTTGTGCGGGCCGGGCTGAGGACAACCTGGCTGTTCCTGTCCTTGGTGGCGGGGTGGTGTGTGCTGGATAAAGTGGTGGGGCCCTGACGTGGTGTGTCAGGGCCCTGGGGTGTTTTAAGTGTGGGAGGCCCCAACCAGTGACTGGTTGGGGCCTC
>NZ_JBWZCM010000025.1:0-3416 GCF_059383655.1 Pseudarthrobacter sp. Hb11
TATCTTTTACCACCGTCTGGTGTGAACGTCTTTTGAATGCCGTTCACGGCGGTGGTGTGTGGTGTAAGTTATCGGCCTATTAGTACCGGTCAGCTTCACGAGTCGTTAGTCCTCGCTTCCACATCCGGCCTATCAACCCAGTGGTCTGGCTGGGGGCCTCTCACACACAAGGTGTATGGAAATCTCATCTTGAAGCGAGCTTCCCGCTTAGATGCTTTCAGCGGTTATCCCATCCGAACGTAGCTAATCAGCGGTGCACTTGGCAGTACAACTGACACACCAGAGGTTCGTCCGTCCCGGTCCTCTCGTACTAAGGACAGCCCTTCTCAAATTTCCTGCGCGCGCAGCGGATAGGGACCGAACTGTCTCACGACGTTCTAAACCCAGCTCGCGTACCGCTTTAATGGGCGAACAGCCCAACCCTTGGGACCTACTCCAGCCCCAGGATGCGACGAGCCGACATCGAGGTGCCAAACCATGCCGTCGATATGGACTCTTGGGCAAGATCAGCCTGTTATCCCCGAGGTACCTTTTATCCGTTGAGCGACGGCCATTCCACAATGTACCGCCGGATCACTAGTCCCGACTTTCGTCCCTGCTCGAGATGTCTCTCTCACAGTCAAGCTCCCTTGTGCACTTACACTCGACACCTGATTGCCAACCAGGCTGAGGGAACCTTTGGGCGCCTCCGTTACTTTTTAGGAGGCAACCGCCCCAGTTAAACTACCCATCAGGCACTGTCCCTGACCCGGATTACGGGCCGAAGTTAGATGTCCAAAGTGACCAGAGTGGTATTTCAACGATGACTCCACCCGAACTGGCGTCCGGGCTTCAACGTCTCCCACCTATCCTACACAAGCCACTCCGAACACCAATACCAAACTATAGTAAAGGTCTCGGGGTCTTTCCGTCCTGCTGCGCGTAACGAGCATCTTTACTCGTACTGCAATTTCGCCGAGTTTATGGTTGAGACAGCGGGGAAGTCGTTACTCCATTCGTGCAGGTCGGAACTTACCCGACAAGGAATTTCGCTACCTTAGGATGGTTATAGTTACCACCGCCGTTTACTGGGGCTTAAATTCTCAGCTTCGCCTTGCGGCTAACCGGTCCTCTTAACCTTCCAGCACCGGGCAGGAGTCAGTCCGTATACATCGTCTTGCGACTTCGCACGGACCTGTGTTTTTAGTAAACAGTCGCTTCCCCCTGGTCTCTGCGGCCCCGATCCCCTCCCACCAGCAAGTGGTGTTCAAGGTTGGGGCCCCCCTTCTCCCGAAGTTACGGGGGCATTTTGCCGAGTTCCTTAACCATAATTCTCTCGATCGCCTTAGTATTCTCTACCTGATCACCTGTGTCGGTTTGGGGTACGGGCGGCTAAAACCTCGCGTCGATGCTTTTCTCGGCAGCATAGGATCACCAAATCCCCCCAAACGGGGGTCCCATCAGATCTCAGGCATCATGAACAGCGGATTTGCCTACCGTTCGCCCTACATCCTTAGACCGGGACAACCATCGCCCGGCTTGGCTACCTTCCTGCGTCACACCTGTTAATACGCTTGCCTCCCAGGATCAGGTCCTGCGCTCCACCAAAACCCTCACACCACAAGGGTGATCGGGCAGGTCTCGGGCAGTTAGTATCCCCTGTTCAGCATGGGCGGTTTTTCGCCGGTACGGGAATATCAACCCGTTGTCCATCGACTACGCCTGTCGGCCTCGCCTTAGGTCCCGACTTACCCAGGGCAGATTAGCTTGACCCTGGAACCCTTGATCATTCGGCGGACGGGTTTCTCACCCGTCTTTCGCTACTCATGCCTGCATTCTCACTCGTGTAGGCTCCACCGCTGGTTTACACCGCGACTTCACTGCCCACACGACGCTCCCCTACCCATCCAGACGCCTGAACCACAAGGGCTTAGCTAATATCTGAATGCCACAACTTCGGCGGTGTACTTGAGCCCCGCTACATTGTCGGCGCGGAATCACTTGACCAGTGAGCTATTACGCACTCTTTTAAGGATGGCTGCTTCTAAGCCAACCTCCTGGTTGTCTTCGCAACTCCACATCCTTTCCCACTTAGCACACGCTTAGGGGCCTTAGTTGGTGGTCTGGGCTGTTTCCCTCTCGACTATGAAGCTTATCCCCCACAGTCTCACTGCTGCGCTCTCACTTACCGGCATTCGGAGTTTGGCTGACGTCAGTAACCTTGTAGGGCCCATTAGCCATCCAGTAGCTCTACCTCCGGTAAGAAACACGCAACGCTGCACCTAAATGCATTTCGGGGAGAACCAGCTATCACGAAGTTTGATTGGCCTTTCACCCCTACCCACAGCTCATCCCCTCCATTTTCAACTGAAGTGGGTTCGGTCCTCCACGACGTCTTACCGTCGCTTCAACCTGGCCATGGGTAGATCACTTCGCTTCGGGTCTAGATCACGCCACTGCAACGCCCTATTCAGACTCGCTTTCGCTACGGCTTCCCCACACGGGTTAACCTCGCGACGTAACACTAACTCGCAGGCTCATTCTTCAAAAGGCACGCCGTCACCAGAATCAGACTGGCTCCGACGGATTGTAAGCACACGGTTTCAGGTACTGTTTCACTCCCCTCCCGGGGTACTTTTCACCTTTCCCTCACGGTACTGGTCCGCTATCGGTCATTAGGGAGTATTTAGGCTTATCAGGTGGTCCTGACAGATTCACACGGGATTTCTCGGGCCCCGTGCTACTTGGGATACTCATCCAGGCGGTACACAACATTTCGGTTACGGGGCTCACACCCTCTCTGGCCGGCCTTTCAAGACCGTTCACCTATGCCTGCACATCACACCCCACCAGCCCGGCAGAACTGGTATGGAAAGTCCCACAACCCCGACCATGCAACGCCCGCCGGCTATCACACATGGAACGGTTTAGCCTGATCCGCGTTCGCTCGCCACTACTAACGGAATCACTATTGTTTTCTCTTCCTGCGGGTACTGAGATGTTTCACTTCCCCGCGTTCCCTCCACGCACCCTATGTGTTCAGATGCGGGTCACCAGGCGACTCGCGCCCCTGGCGGGGTTTCCCCATTCGGACACCCTGGGATCACAGTCCGGTTATCGACTCCCCCAGGCTTATCGCAGATTCCTACGTCCTTCTTCGGCTCCTAATGCCAAGGCATCCACCGTGTGCTCTTAAAAACTTGACCACAAAGATCAAAAAACTAATTCACGAGAGAACCACGAAAACCAACCACACCCCAACACCCCAAAGGGCATCAACAGCGCAGCCAGATCCAGGTTCATATTCTTGGAAATTGCTTCTTATAAAAGATGCTCGCGTCCACTATGTAGTTCTCAAACAACAACCCCAAACCACACACCCCACACACAAACGTGCATGATCGGCCCGGCCAGGAAAACCAGAAACAAAGTCCCGC
>NZ_JBWZCM010000026.1:0-2696 GCF_059383655.1 Pseudarthrobacter sp. Hb11
AGGAGGGCGGCGGGCAGAGGTGAGGGGGGGGGGACAGAACAGGCGGGCGGGGGGGGGGGGGGGGGGGCTGCGGCCCCCCCCCCCCCCCCCGCCGCTGTTACGATGGCAGCCAGATCCCGGCTGCCCCTTTTGAAAGGCCTCAATGACTGTTGTACCCCTGCCGCTTGAGCAGAACCACCGCGGCGACACCCTGGTCCACGGCTCCGACGGCGGCTCCGAGGTCCGCCGTTCGGTGTTGCCCGGGGGAGTACGGGTGCTGACCGAGGCAATGCCGGGACAGCGGTCGGCAACCATTGGTTTTTGGGTTGGGGTCGGTTCCCGGGACGAGGCCCCGGGACAGCACGGTTCCACCCACTTCCTGGAGCACCTCCTGTTCAAGGGAACCAAGCGCCGTACAGCGCTGGAAATCGCTTCGGCCTTCGACGAGGTGGGCGGTGAGTCAAACGCGGCCA
Source organism: Pseudarthrobacter sp. Hb11 (assembly GCF_059383655.1). Taxonomy (NCBI): domain Bacteria; kingdom Bacillati; phylum Actinomycetota; class Actinomycetes; order Micrococcales; family Micrococcaceae; genus Pseudarthrobacter; species Pseudarthrobacter sp. Hb11. The sequence continues at coordinate 453 of NZ_JBWZCM010000026.1, forward strand.
CGGCCAAGGAAAGCACATGCTACTTTGCACGGGTCCTGGATTCAGACCTGCCGATGGCCATCGACGTCATCGCCGACATGATTACCGGAGCCGTTCTCGACCCGACGGAGATGGAACAGGAACGGGACGTTATCCTCGAGGAAATCGCCATGGACAGCGATGACCCCACCGACGTCGCCCACGAACACTTTGTCTCAGCCGTGCTGGGCAGCCACCCACTGGGACGGCCCATCGGCGGCACCCCGGACGCCATCAGGGCGGTTGCCCGCGACTCGGTCTGGGAGCATTACCAGCGGTACTACCGGCCCGACGAGCTGGTGATCACGGCAGCAGGCGGCCTGGAGCACGACGTCGTCTGCAACCTTGTGGTGGACGCCCTCGAGACCGCGGGCTGGTCGCTGAAGGCGGATGCAGCGCCGGTGGAAAGGCGTTCCACTGACCGGGCCCTGATTACGGGGACCGCCGGACTTCACGTGGTCAAACGCGCGGTGGAGCAGGCGAACATCATCATGGGCTGCCCCACCATCGTGGCCACTGACGAACGGCGCTACGTTATGAGCGTCCTGAACGCCGTGCTGGGCGGGGGCATGTCCTCGCGGCTGTTCCAGGAGATCCGCGAGAAGCGCGGCCTGGTGTATTCCACCTACTCGTTCGCCTCCTCCTACGCCGACGCCGGGTACTTCGGCATGTACGCGGGGTGCACGCCGTCCAAGGTGCGGCAGGTCCTGGAATTGCTCGGTGCGGAATTGGACAAGCTCGCGGAGCACGGAATCACCGAGGACGAGCTGCGCAAGGCTGTGGGCCAACTGGGCGGCGGAATCGTTCTTGCGCTGGAGGATACGGGATCGCGGATGTCGCGGCTGGGCCGTGCCGAACTCGTTTCCGGCGAGTACCAGGACATCGACGAGACGCTGCGGCTGATCAAGTCGGTTACGGCGGAGCAGGTTCAGGACCTTGCGGCGGAGCTTGCAGCCGCACCAAGGACTGTGACCGTTGTCGGGCCGTTTGAGGAGACCGAAACGTTCGGTCTCTGACGCCTCTCCTCTCCTTGGCTAGGGGGGCGTAGGATCAGGCCAACCGACGTCGAATTTCTGTCGGTTTAGCTGGCGTGTGGTTCGTGAGGGGTGGAAGGCGTGGATGGATTCGGAGCGGGGCCTGTGCCTCCCCGCAACGAAGGTCCTGCCCACACCCCTCCTGCCCATGAGGGATTTGCCGACGGCCCGGCCTTTGACCCCCCATCAGCCGGCCATCCGGAACAGGACCCGCGGACACAGGGCCCGCCGACACACGACCAACTGCTGCACGACCATCCAGCATTGGCTGTCCTGCTCGGCCATTGGCGTGGCAGCACCCACCTTGCGGCTGGTCCATGGGGACCGGAGCGGACCGTTGATGCGGAGGTGACGTACAGGCGCGTGGCGGGCGGCTTCGCCGTGGTGCAGAGCTACCGCCACGTTGAGGCGGACGGGACGCATTTCGAAGGCCATGGGATGTTCACCGTGGATCCCGATCACCAGGACGTCCTGTGGTATTACGTGGACAGCGCGGGCCCGGCGCCGGACGTGCCGGCCCGTTGTCAGTGGCATGAAGGGGTCCTGCGCGTGGAACGCCACGGCAACGCCGGATGGACCCGCCATACATTGCGCGTTGACGGCGGCGTCCTAAGGCATGTGACCGAACTTCGTACCCATGCAGGCGGCGCCGCATGGGAAGGCGGTTTGGGGGAGGGCAATCTGGGGGAGGGCGTCGGCGCCAACGTCACTGGCACGGCGTACACCCCCTTTATGACTTCGTTGTTCAGCAAAGGCTGACGTTCTGATGTCATTCGGTCGGGAGCAATTCCCAGTTCTTCTCCGGATCAGGTGGCAGGACATGCGGCATTGCGTAGAAGTCCTCCCAGCACGAGTCGCTTGCGGCTATGTCATCAGGGTCCACAAGGTCCTCGTCCGGAGCTTCCCAGACCGGACATTCCTCAGTCAGGGTCTCATGAAGCCGGGAACCTTTGTCCGAAGCTTCCCGGACCTGAAGTTCGTCAGGCAGCGTTTCATAAAGCCGGGAATCCTCGCTAAATTCCGGGCTCGACAGCACTGCCGCTGGCCAGGTTGGTGGTGCCCAGTTGTGGTGTTCGCTTTTGTAGTGGCGGCCGGTGGGTGAGGTCCAGCCGGGTGGTTCGTTGTGGGTGGCTGGGGTGGGGGCCCAGCGGCTGTTGTGTTTGAGGCGGTGATGTTTTGGGCAGAGTTGTGC
>NZ_JBWZCM010000027.1:0-1879 GCF_059383655.1 Pseudarthrobacter sp. Hb11
CAAAGGAGATCAACCCGTACTAACAACCAGCCCGTGCCACCAGGCACCTATTCATTGATATTCCACCCTTGAGCACCCGCCGCAGAACAAACGTCTGCGCAACGGGCATATACTCCTGACAAACACCACCACCCACATACATGAGGACGGCGCTTGTAGGTGCTCCTTAGAAAGGAGGTGATCCAGCCGCACCTTCCGGTACGGCTACCTTGTTACGACTTAGTCCCAATCGCCAGTCCCACCTTCGACAGCTCCCTCCCACAAGGGGTTAGGCCACCGGCTTCGGGTGTTACCAACTTTCGTGACTTGACGGGCGGTGTGTACAAGGCCCGGGAACGTATTCACCGCAGCGTTGCTGATCTGCGATTACTAGCGACTCCGACTTCATGGGGTCGAGTTGCAGACCCCAATCCGAACTGAGACCGGCTTTTTGGGATTAGCTCCACCTCACAGTATCGCAACCCTTTGTACCGGCCATTGTAGCATGCGTGAAGCCCAAGACATAAGGGGCATGATGATTTGACGTCGTCCCCACCTTCCTCCGAGTTGACCCCGGCAGTCTCCTATGAGTCCCCACCATCACGTGCTGGCAACATAGAACGAGGGTTGCGCTCGTTGCGGGACTTAACCCAACATCTCACGACACGAGCTGACGACAACCATGCACCACCTGTAAACCGACCGCAAGCGGGGCACCTGTTTCCAGGTCTTTCCGGTTCATGTCAAGCCTTGGTAAGGTTCTTCGCGTTGCATCGAATTAATCCGCATGCTCCGCCGCTTGTGCGGGCCCCCGTCAATTCCTTTGAGTTTTAGCCTTGCGGCCGTACTCCCCAGGCGGGGCACTTAATGCGTTAGCTACGGCGCGGAAAACGTGGAATGTCCCCCACACCTAGTGCCCAACGTTTACGGCATGGACTACCAGGGTATCTAATCCTGTTCGCTCCCCATGCTTTCGCTCCTCAGCGTCAGTTAATGCCCAGAGACCTGCCTTCGCCATCGGTGTTCCTCCTGATATCTGCGCATTTCACCGCTACACCAGGAATTCCAGTCTCCCCTACATCACTCTAGTCTGCCCGTACCCACCGCAGATCCGGAGTTGAGCCCCGGACTTTCACGGCAGACGCGACAAACCGCCTACGAGCTCTTTACGCCCAATAATTCCGGATAACGCTTGCGCCCTACGTATTACCGCGGCTGCTGGCACGTAGTTAGCCGGCGCTTCTTCTGCAGGTACCGTCACTTTCGCTTCTTCCCTACTGAAAGAGGTTTACAACCCGAAGGCCGTCATCCCTCACGCGGCGTCGCTGCATCAGGCTTGCGCCCATTGTGCAATATTCCCCACTGCTGCCTCCCGTAGGAGTCTGGGCCGTGTCTCAGTCCCAGTGTGGCCGGTCACCCTCTCAGGCCGGCTACCCGTCGTCGCCTTGGTGAGCCATTACCTCACCAACAAGCTGATAGGCCGCGAGTCCATCCAAAACCACAAAAAGCTTTCCACCCCCCACCATGCGATGAGGAGTCATATCCGGTATTAGACCCAGTTTCCCAGGCTTATCCCAGAGTTAAGGGCAGGTTACTCACGTGTTACTCACCCGTTCGCCACTAATCCCCGGTGCAAGCACCGGATCATCGTTCGACTTGCATGTGTTAAGCACGCCGCCAGCGTTCATCCTGAGCCAGGATCAAACTCTCCGTTGAAGTAAAACAAAACGAACACAACATGCGCCCCCGGGAAAACGGGAAACACACACTGCAAAATTTGAAACCAGCTGTAAAAACCAGACCACCCACAGGGGCGGACGATCCAGTCAATTCAACCAATCAATAAAAAATTGGTATCAACAAACTTGGCACACTATTGAGTTCTCAAACAACAGACACA